>JAIBDO010000174.1 GCA_024686195.1 Gammaproteobacteria bacterium | reverse complement strand
CCTTGCTGAGGCATAGTGGAATAAACCAGTGATGATAAAATTTTTCCTTTCCCTGATTCTTACGATCTGCTGTGTGCAGGCTTTCGCACAGGATTCGACGAACACGGAAAAGGACAAACAATACGTGACCGATCAATTGCGCCTTTCGCTATACCAGGATGCCAACTCCAAGAGCAAAGTGTTGAAATTGCTGCAATCCGGTGACGCTCTCCTCATTGACGAGATACGAGGACCTTATGCGCTGGTGACTACTCCGGAAGGTACCCGTGGCTGGGTAAAGAGGGGCTTTCTGGTGACCAGTCCGACTTCAAACCTGCTGTTGCGCGAGGAACGGGAGAAAAACGCCAGCCTGTTTGACGAAATTGAAAAACTAAGCAACAGCAAGACAATCGTAGAGACTTACGAACAGGATATGGACGAAATGACCAGCAAAATGGAGCAGATCCAGATCCAGAAACTAGAGGCTGACGACACTATTGCCAGACTGCAACAGGAAATACTGGACAAGCAACTCGAAATTGATCAAAAACTTGAAATTGACCTGAAGAAAGAGAATAACGAACCGTCTATAGAAATTCTTTGGGAAACACTCCGGCATTACTGGGAAATTATTGTTCCATTTTTGGTGGCTCTCCTGTTGGTGTGTTTCCTGATCAGCAAAAAAATGGTTGAAAGTCGTATCAAGGCACGGTTCCACGGCATCAAGATCTGGTAGATGGAATACAAAGATCTGAGGGATTTCATCGGCCAGTTGGAACGGCAGGGTGATCTGAAGCGAATTACGAGATCGGTGTCCACCGATCTTGAAATAACCGAAATATCGGACCGCGTGCTGCGTGCGGGTGGTCCTGCGTTGTTGTTCGAAAATGCAGGTGACAGCAAAATCCCGTTGCTGGCCAACCTGTTTGGTACCGAACAACGAGTCGCCCAGGCGCTCGGTGAAGAAAATGCCGCAAACTTGCGTGAAGTGGGTAAGTTGCTCGCGTTTTTGAAGGAACCTGCACCACCAAAAGGTTTCAAAGAAGCGATGAAAACGCTGCCAATTTATCGGAAAATCCTCGATATGTCGCCTAAAGTGGTGAAAAGAGGTATTTGTCAGGAAGTACAGTATCACGGCGACGAGGTTGATTTGTCGATGCTTCCGATTCAGACCTGTTGGCCTGAGGATGCCGCGCCGTTGATTACCTGGGGCCTTGTTGCGACCCGGGGACCTGTCAAACAACGACAGAATCTCGGTATTTATCGGCAGCAGTTGATTGGCCGAAATAGATTGATCATGCGCTGGCTCTCCCATCGAGGCGGTGCACTGGATTATCAGGAATGGCGTCTACAGAGGGGTGATGAACCATTCCCGATATCGGTCGTGCTGGGTTGTGATCCGGCAACCATACTGGCTGCGGTGACGCCCATCCCTGATACGCTGGCGGAGTACGCATTTGCGGGTTTACTGCGCGGCTCGAAGACCGAGATCACCCGTTCATTGTTATCAGATCTCGAGATTCCGGCACGCGCTGAAATTGTGCTGGAAGGACATATCTACGCTAACGATGAGGCAGATGAAGGTCCGTTTGGCGATCACACGGGGTACTACAACGAAGTCGAGCGCTTTCCGGTATTTACCGTCGAAGCCATGACCATGCGCAAAAATCCTATCTATCACAGCACCTATACTGGTCGTCCACCTGACGAACCATCGGTGCTGGGTTTGGCTCTGAACGAAGTTTTTATTCCTATCCTGCAAAAGCAGTTTCCCGAAATCATTGATTTTTATCTACCGGCCGAGGGCTGCTCCTATCGCGTTGCCATCGTCAGTATGAAAAAACAGTACCCGGGTCACGCTAAACGCGTGATGATGGGGGTCTGGTCTTTTCTGCGTCAGTTCATGTACACCAAGTTTGTAATCGTCGTCGATGACGATATCGATGCGCGCAGTTGGGAAGACGTCATCTGGGCAATTTCTACGCGCACCGACCCGAGCCGTGATATCACCCTGGTCGACAACACGCCCATCGATTATCTTGATTTTGCCTCTCCGGTTTCAGGCCTGGGATCCAAAATGGGACTGGATGCTACCAACAAGCTACCCGGTGAGACCACGCGCGAATGGGGTAAACCAATAAAAATGTCCGCTGAAGTAGTCGAGAAAATTGATGCAATCTGGGATGAACTTGGCCTCGACTGACATCGGTGCTTGCGCCAGTCACTTTTGCACAGTCAGGAAAATTAAACGATAATCAGAACTAATTCAAATCCAGGGTAATGGAGGTTATATGCGCTCGATCATGGTGTTGAATGCCAAGGGTGGCTCGGGGAAAAGCACGGTCGCTACCAACCTTGCCAGCTATTATGCGACGCAGGGAAACAAGGTTATCCTGGTTGATCTCGACCCTCAGGCTTCCAGTCTTGACTGGTTGAAGGCTCGCCCCAGTGGACGCAGTTCGATCAGCGGTATAAACGGTGCGCTCGGCCAATACCGTGTTCCCCGAAATGCCGATTATGTCATCTACGATACGCCCGCAGCAGTCCGCGGTGCCGAACTCAACGCTCTGTTGCGGCGCGCGCAAAGCATCATTATTCCGGTCCTGCCGTCGCCAATCGACATGCGCGCGGCCACGCCGTTTGTGCAAAAGGTGCTTGATAATAACCGCGTCGCGCGCAAAGAAGCGCGGGTTGCATTGATTGCCAACCGTTGCCGTGAGAATTACAACATCTATCACCAGCTCGACAGTTACCTGCGCAAGGTGCGCAAGGCGCCTTTTATCAGTGTTCTGAGGGAAACGCAGAACTACGTCCGCGCGGCAGAGCGCGGGCTGGGTGTGTTCGAATTGCCACCTTATGCGGTGCGCAAGGATCTCGATCAATGGGATCCGATTATCCGCTGGCTTAAAAGCAAACGCAGTCAACCGGCTGCCTGAAACATTCCAAAGACTATCTTTGAGCCCGTATACAAGATCACCGTCCTGCCGGATGGTGATCAATTCGATTGTATCGCAGGAGAGCCGATACTCACCGCCGCCCATGCCGCAGACGTTCTGATCTCATACAGTTGCCGCAGTGGCCAGTGTGGTTCCTGTCTGGGCAGACTATTGGCAGGTGAAGTCATCTATCCACGGGGCCAGCCCGATGCGCTTAGTACCCAACAGCGTGAACAAGGCTACGCGCTTTTTTGCAGTGCCTATGCCGTTTCAAATCTTACTATCGAATTGATCCAGCCCGAGTTTACGCGCTAATTGGTCAATATCATCAACGCCAGCCCACGTATCAATAGCGGTTATTAGAGGATAAACGAATTCGAGTTTGGTCTCTTCAGGATTGGTGAAAAACCAATAGGACTTGATGCAACCCGGACCTCAGGTCTGCAACGCGAAGTCAACCGCCTGCGCGGCATGAATCTCGGTGGTATCGTACAGAAGCATGTCGGTGTGGCGCGAATCGATCAACAGGCCGATTTCGGTGCAACCAAGAATGACTCCGTCGATGTGCTGCTCGCGCAACCGGTCTATGATGGCGAGGTACACCTCACGCGAATCATCGTCTACTTTGCCGAGGCATAATTCCTGGTAAATAATATCGTGTACCATTTGCCGGTCGTGTAAATCGGGCACCACCACTTCAATACCGTGGCGCTCGATGCGCTCACGATAAAACTCGAGTTCCATGGTGAAGGCGGTACCGAGAAGACCTACTCGACGGACATTATTACTGACCAGCACCTGCGCGGTCGCATCGGCGATGTGCAGCAAGGGAATGTCAATGGCGGCCGTCACTGCCGGTGCAACCTGATGCATGGTGTTGGTGCCAATCAACAAAAAATCGGCGCCCCCGGCTTGCAGACGCTGCGCAGCATCGATCAGAATTTTGCTGGCGCCCTCCCAGTCTCCGCGGTGCTGCAAGTTTTCGATGGGCGCGAAATCAACACTGTGCATCAACAGCTCGGCAGAATGTAAGCCACCTAGTCGCTGCTGAACGCCCTGATTAATCAGGCGGTAGTAAAGCAGGCTGCTCTCCCAGCTCATCCCACCAATCAAACCGATGGTCTTCATCGTTGCACTACTCCCGGTTCGTTCGGTGTTGATTGGTGCGTTGTTGAAAACACCGCTTAGCTTGCGCGTTCACGCTGGTTTTGCTTTTTGGCCAGTTTCAGCGTTTTACGCTTGCCTGCCTGCACGACAGCATCGGCGCCGAGGTGACGCTCACCCCTTTCACGGGCCAGCCTTACCTGTTTTTCGCGTTCGCGAAAACGTTTCTTCTCTTCCTCTGTATGCGAGTCGTGGCAGGCAGGGCAACTCACGCCCGCATGATAAAGGTCACTGCGTTTGTCTTCTTCGGTAATCGGTAGTCTACAGGCATGACATTGATCATAACTACCTTTCTCGAGCGCATGGTTGACGCTGACTCGATTATCAAAAACAAAGCATTCGCCCTGCCAACGCGATTCTTCCTGCGCAACTTCCTCGAGATACTTTAAAATACCGCCGCGTAAATGATAAACCTCGTCAAAACCCTGTTGACGCAAGTAGGCAGTCGACTTTTCACAGCGGATACCTCCGGTACAGAACATAGCCACTTTGCGGTGCTTGGCAGGATCAAGATTCTGCTTCGCGTATTCGGGAAATTCACGAAACGACTCTGTCTGTGGTTGGATCGCTCCGCTGAAAGTGCCGATCGCCGACTCATAGGCGTTACGCGTATCGATTAAGGTCACCTCGGGATCTTCAATCAATGCGTTCCAGTCGTGAGCATCGACGTAGGTACCACCTTGTGCCGGGTCGAGATCTTCGACACCCATGGTAACGATTTCGCGTTTGAGCTTAACGCGTGAACGGTAGAAAGGCATTTCATCGTCAAAGGACAGTTTATAATCGAGTTCGCGCAGTCGATCATCTTCACGCAGATAGTCGAGCATCGATTCGATCGCTACGGCGTTTCCGGCAATCGTGCCGTTAATACCTTCTGCCGCGAGCAACAGGGTGCCGCGCACCTGTTTTTCCAGCATGAAATCCAGCAGCGGCTGGCGCAGAGATTCGTAATTGTCGAGCCGCACAAAACGATAGAGCGCAGCGATAACGATGGGCGATGACATCAAGCCTCCTGGAGCGTAAATCCAGAGCCGGTTCAAGGGACGCGTATTCTAGCCCAGAATAATCAGAGCGTCATCCTCGGCTTGTCCGCGCAAAAAGGGTTCCTCGGCTGGGTCAATAAAGCTGCCGACCGGTCGCCGTATCAATCGTTGGGCTTGTTAATAATTTCGATGTGATGATCGATGAAATCTATCTGATCGCCGGCACGTATTTTCTTGCGCTTGCGGGTTTCGACTTCCCCATTGACGCTGACCAGTCCATCGGCAATCGCCTGCTTGGCGCTGCCGCCTGACTCACTCAAGCCTTCGAATTTGAGGATCTTGTAGAGTTCGACAAACTCTGACTCCAGCTCAGCAATAATACTATCAGGGTCATTCATGATTTCTCATCGAACTCGATATGAATGTCGTCGGGATACGGATAGCCGCGACCGGTTTCGATACAGGATTTAATACTCATCATGAACATCCCCCACTTGGTGCTGCAATGCGCCAGAAAGTCATCCGAATGCTGCCAGTTGTAATGTCTGAAATTAACGAAAGTCTGTGTCGCGGTTTCTTCAAGCTGAAACGATACCTCGCTGCCCTTCCATGCGGGTGGCATCTCGCCACTGTGGCGCCATACCACTTTGCTATGCGGCAACAGCTCAAGCACTTCGAAGTCAGGCCCAGCTTCACCGAAACGAAAAGCGATGATGGAGCCGGGTTCGCCGGCACCGTGAGAATCGGTTGTCCACCATCTCGATAAGCCGTCATCGGTGGTCAGCAACGCATAAATTTCCTGCGCGCTACCACTGATCCCGACGCGATGCCTAATTTCAACCATTTCGCTATTTTAAACGTTTTAATGACATTGGGAATAGACTTGGCGAGAATAAGCCCTTCAGACAATTTAAGGATACAGCATGATTCAGTGGTACCCGGGTCACATGTACAAGGCAAGCAAGGCCTTCAAGGAGATCCTGCCGCAGGTCGATATTGTCATCGAGATGCTCGACGCTCGTTTGCCGGGTTCCAGCGAAAATCCGATGCTGGCGCAACTGCGTGGCGATAAGCCCTGCATAAAGTTACTCAACAAGAGCGATATGTCGGACCGCGCCCGGCTGGCCGAATGGGTCGTCAAGCTGGAACAGCAAAATCAGGTCAAGACACTGGTTTGCAGCAATGGTGACAATGTCCACAGTGAATTACCTGGCCTGTGTAGAAGCCTGGTGCCGAAACGAGCAAACCGCTCCGACATGATTTACGCGATGATCGCCGGGATTCCGAATGTGGGTAAATCGACCATGATAAACCGGCTTGCCGGGCGTAGCATCGCCAGAACCGGTAATGAAGCCGCCATGACCCGTTTACAACAACGTATTGAAATCTCACCCGAGCTGACTTTGATCGATACGCCCGGGATGCTCTGGCCGAATATCGAAAACGAAAACAGTGGCTACCGTCTGGCCGCCAGTGGTGCGATTCGTGATACGGCCCTGGCCATGCAGGACGTTGCCAGTTTCATAGCCGAGTTTTTTATGGACCATTATCCGCAACGATTGATTGAGCGTTACGATATCGACGACATGCCCGGCTCCGAGATCGAGTTGCTGGAACTGATTGCGCGTAAGCGCGGTTGCCTGGTATCGGGTGGTCATGTCGACCTGGAAAAAGT
>JAIBDO010000122.1 GCA_024686195.1 Gammaproteobacteria bacterium | reverse complement strand
GGCAAGATGGGCGGCACCTGCGTCAATGTCGGCTGCGTGCCCAAAAAAATCATGTGGTTCGGTGCCAACCTCGCCGAGATGATCGAAGATGCGGGAGGCTACGGCTATGACCTGACGCGAAACAGCTTTGACTGGACCAAACTGGTCGCAAAACGCGAGAAATATATTAGCGGTATCAATACCTGGTATCACGGTTACCTTAAAGACCTTGGCATCGATGAGATTGTGGGTGAGGCCTGCTTTGTAGATGCCAATACCATCGCGGTTGACGGCAAGCACTACAGTGCACGCGACATCGTTATTTCAACCGGCACGGAACCGACACTTCCCGATGTCCCGGGCGTGGAACACGCGATCACCTCGGATGGTTTTTTTGCGCTAGAGCAGCAACCAGCGCGCGTTGCGATAGTCGGGTCGGGCTATATCGCGGTCGAACTGGCCGGTGTGCTGGCGGCACTCGGCACTGAAGTGAGCATGTATTTACGCAAAGAACATGTGCTTGGCGAATTCGACAGCCTGTTGCAAACCACGCTGCTGGAACGCCTGGGTCAGTCGGGGATCGAACTGCGGATGCGGTGTCAGATTACCTCAATCGAGCGCAGTGCTTCCGGAAAACTCGAACTGCAGGATAGTCACGGCGTCGGTATGGAAGATGTCGACCAGGTCATTTATGCCATTGGCAGGCATGCCGATCTTAGCTCGCTGGAACTCGGCAAGGCTGGCGTCGCTACCACGGAAAAAGGGTTCATCGACTCAGACCTGTACCAGCGCACGAACCAGAGCAATATTTTTGCACTTGGCGATGTCACTGGTCGCGCAGCCCTGACCCCCGTTGCAATTGCAGCCGGCAGGCGTCTCGCTGACCGGCTGTATGACGGACAAACTGAGCGGCACCTCGATTACGAATTGATTCCAACCGTCGTTTTCAGTCACCCACCTATTGCAACCATCGGCGCCACCGAAGCGGTTGCGCGCGAGGAGTACGGTGATCGGGTGAAGATCTATCAGACCCGGTTTACCGGCATGTTCAATTCGATCAGCGGACACGATGTGCCGACCGCAATGAAACTGGTCTGTCTTGATGAAGAGGAAAAAATAATCGGCTGCCACATGATCGGACCTGCGGTCGACGAAATGTTGCAGGGCTTTGCCGTCGCAATCCGCATGGGTGCCTGCAAGAAGGACTTTGACGATACCGTGGCCATTCACCCGACCAGTTCCGAAGAACTGGTGACGATGCGCTGAGGCACAGAGAGCAGATAAAAATCTGCCTGACAGCAATCTCGAAACGCTTAACTAGTTTTTGCGCGCAATCAGCTGAAACTGGCGGGCATTCAAGTTATAGGGATAGCGATCGGTTAACTCTATTTCGAGCCGCTTCAGCTGTTCCTGCACCGCTGAATCCTGTTTCAGCTCATTGGTGCCCCAGTAGTTGTACAGGCATCGAATTCCATAGTGCTTTTCAACATCGAGCCCGAGGGTGGTTAGCCACTGGGTAACTTCATCGGGGCGAAATTCGTGTTCCTCGATGCCGAACACGGGATCGAATTGATCACTCGTGTCCAGTAATTCAAAGGCCTTGTCCAGATCCTGCTCCAGAAATGCCGCCTGATAAGGCAGGGAATATTGATTGGTACTGATCAGCGACAGAAAGCCGCCCGGTTTAAGTACCTTGCATAAGGTTTCCAACAGCGCTTCCGCCTCGTCTACAAATTGCATGACGTTATGGCACAGGACAATGTCGAACTCATTTTCAGGGAACTTGCCGGCAATCGTGAGAATGTCGATCGCATGCGTGTGGAGACGATTGGTAACACCAGCGAGTGCCGCATTGGCACGCGCATCGTTAAGCATTTGCTGCGAAACATCAGCAAGCTCGATTTGATGATTCATTCGTGCCAGAGGCAAACTGTGCAGACCGTTACCGCCACCGGCATCGAGTATGCGCAAGGGGGGAGAATCGACCGGTATGTGCTTCTTGAGGTTATGCTCGACCAATTCATAGCCGAAACGATTCCAGGGTTTATCCTGGTCGGCTTTCCAGTTTTCCACGGCCGTTTCAAACGAATCTTTGCGCTCTGATACACGCAATGCCTTCTTTAGGTCGACCTGCCCTGCGTAAAGCGCCTTACCGATAATAACGCCATCAATGCCATCCTTGTTGAAACATTCGCGCACATCTTCCATCGAGCCGATGCCACCGCCGACAATGATGCGCAAACTACTGGCCCGCGCGAGATCGATTGAGGCTTCAAGATCGGCACCGGTCATCGAACCATCCCGATGGATACTGGTGTGGATGGCTGTAGTGACGCCCAATTGGCGCATCTGAATGGCAAACGCCGTTGCCTGAACGCTACCGGCAGATTGCCAGCCGTGTGTCTTCACTTCGCCTGACGCGTCAGCGTCGATACCGAGCACGATCGCTTCGCTGCCGTAACGCGCGATTGCCTGCGCCATGATCTGCGGATTCTCGACCGCCGCAGTACCCAGGATGACGCGTTTTATTCCCGATTTCATGGCCCAGTCGACATCATCGAGACTGCGTATCCCGCCACCGAACTGAATATTGACGTCGAGTCCAGCCATCTGCGAGATCAAGTCCCAGTTATGGCTGGCGTCTTCGTCGAATGCGGCATCCAGATTGACGACCTGTAACCATCGGGCACCCTCGGCTATCCAGCGTTGTGCGCAGGCCATCGGATCGGTGTGGAAAACGATGGGGTTACTGGTATCACCAGGCGCGAAGCGTACTACTTTTCCATTGCGTAGATGAATGGCTGGAAATATATAAAAATGATTTGAATACAATTGCTTATCATCCCTATTTAAAGTGGATTCACGTTATACCCAGAACATCCTGCATACTATAAACACCAGCCTGTCGAGTTTCCATCCAGCGACAGGCTCGCATTGCCCCGTGCGCGAACGTCATTCGATTCGACGCCTTATGGGTAATCTCTATACGTTCACCCTCAGCGGCGAATAGCACGGTATGTTCGCCGACAATGTCACCCGCACGAATGGTTTCGAAACCGATCGTGCCACGCTCTCTAACACCCGTCTGGCCTTCGCGGCCGTACACTGCACATTCGTTGAGATCACGACCGAGCTCGTCGGCAATCACCGCCCCCATTTTGAGCGCAGTACCTGACGGAGCGTCCACCTTGTTGCGATGATGCGCTTCAATGATTTCTATGTCGACCGTGTCGCCCAGCACCTGCGCGGCCATTTTCAGTAGTTCGAGACACAGATTGACGCCGACACTCATGTTAGGTGCGTAGAGAATGGGGATGCTTTTGCCGGTCTCTTCGATTTTCTGCTCGAGTGTCGCATCGCATCCGGTGGTGCCGATCACCATGCGTTTGTTGTTCTGTTTGCAAAAGTCCAGGTGCCCGGTGGTTGCGCTGGGGTGGGTGAAGTCGATCAGAATATCAAATGCAGAGGCATCGAGGGTGTCGCTGATCAGAACCTTGTTTTCTGCAATCCCAGCGAGAGTCCCACTATCGGTGCCCAGTGCCGGGCTTTGTTCACGATCCAGTGCCTGGGTTAGTTCCAGGCCATCGGTGTCGCTGCAGGCCAGCACCAGGTTGCGGCCCATACGCCCGGCTGCGCCGGCAATTGCGATTCGCATCATTCGGAACTCCCGATCAGGATTTCAAGTCTTCAAAAAACTGTTTTACGCTACCGATCCATGAGGTTTCATTAGGGCTGTGCTTGTTGGTTGCTTTTCCCATGGATTCACCGAATTTTTCGAGCAGCTCTTTTTGCGCCGAGTTTAATTTCACCGGAGTTTCCACCACGATACGGCAAATCAGATCGCCCACTGGGCCCCCACGCACGGGTTTAATGCCCTTACCACGCATCCGGAACAATTTATGGCTTTGCGTGCCGGCAGGAATTTTTAGATTTAGCCTGCCGCCCAGACTCGGTACCTCAATTTCACCACCGAGGGCTGCCAATACGATACTGATCGGGACATCGCAATACAGGTCTGCATTATCACGCTCGAAGATAGGGTGCGTCTTGACGTGGATCTGCACGAACAGATCACCGGGTGGAGCGCCGGCATCACCCGCCTCACCCTCGCCGGAAAGACGGATACGGTCGCCGTTATCGACGCCACCAGGAACATCTACCGACAGTGACTTGCTCTCTTTTAAGCGCCCGTTACCGTTACAGGTATTACAGGGGTCACTAATGGTCGTGCCACTGCCGCGACAACTGGGACAGGTCTGCTGCACCGAGAAAAAGCCCTGTTGCATGCGAACCTGACCGTGTCCGCCACAAGTATCGCAGGTTTCGGGTGATGAACCGGGTTTCGCACCACTGCCAGAGCAGGTGGTGCAATGCTTCAGCGTCGGAACACGAATTTTTACCGTGGTGCCACTGACCGCATCTTCCAGGCTGAGCTCAAGGTTGTATTGCAGGTCAGCACCCTTGCGAACGCGCGAACGCCCGCCGCCACCGCCGCCAAAGATATCTCCGAAGATATCGCTGAAGGCGTCACCGAAACCACCGCCACCAAAACCACCGGCCGATTGATCTACTCCAGCGTGGCCGAATTGATCGTAGGCAGCGCGCTTTTCAGAGCTGGAAAGAACTTCGAATGCTTCCTTGGCTTCCTTGAACTTGGCTTCGGCCTCGGCATCGTCGGGACTGCGATCGGGATGGTACTTCATCGCCAGACGACGAAATGCCTTCTTTAATTCGGCTTCCGACGCACCGTTCGAAACCTCGAGAACTTCATAGTAATCGCGTTTTGACATTGACTCGTATCTTATTCAATCATTTTTACAGATAGCTTTTTATAACTAACGCTTAAAAAAGCTTCTTATAAACAACAAAAACCCGGCGCGATAAATCGCGCCAGGTTGCAAGCGGCAAACCTGCCTGAAGCCGCTATTTTTTGTCGTCGTCTTTTACTTCTTCAAACTCGGCGTCAACGACATCGTCGTTAGCTTCCGTTTGTGCCGATGCATTAGCGTCGACCGGTTCCGGTCCACCCTCTTCAGCGCCAGCCGAATAGGCTTTTTCCGCAAGTTTGCTCACCGCCATGGTGAGGGCCTGGGTTTTGGCTTCGATATCGTCTTTATCGTTCCCTTCCAGAGACGTTTTCAACTCCGCGATGGCCGCTTCGATACTGGTCTTGTCGTCTTCCTCGACCTGGTCACTCAAGTCGGTCAATGATTTCTCCGCGGAGTGGATCATCGCGTCTGCCTGATTGCGAACTTCGACGGTTTCGCGATGCTTGCGATCCTCATCTGCATGCGCCTCGGCATCCTTGACCATAGCGTCGACTTCTTCATCAGACAGCCCACTGGAAGCCTTGATTACGATCTTCTGTTCCTTGCCGGTCGCCTTGTCTTTCGCCGAAACGTTGAGAATACCGTTAGCGTCGATGTCAAAGGTCACCTCGATCTGCGGAACGCCGCGAGATGACGGTGGAATATCCGAAAGATCAAAACGGCCAAGTGACTTGTTGGCACCGGCAACTTCACGTTCGCCCTGCAACACGTGTACGGTTACCGCGGTCTGGTTATCTTCAGCAGTTGAAAATGTCTGTGATGCCTTGGTCGGAATCGTCGTATTTTTATCGATCAGCTTGGTCATGACACCACCAAGGGTTTCGATACCCAGTGACAACGGCGTAACGTCAAGCAACAGTACGTTCTTCACATCACCGCCGAGTACACCACCTTGAATGGCTGCGCCACTGGCGACTGCCTCATCCGGGTTAACGTCGCGACGCGGTTCCTTACCGAAGAAGTTCTTGACCACTTCCTGAACCTTGGGCATACGAGTCTGTCCGCCGACCATGATGATGTCGTCGATGTCGGATACCGACAAGCCGGCATCATCGAGGGCAACCTTGAGCGGATCAATGGTGCGTGCGACCAGATCATCAACCAGTGATTCCAGCTTGGCACGAGTGATCTTGAGGTTCAGATGCTTCGGTCCCGAGGCATCCGCCGTGATATACGGCAAGTTGACATCGGTCTGCTGACCTGCTGAAAGTTCGATTTTCGCCTTCTCTGCAGCTTCCTTGAGGCGCTGCATGGCGAGTGGATCACCTCGCAAGTCCATGCCCTGCTCTTTCTTGAAGGCATCGGCAAGGTAGTCGATCATGCGCATGTCAAAATCTTCACCACCGAGGAAGGTGTCGCCGTTGGTCGAAAGCACTTCAAACTGGTGCTCGCCGTCGACTTCGGCTACTTCGATGATCGAGATGTCAAAAGTACCACCACCGAGATCGTAAACCGCGATCTTCTTGTCACCGGTGGATTTATCCATGCCATAGGCAAGCGCTGCAGCCGTTGGCTCGTTGATGATGCGTTTGACTTCAAGTCCAGCGATCCGGCCGGCATCCTTGGTCGCCTGGCGCTGTGAATCGTTGAAATATGCAGGCACCGTGATGACGGCCTCGGTGACTTCTTCACCCAGATAATCTTCTGCGGTTTTCTTCATCTTTTGCAACACGCGCGCCGAGATTTCGGGCGGTGCCATTTTCTCACCATTGGCTTCTACCCAGGCATCGCCGTTATCAGCCTTGATGATCTTGTAAGGCACCAGCTTGATATCTTTCTGCACTGCGTCCTCTTCGAATCGACGTCCGATCAGGCGCTTTACCGCGTAGAGAGTGTTACTCGGGTTAGTGACTGCCTGGCGTTTTGCCGGCTGCCCTACCAGAACTTCGTCATCTGCGCCAAATGCAACGATAGAGGGTGTGGTACGATCACCCTCGGCGTTTTCGATAACCTTGGGCTTACCGCCCTCCATTACCGCTACGCAGGAATTTGTAGTACCAAGGTCTATGCCTATGATTCTGCCCATGTTAATGCTCCAAATATTGTTCTAAGGAAAAACTTACACCCGATGTAGGGGTATTTTTATCGCTTTCAAGTAAATTCCAGAAAAATTTAGGGGTTTATTTTGCGACAACGACCATTGCGGGCCGAATCAGACGATCGTTCAGCGAGAAGCCCTTCTGCATGACCTCGATAACGCTGTTTGACTTTACATCAGGCGCTTCGACCATGCTGATGGCCTGATGCTTTTCCGGGTCGAATTTCTCTCCCTGGGGATTGATTTGCTGTAACCCGCTGCGCTCAAGCACTTGCGCAAACATCGTCATGGTCAATTCCGATCCTTCGCGAATACTCTCTAATGTAGCGTTTTCAGCATTGGCGGCTGTCTGCCCCATCTCCATACTGTCGATTACCGGCAGCAGGCTGTCGACGAAATTCTTGAGCGCGTACTTGTGCGCGTTTTCGACGTCGCGTTCTGCACGCTTACGATTGTTCTCAACCTCCGCACGCATGCGCACAACCTGATCCCAGTAATCCTTGATGGTCACCTGGGCTTGCTGCAATTGTTCCTCCAGCGATTGATTCTCATCGTCAACTGGCTCCGCGGGTTCCGGGACCACGTCCTGCAGATGGGCCTGCTCTTCGGCTTCGGTGGCGAGCCCATGCTCCTGTTCGGTTTCAAGTTTGTCTTTTTGTTGCGACATTTACGGCTCCGCTTGCTGCTATTTTGTGGTAGTGAAATGGCTAATGCTTGCCCCGGACAGAGCGGTCAGGTTCTGATCACTGTCCGAGAGGGCACAATTTAAGGATTATTTCCGAGTATTCAAGGCGGAGGTCAATAATTTTGCGGTGACATCGACAACCGGTATCACCTGCTCGTAGGCGATACGCGTCGGCCCTATCACTCCGAGCACACCGACAATTTCACCTTTAACGTGGTAAGGCGCACCGATAATACTGCAATCGCTCAGCACCGAATATCCCGACTCGCTACCGATAAAAATCTCAACGCCGCTGGCCGAGGTGCAGCCATCCAGCAGTTTAAGCAGGTCTGTTTTCTCATTGAATACATTAAATATGCTTCGTAACTTATTGATATCAGTCAGTTCTTCGTATTCCAACAGATTGGATTCTCCGCTGGTTTTGAGATCGTCGTGAACACTCAGGTTACAAACTTCCTGCATCGCATTGAGCACTGTTTCCATGATTGAATTGACATCACTACGCAGTTCAGACAACTCTTTCTGCAGGGTTTTACGCGCATTTTCGAAACTGCGGCCAATCAGGTATCGGCTCAGGGTCTGCGCTGCCTGATGCAATTCAAGTTCACTGTAATCGCGATCCACCTGTATGACCTTGTTATGCACATCGTCCTTGTTGATCACCAGGATAACCAGCACCCGCCGGTCGCTTAACTTGATGAATTCGATGTGACGCACTTCCGCGGGCGCGGTATGCGTCAAACTGACAATGCCTGCCAGATGAGTCACGCGCGACAATATGTCGCTGGCGCCGTGGATCAGGTCGCTGGATGTTTTGTCACTGCTGAAGCTGTTCGAAATAACCTGTTGAGCCGATTTTTCCAGGTTATCGACCTGCAGCAGGCTGTCGATAAAAAAGCGATAGCCTGCTTCGGTTGGAATGCGACCTGCCGAGGTGTGAGGCGAATCAACCAGGCCCATTTCTTCCAGCTTGGCCATGATGTTGCGGATTGTCGCTGAACTCACATCGAGACCGGATAGTTCGGCCAGGTTCTTGGAGCCTACGGGCTGTCCATCCTGTGTATACGAGTTGATCAATTGCCGTAACAAAAGCTGGGCGCGCTCATCAAGTTCGTATTTTTCAGTCATCGGGTCTGATATATTGTCAGGCGG
>JAIBDO010000003.1 GCA_024686195.1 Gammaproteobacteria bacterium | reverse complement strand
TCAAGTATCCCGGCTGGCGCGGAGAATATTCGGGGCCTGGTGAGCACTACCCAGTTAACCGCGGAGCAAAACTGGCAGTCGTCAGATGAAACTCTGGAAGTTGGCGATGCTCTTGAACGTACGATCAGCTTGCAGGCCGTCGATGTCTCCGGCATGGCCTTCACGCCATTGGCGCATGAAGACATTGCGGGCGTCGGTAGCTATCCGGCACAGCCTGCAGTAGAGGACACCAGTGCTCGGGGAAGCCTGAGCGGATCGCGCATCGAAGTCGTGACTTATGTCTTCGAGCAGGCAGGCGAAGTGCAGATTCCGGATATCGAGTTTAGCTGGTGGAATCTTGCCAGTAACGAGCTTGAGCAGGTGCTATTGCCAGGACGACTTATTCACGTGGTGGCAGGTGCCGGGGGCGTGTCGGGTGCCAGGACCTTGCCGTTGAAGCAACTGGAATATCGTTACCTTGTACCGTTGCTCATCATCTTTCTATTGCTCGTTTATGCTCTCTACTTTTTTCGTAAAGCGTTGCTAAAGCGCTGGGATATGCGCTGGAAAAGCAGGAGGGAATCAGAGAAAGCGTATTTCCAGCTGGTGGTGAAATCGATCCGCTCTGAAAAACCTGCAGCAGCGCTGCGAAACATCATGCGTTGGCTTGATCGGATTAATGATGCGCGTGATCCAGCACAGCTGGATGTATTTATAAGCCGCTATGGCGATTCCCGTTCAAAGGAAGTAGTCGATCAACTCTTGCATAGCGTGGCTGTGGGAGAACAACTGCCAGATCCTGAAAAGTTGCTCAATGTCTTATCATCCGCACGCCGGAACTGGCGACAGGCTCGGAAACAACGACAGTTCGACGCCAGTGCACTGCCAGGGTTGAATCCTGAGTTGGCATCGGCGAAAGCGCGTTCGGCGAGCGATGCAGCATAGACGATGACTTTCCTGTCATTCTCGTTCTCATTTACTCGGGTTGCTCGGACTGACTGCTCGCGTGCTCGCGCTCCCTCAATTCCAGGTAACGCTGCGCGAGAACAGAAAGCAGGTCCAGGGCATGATCGAAGTGGTCCTCCAACAAATCAAGGTAATGCGCCCTGTCGATCCTCAATAGCTGAACTGCCGTTTCAGTTACTGCACCATAAGAATGCGGCGCGTCACAACAGTATTCGGACAATGCGACCAGATCACCCTGGCCCGCGTATGCGACCCGGCTGCCCGAGGGATTCTCGATTCGCACCACCCCCTCAAAAACCAGATGAAGCGTATCTGGCCGCTGCCCTGCACGGAACAGCCACTCTCCTGGCTCAACATGACTCTCGGACACCCCGTGCAAGAGTTCGCTCAACATCGTCAAATTGGCCGTCTTGAACAGAGTGGACTGGCGTGCCCGCGATAGCCGCTGCACCAGATCAAGTGAGCTGTTGGTGTCAGGCTCGATACATTCGATGCAAACTTCTCTACCAGGTGCGATCTCGAGCCGCGCTTCAACGTCCGCAACCAGGGACGTAAAGTTCCTGATGAGACCGAGCACCAGATGAAAATGATCTTCCATGACCTGCAGGAAGTTGTCGATCTCGATGCGCAGCGTAACAACGTCGGTCAGCGCGATCGCGGCGCCTGGTTCAGGACTTCTCGCGAGTACTCGCATCAGCCCCACAGCACCAGGCGAAGTGATATCGAATTGAGTCTTGCCAGCCAGGGTCGCACGCACGGTGCCTTCGACGACAAAGTGAAGATATCGATTCGAATTGGACTCAGCGTAAATCACCTCGCCTGCGCGGTAACTCAGTTCATCAGTGTGGCTCGCGATTGCAATGAGAACGGGAGGGTCGAGCATGCTGAAATCCGGGCTATTCCTGAGGAACAGCAGCCGGTCCAGAGGTGAAAGGAACGGTAGCTCAGGCACCCTGAGTTTCCAGGTCGGACGACACCGAGAATTTACCAGGCCGAATCTCTGGCATCTCCTCGATCATTGCCAGGGCTTGCTCACGCATCAACAAAACATCTGCTCCCGACAGAGCAACTTCGATCTCCCCAGCGTGATACATCGCAAGACCACTAAGTACCAGGCTCTGTTCACCCTCGATCTGAGCGAGGAGTTCAGAGTACTCCAGCCTGACATCAGCCAGGTTGCTTCCACTTTTCCTCAGGCGCTCGCCAACAGAGCCCGAACCTACCAGTGCACCGACGGTGAGTCGTTGCTCCGAACCTAAAATATTGTCGAGCAGTTCGATACTACTCGCGCGATCGCGCCGACTCGTACTTTGCAACCCCATCCAGATGTCGCGAAAGTTTTCCTCGGGCTGAATCAGGAATAACATCCTGAAAATTCGTTGTAGCGCGAGCCTTTCCTTGTCCTTGAGCAGTTGTAACAGCAGTTCGCTACCGCAGGTCTGTCGCGCTGGTTCCGACTCCCTTCCCTGTTCGAGCCATGTTTGCCAGTGCAGATTCAGAATCACACGTCGAATCGTGCGCGTGACGGCCAACAACAACGGGGTCTTGTCGACTTGACCTCCAACCGGACCCGACAACAGTGGCCCAAGTGCGCGTAATATTTTGTATCGAACCATTCCGGAGTGTCGATCCCGAGATTCACCCCGAGATTCAACATCGCCCCCTTGATCAGCAATCAGTTGCTGGAGCAGGATGTTTGCCGCGTCGACGCTTTGAAACCGGGAAATTGCACGAGGAACATGACGCAGCAGGCCCGGCGCGGTATTTTTCCCAGCCAGCACCTTCGACAGCTCGATGAGGGCGGCATCACCCCGCTCGTTGAGGGCCGTGCGAACCTGGTCGCGTATTTCCCGATCGTCTAATAATTGCACGAGCAGCGGGATATAGTAGTCATCAGCGCTTACTCGAATAGCGCTGAGTGCTTCGCGTCGAACCTCAGGACTGGAATCTCGAACGAGTATCTCGAGCGTTCTGCGAAACGCGGGGAGATGCCGCAACTTGATGGCATTGGCCAGAGCGAGCCGGCAATTATGAGCAGGATATCGAAGCGTTTGCTCGATCTCCTTCTGGGCGAGATCGGGATCCATCCATTGATTGACCCAGAGGCCAATCACCGCGCTAATGTGTACGCAGGAGCATGCAGCCTCGAGCAGAGCTTCGAGCTGCTGGCGGTCGGGTTTGACTGCCCAGATTGCTCGCACGACTGCCGCACGAACGTCAGGATCGTCATTCTCCAGGAGACGGTCGGCAAAGGTCGTAAAGTCTCGTCGCCCCGATTTGGCGAACAGATCGAGCGCCCGAATCACAACGGCCGACGAAGGGTGATAAAGAATGAGGCTCGGAATCAGATCCACTTTCCCCTGCGCATCGAGCATTTCGAGAGCGCCCAATACATGTCCATCATCGGAATGGTTCAGCGTTCGAATCAGTGTCTCGAGTGAAGCCAGATCGAGCTCCGGAACAGCGACTCGGGTTGCGATCGTCTTCTCGGCGAGTGCTTCTCGAAATACGTCGAGATAAGCCCCGCGCAAATCCAGCGCAAGATAGATCCAGATGGCGGCGAGGATGAAAATCGACCCGGCGATGATCAGCGTCGGCGCGCCCATGGTCAGTGCGAACAGGATGACGAGCGCGCCGAGGGCGTTTGCACTTCGTTGCCCGACGATGTCGATCGCACGCTTGACCTTTGCTCTCATCTCAGCGGGCATCGGCAGGTACAACAACTCAACTGCAGTCTTGTGCAGAGAGTAGCGCAGCGATCCATCCGCAGACTTGAGAAGCAGCACCGGCAGCAGGACGCCCCCGGCCAGGATTCCGAGTGCTGCCGCAATGATGCAAACAGGAAGTATCGCCAGGGTACGATGAACGGTCAATCGATGAATCACGCGCGTCACGCCAAACATCAAGATCAGCAGGGAAGCGGCATTGAAAGCGAAGTAGATACGAGCGAGCCACCCCGGCAGGGATTCCGCGGGTACGGTTTGCGCAAGAACACTCTTGAACAGGTAATCGCCCATGGTAAGGGTCATCGAGGACACGACCACCAACAGGGCAATACGACAGGCATAGGGATGGCCGAGGATTGAGATCAGGCTGGAACCTACATTCGCAAGATCACGTTCCCTCGAAAGAGACGAACCTGGCTCTGGCTCAGCCAGCAGCTCGGGATCGCTCGTGCGCCGCAACTTCCACGGCCCCAGGACGCTCAAACCAAACGCGAGGGCGCTCACGGGGAGTAAAAACTCCGGCGGAAGGATCGCAGTCAGTCCAGAGGCGAGGCCGAAACCTCCGATCGCCCCGACCGCTCCCCCGGTTCCGACTGCAGCATAGATTCGCTTACCCTGGGTAATCGTGAAGAGATCCCCGAGCACCAACCAGAAGGTTACGACCAATAGCCCGCCGATCACTCCAGACCAGATATAAAGTGCGTAGTAGAGCCATCGTGCCTCGCCGGGCAACAGGATCCAGAATCCAAGGGTGCCGATGGCGGCAAGTATCTGCAGAGCCATCAACTCCCGGCGATGATCGGCAGCGCCATACGAACGTGACCGAAACAGCGCGAACAACACGACTACTGCGGCGATCGACAGATACATCCAGGGTAGCTGCTCTGCGGGGACGTGTGTCAGAAACAGCGCATCTCGTGCCGTCTCGAGAAGCGCATGCCCAGCCAGCAGACAGAACAACGTCACAAACGCTGCCCGCTTCAGGCGGCCCTCTTCTTGCTCCGCGAGGTTAAATTTTTCCGTCATGTGAAGTCGACCTGCATTGGCGGGAATCTTCGAACGATCTCGATCGGCGATCGTTCGGTAAAGCAAACTGCCTGGATAGACTATTCTTTTCCATTGATAGTCCAAACGGAACCAAAGTCAGCCGATATTATCACATGTCGCACTTTGTACATTACCCGTCAGGTTTCACCACGGAGTACCACGTAAATCCTGTCGGGTCTTCACGCTCCCGGGTATATCATCCTCACTAGCGAAGCGGCATTCAGCCAATCCCTTCCAGCAAAAATTTTGCATTGCCAGATTGTTTTCCGGTCCAGGGTGGAATCCCTGGAGCAACATTTGCTGATGTAAACCACCCTGTTCCTGAAGCCGTGATCAGTACGGGTTCTAACATCGAATGGATCAAGTGTGTAAATACCAAAATCCCCTACTTGCAGTCGCTGGCATCTGAGTTTTCGTCGGTTTGATTGTATGCCCTCTTCCTGCACAAACTCTCCATTCCACAGTCTCGGGAGAAGTCTGCTAAACGCCTGTGGACCTGGCACCTCTGTTGTGCCAACGCTCGACGACATCACGCAATGCAAAGCAGCGTTCGAGCACGGCCAGATCGGATGCTCCGATGCCCGCATCGGTCATGTAGTCGCGCCAGGGTGCCGTCACCTCGAGCACCGCGTCGGCGATTTCATGGCCGAGGTCATCGGCCACACCCATACGCTTTAGGGCCGCCTGGATATTATCGACGGTTGGACTGCTGCCGAAGGGACCGATCGCGATGGCATGGGACCCCTGCAGGCTGATCTGGGGCACGATATCGTAGGCGGGAGACAGCGAGTAGTCTGAAGCAGTCGATCGTTTCATGAAGGCGTGATTGCGCAGATGGTCATCGGTGTTGCCGATCGCAATGTTGAATAGCATGCGCCGAAACACGACCTCGCCGAGGTCGCTGGTTAGATGCCCAATGCGCTTGCCGAGCTGGGTAATGCCCGGATAAGACATCGTCGATTCGTCGATCTCGGTGATGTCAAATTTATTGATGAGACTCGCTACCGAGACCAGATGATGCTGTTCGTCGGGGCCCTGGTCGAAGCGTTCTACCAATAGCACCGGCCCACGATCGGTTTCCGTGAGGGCCACATCCGGCGCCTCGATGCCGGCTTCGCGCGCCATGCGCATCGATGCGAGCTCGACCCGGCACATGTCGACCAGATCCGAGGGGCGGTTGAATTTCGCGATCCATTCGCGACCGTCGTGTTCGATCAGTGACTTGGGCCGTGCACCACCGAGACCGCTGCCGTGAAAGAAATAAGGTTCCAGTGCACGGTCCACTTCCTTACCGGCCTCGATATCACCGGCAATATGCTGCAAATGTATCAGGTTAGCGAACGGTCGCTCAGGCGGCGGCCGCACCGGGTCGCCGAGATTCGCGGTGAAGTGCAATGCGCCCACGCCTTCGCCCGAGGCGGCGAGCAGGAATTCGACCTGGGTGACCGGCGGCGGCTGGCGGGTTTTGGTGAGACAGCGCCTGCCCCACTCGTCGGGCCCCGCGTCGATCAAAACGCCGAACATCGCGGGTGTGTCGCGGGTACGCTGTTTGACGTGGATGTCAGCGGTCAGGGGCAGGTTGATCGGGTCCAGGGCAAATGCCTGGGGATGGTTGATATAGGCCTTCGCATATTTGAAACGGCCGAGCCTGTCGTCGACAATCAATTGACCGGCAAGCATGGTCTTGCCTTCGCCAAGGTCCACGTGGATATAGAGCTTCTCCGGCATCAGATGTCAAACTCGTCGGCAGCCGTCGCACCCGGTGCGCGCGCACGCTTGCGCACGGCGTCCCGGCCGAGCGCCTCACCCAGAGTATCATCACCCCGGGCGATGACCCGATCGAACGCTGTCGGCAGTCCGAACACGTCGAGCAGCGCAGCGTAGGCGCCGACCGTAATGTGCGGTGAACCGCCCTCGACTTTTCTGATTGAGCTCTCGGACAGCCCGGCTTTGCTCGCGGCGTCCGCCTGGGTCCAGTTTCTGAGCAAGCGGGCTTCTTTCAGGCGCGCGCCCAGACCGGCCAACGAACCCAGGGCTGCATCGCTGATCAAGTCATAGGAGAGTGAGCTTCTCGGCATAGTGCGAATCACGTTTAAAACAGCTATATAGTACGATAATCAATACTTATCAATCTATATAAACGAAAAAGGTTGAACGGGTACGCAATTCTTATGCACATTAGTCGACTCACATCTTAAATTCCATTTATATAAAACAATTTATTGATATAAGCGCTCTATATAACGTGCAATTTTTCACAACCGTGGATCGACTCACGCACTCAAACCGGTTTATATAAGCCTATATTGCCTTATAAACAATCTATATGCCACGTTAATAGCTAAAGCACATAAACAGATGAATTTCAAAGAGCCGTTTATATAAATTTTTATCGGTAGTTAACCTTGTTATATAAAGCTTTATAGAATCCCGATACGCAGACTTGAATTATCGAATTCATCAAGATATGGGCAAGATATCGAGGGACACACACCCTAACCGCCGAATTCAACAATTCGAGTGGGTCATCACCCTTCCCACCTGGAAGAAAGGTAAAGGACCTTAAGGAACGGTTTTCTATACCCGAAAAGCCAATTGCAGAGTGTCTGTCCCATCATTTTTCATTTTGCGCGCTGTCCCATTTACAGAGCGTCTGTCCCATCATTCCCATTCCATTCCCATCATTCATTATTTTGTCACGCAGGGTCAGGCAGATTGCTCTGAATAACTGACTGTCATCAGTCAAAGACAAACCATTCATCGCATCGACCATGGATACAACCTGAGCGCATAGCGATGACCAGTCCAGGGCGCTACACGTTAATTGAAAGCGCTTCAGATCGTACGGAATTGTGCGACATTTAGACGCCAAGGATTTATCATCCGTGTATTACAACCGGTCAGGGCCTGCAGTCGTGTTAAAACAGATACTCAATGGACGAAGGATGTTGATCAGCGTGTCAGCGGTGGCGCTGCCGGCGCTGGTGTTCTATGGCGCTGCGGTGCTGGTGCTGCAGAATTCGGGGTTTTCGCTGATGGAAATTCTGCGTGATCCTGCACAGCAAAGCGGTGCATCGAGCTTTCTTGGTTTCGTCTCCAACATCGGCGTATGGCTGTGGGTGTCGTCGTTTGCCATTTGCTGCTACAGCCTGATCACCCGGCCCACGGACATGACCCGCGGCCGTGCGGAGTTAATAGTTTTGCTGGCGCTGCTGTCGCTACTGTTGGCGGTCGATGATTTCTTTCTGCTGCATGAGCGCTATGTCTATCAGAAAGGCATTTTCCTGTTTTATGCACTGTGTGCGCTCACGCTACTAGCGCGCCATTTTCGGCGCATTATTGAAATCGACGGCTTCAGCTTCGGGCTAGCCGGCATGTTACTCGCGTCGTCGATCATCATCGACATGGAGCAGCGTCATATTCCCTTCGATTACGCGCATGTTCAACTGCTCGAAGAGGGATGCAAATTTGTCGGTGCATCACTCTGGCTATACTTTTGCGGTCGTGCCGGGTCAGCACCGATGTCGGGCGTGGCGCAGCAGTAACTGAGTCGAGGTCCAAAACCAGCCGGAAACCAGCGGGACACACGTAGCTCCGCAAACATGAACTTCGATACCGCGGCGGATTGTTTCAACTTCGAATTGCTTGAGCATGCCGACACCCTATCTCTGATAGAAAACCCAGGCCAGCGCAACGCCAACTGTCCAGGTTTCGTCATCCGAAACCAGCGGGCTATCATCGATGACAGCCCCGTTCATATTGTCATAGCGAACGAATCCACCCAACCGATAGTTACCGATCCCCTTGCTATAGGTGAATTCACTGCGCATCCCGCTATAGCCACTATCAGCGTCGTAAGCTGGCCGCGCGACAGTCGCATCGGCATCGTCAACTCCATAAAAATAATCATGGTAGCGATTATCGCCAAATAAAGGTCCGATGCTGAGACGAATTTTCGAGTCACCAGGCCGGTTAACCGGCTTGCGCCATGAAAGTCTTGGGGCGAATACATAGCCGACATTGTCAAAATCACTATTCAGCGTATGACCGAACCGCACTGCCACATCGGCCCACAGGGCGCCGTTCTGCATCGGGTAAAAGCGATAGTTGAGTGCGGGCCCGATCTCTAGAATGGTATCGAGATCATCCATGCCCTTACGGTCATCGCTATCGTCGTCCGACGACAAGGTGAGATCGGCACTCAGGGTGAACAGCACATCTTCGGACTCAAAAAAAATACCCTTGACACCGCCATCGAGACGCAGGCGTTCGCTGCGATATTTGATATACGGAACTGGCAGTACGTAGGTTGACGAGTTCTCCGAACCGCGATAGTCCGGCAGGCTAAACGCGGATATCCCGGCACCGAGTTCCAGGGTTGGTAACGGCTCCACAGCCAATGCATCAGTTGCGAGTAATAACAGTGCCAGGCTAATCGGGAATTTCATTTGTCCTCAGTGAAATCGGTTGGTCGTGGAAGCCGGTACGAAAGCGATACTGCACTCCAGTCTGTGCAGGTTGTAAGAACTCCCCCGGGTATGAGTGCCAACCATCACATTCAAGAATACGCAACTACTGCCCTTTCGGATGGACATGTTGACAGGTAAATTGCCAGCAACAAAAACTTATTGCGGGGAACAATCAATTATATAGTGGTCTGCCCCCCAAAATGCGTCATAAGTTATTCAGCGCAACCTGGGAATCTCCAGTGGCCTCACAATATAGAATGCACCCTGGGAGACATTAAAACCAGGGGCCTCCCAATACAGCGCTAGCGGTGCTTGGCTGGTTACCATCGGCTTGTTCAAGAATCTGACGCAAACCATTGCATTTGTTGGTTTTGGCGACGATGTTCTACCAGCGGAACACAGTGCCAGCATTCCTCGTTATTCATCAGAGTGCGGATCAATTGATTATTGAGTTGGTGACCGCTGCGCCTGCCGATGAATTTGCCGATGATGCTGGCACCGACCAGCGAGATGTCACCCAGCGCATCCAGAATTTTATGGCGCACAAATTCATCCTTGAAACGCAGCCCCTCTTCGTTAAGCACCTTGTTATCTTTAATCAGCACCGCGTTATTCAATCCGCCTCCCTTGGCCAGATCGAGTTTATGCAAAGTGTCTAATTGCTCCTGAAAACCAAAGGTGCGCGCCGCGGCCAATTGTTCACTAAAGATCGCCTCATCAACCTTGATATCCATGGTCTGTTGACCGATTACAGAGTCATCGAAATCGATCGACATATCGACGCTGAACTCGGCGGCAGGCAACAGGCTGGCGTGTTTACCCTGGCCGACAACGATCAGCGGTTTATCAATAATAATGGCCTGTATCAGTGCGGCTTGACTTTCTCGCCCCACCATGTCAATCAAACCGACAAAGGGTGCTGCGCTGCCATCCATAATAGGCACTTCTGGCGCATCCAGGACGATACGGGCATTGTGCACACCGCAAGTCGATAGCGCCGCTAACAGGTGTTCAATAGTGCTCACTCGAGTACCGAATGCGTTGGCTACTGTCGTGGACAAACGCGTGTCGACCACAGTGTTCCAGCGCGCCGGCACTTCAGCGCGCAATGGGGTAACATCGCGGCGCATAAACACATAACCGCTATTGGCTTCGGCGGGCATCAATGTCATTATCACCCGCAAACCGGAATGTAAACCTCGACCAATGATGGTGACGGAATCCTTTAATGTATGCTGGTAATCTGATGCTGAATACTGGCTATTGCTTAACATTTGACAGCTCCTTTTTCCAAAAAGTAGCCCTACGGTATCGATCTTTTTGTCAGTATTTTTGTCCTGCGGTGCCTAAGTCTTGTCCCGGGATTAGCTACCGCTGTAATGCTTTCCTATGCGGCAACAGTCTATGAGTAAGAACTAGATGCCACCCATGGTGTTGACCTCCTGGGCATTATTAGTCTGGGATGAGCTCAACCAGAGTGGCTGCGATGCGCGCGCAATATTCAGGCAAGCTGGCCTCAGACCCGATCGACTTGGGGATGCCAATGCGCGCTATTCCGTGGCTGCCATGCAAAAACTCTGGGCACTCGCCATTGAAACCAGTGGTGATGATAATTTTGCTTACAAGGTGGGGCGTCAGTGGCAGCCTACGACTTTTCACGCACTGGGATATACCTGGCTCGCCTGTACCACATTGGCTGATGGTTTGAAGCGAATGGCGCGCTACTCACGCGTCGTAAATAGCGGTGTTGATATTTCGTTTCAACAAGGTGGCAGTAGTGGCGAGCTCATTATTGATGTCCAGTACCACAAGTTTAGTATTCACCAGGGAGCGCATGATGCGGCACTAGGCGCGTTAATGACGATGTTGAGAATGTTAATGGGAGAATCCTATAGCCCGATGGAAATCCATTGTTTCTACGCCCGCCCTGCCACGGCCATTCGTTTTGAACACGACCTGCGCTGCCCGATTCTCTACGATATGCCCGCCAACAAAATACTTTTTGATAATGCGGACCTGCAAAGACGATTGGCTAGCGCTAACGCCGAGCTACAAAAAATTAATGAAGACCTGCTATTGGAAAAAATGCACCAACTGGATCGGACCTGCATGGTTACCCGCGTCACCCAGGCGATCAACAAGGAATTACCCACCGGTGAGGTGTATGAAAAAGATATCGCCGTTTCGCTAGGGGTCAGTTTGCGAACCATGCAGCGCCAGTTGTCTAAACAGCAACAGAGCTTTACGCAACTACTCGAGGAGATTCGAAAACAGTTGGCCGAACAATACCTGGCCAACAGCCAGCTATCGCTCAATGAAATTACTTACTTGCTGGGCTTTGCCAATCAGGCTAACTTTACCCGCGCCTTTAAACGCTGGTATGGCATGACGCCGAGTAGCTACCGTCAGCAGCAGGTTAGATTGATTGCTTGAGAGAATTCGCGGAAATTTACCTCGATAAAAGCAACCTGAAGATACACATCCGCGAAACAACAGTCGTACTACAGCGGCTCTTTACTCGACGGCTTCAGGCGACTTTATCGAAGTCTGGCTAGCAGAATTTCTCCCCCAGTCTCCCCGTAGCGCATTCTCGTCAGAGCCGGCAATCATCAGCAATCACTGTCGACATGACAAGACCTGCGCGAGAACCTCGGCGAACTTTCCCCGCTGATGGCGGTGTCGTTTCAGGTTCAGGCCTCGAATGCCGAGATCACCACAGGGACGCTCGATGATTGATATCTAAACCTCGCTTCTGGTAACCTACTCCACGGGATCGATTGCCGGGCCGTTCACCGTAATGATGATTAAGTGAAATCATGGGGGGGGGGCGCTCTTCCAATCAGCATTCTCGCTGCCTGCGTTCTGATTATCCGCACTGACCTTTTCAGAAAAATGTCAGTCGCAGTGCCAGGCGGTCATATACCCTCGACAATGAACATTCCCGAGAGTAGTGTTGAAATGGTCGAAGCGGCAGTCGAATTGGCTGAAGCGCAAACGGGAGACAAGTTCGCACCATACAGGTGGGCCGCGTGGCAGACAGGCGATTGGAGCCCCGATTGTTAAACTGGCAGTCTAAATAGTGCTGGCCCTGATGATGTCCATAATCGCCTGATACAGGAGAGATTTAATTTTCCACCCAACATTAAAACTATCCCTCGTTCTGGCCTTTTTAAGCCTTGCGTTTACGGCCTCGGCAGACAGCCTGGAAGAGGGGAACTGGGGCATTGCTATTGGTTACAGGATTGCAGATATCCCGTATCCGGCAAAGGATGGACATGTCGATGATTTCATTCCCCTGCTGTTTTATGACAGTGACTTGTTTTTCGTTCGCGGACTGACCGTTGGTGCAAAACTCTATCGCGAAGGTCCCTGGCAATTCAGTCTCCTGGGTCGTTATCGTTACCTGGATATTCCAGAAGAATATCAAAATCGGGTACAGGGCAACGAGTTTGATGTTGGCGGAGAAGTCAGATACTTTTTCAAAAATAATTTTGAAACCAGCCTTGAGATGATGAGTGACGACGATAGTCGATACTACTCTTCTCTCGGCGCTCGTTACCTCTGGGAATCGGGCTCATGGGAACTCTTTCCTTACGCCTCCTTGCGCTATAAAAGCGCAGATTTCAACGATCGCTACTATGGGCTGGATGGCTACACAGATCCTGATGACTCAACGCAGGAACTTGGTAACAAAATTGGCAGTGGCTTTGATTTCACCGTCGGTAGTGAATTTCGTTACCATGTCACCAGCAACCTTTACCTGCTGGGGCGCGCCCAGGTCACAGCGCTGGATGAAGATACTCATGATTCACCAACCATCAAAGATCAGACGTATGGCGAAGCTTATCTGGGCGTCGCCTTCTTTAATGACAAAACCAAAAAGAAGTCTTCTCGGCTCGATGCCAAACCCTATTTCCGACTTGCCCATGGTTGGGCAACACCATCGAACATTGGCGAGATTTTTGAGGGGAAAACCGAGAGTGATAGCCAGAACAACCAGCTGACTTCCATATTTTATGGCCATCCTGTTGCCGATAGCCTGTTTGGAATCGAAGAAATCGATATTTACATGACCGTAGGTTATGTCTATCACGAGAATGCAGGATCCTCTAACCAAACGCTTGATGTTGGACAGGGCATTAATACCGTCAAGGACAGTGACCTGAAAGGAAATTCCTGTGATGGCACCTCCTCCTGCACGATCTCTTATGACAGCCAACCGACCAACGAGTATGTCCTTGGCATTAAGGTTTATTACAATCTCTACCGACCGGTTCACTGGCGCCTGGGTTTTGCAGAAGGTATTTCATACATAGAAGATGTCAGTAATATTGAACAGAAAGAAATGGACCGCAAGGGCTATCGCTCGAGTAAACTGATGAACTATCTTGACGTCACACTGGATTTCAGCCTGGGGGATGCCTTCAGTTATCAGGAAATGAAAAATTTGTATTTTGGTGTCGGTGTACACCATCGATCGTCTATCTTTGAATCAAATTCAACGTTTGGACGTATCAAGGGTGGCAGCAACTACAATTCAGTTTATTTGCAGTACCATTTTTAAATACTTTCCATGCACCCAAAACCCATGCGCGCGGATGTACCTGAATCCAAGGCTTGTTAATGGAAGCTCGGGCGGCGCAATGACTCTGACCTTAGCCTCCCCGAGGCTGCACTGCGGGGTGAATGATGCTTAGCAGTGATCGTCATCCATGATTTCGGTACACTGCTGAACAACCCTGATCTGGAACGGGATAACGATGACGGATTACAGGTAAATCAATTACAAAAGGGTCGAATCTACAACCGACGCTTAAGTCTGAAAAAGCTGGCCAGGTGGAAGGGGCATAGCAGTTCAGGTAGATTCTCGCAGGAGGCAATTTAGAGATGTCCACAAAGCAGTTAACCACCTATTGGCTGGTATTGACCATTGTGCTGTTATCCGGCTGCACCAGTATCTCGAAAGGCATTACCCAGGCCTATCTGGAACAGGAAACCGAAGATACCCGTCAGTGCTGGATTAGCGGTCGCGAGTTTGACGGACTCGACGGCCTGGTTCAGGTTGGAAATGAGCCGACTGCAGCAACAAATGGATCGGACAAGCTCAAGATATTGATGGTACACGGGATCGGCAATCATGCTCCCGGTTATTCACGCCGCCTGCAGGATGGACTGGTCGAAGAGTTTGGTTTCGAAAGCATGGATGAAACGATAAAGACGATAGCGTTGAGCCATCCGTCAATCTCGGATGGCCTGGGCGTACTAAGGGTTCATCGCTACATGGATCTTGAGAGCTCGCGCGAAATGCTGTTTTATGAACTGACCTGGGATTCGATCGTCGAGCAGGAAAAACAGTTGTTGAGTTTTGATTACTCAACCGAGGCATCGGTCAAACGCGCCCCGTTCAACCACACCTTGAAAACCTTCATCAACAACACGGTCCCCGACGCGCTGATGTACAACACCAAGTACCGGGTGCCGATTCAAGTATCGGTGGTACAGGCTATTTGCTGGATCTTAAGTGAGAACTGGGAAAATCTGCCGAACAATCAGGAAAGTCAGTGCAGCGAAAGCAATCCAAACTACATGTCGGAGTTTGACGACAGTAATTTCGCCATCATTAGTCATAGCCTGGGTAGCCGTATCAGCCTGGATGCCCTGCAGGAGTCGATGCGGCTAACATCGGAGCGGCCAGGCTATGAGGACATTATCGAAAGGTTTAAAAACAAACCCATGTATCTTTACATGCTGTCCAATCAGCTGCCCTTGTTACAGCTCGGACAGGACTTACCGCAAGTGCACGGCCAGACGAAGTCTGTTTGTAACGCAGAAGGTGATAAATACAATGATCGGTTTTTTGAAAAGCTGCAGATCGTGGCTTTTAGCGATCCAAATGATCTCTTCAGCTATGCCGTTAGTCCGGATTATGCTAACCGCTATATGGACTCTCGATTATGCCCGGCCGTTTCCAACGTGACTATTCAGGTAGCCCAGGTCAGGAGTTTCCTGCTGGGTACCAGCGAAGTGGCCAATCCCCTGGCGGCTCATTCCGATTATGAAGTCGATAGTCGGGTGCTGAAAATGCTGGTTTCCGGATTCGGTCAGGATCATGGGCAGGAAGAAGTAAGAGAGCGTTGCGAGTTTATCGAATCGATCCCTGATTACTGAAATTAACAACGTTTCACCTCTCTACTCGAGGCCTGCGAAAACCGCTCGCTGACCACAGTTATATCCCCTTTTGTTCTGTGGGCGAGTATCTAAGAGGCGTTACCCGAATAGCACCTGCTTAAGCCCGAAACTATCGTCATCCCGGCGGTCCGACGTATCGGCTTGACCCGGGATGACGAATCTGTTGGTTTCACTGGATATTTACGCCTTAAATAAGTGCCATTCGGGTCAGATCTTTTGCACCGGTACCGGGTAATAACTCAAATCCGACATCGAAGCTCATCAGCATATGTAATCCGGCGCGGCAATGAAGCTCTTTACGGCTCCCTCGAAGTCAGGCTCGTCGTCAAAAGGTAGCATCTCGCGCTGCTTGATCTGCGCGTCGATGATGAACTCGGAAGGAAACTGCTCCCTAACGCAATTTACGCACGCGGAATTTGCGGCCCTTGATCTTGCCTTCGGTCAGAATTTTCAACGCCTGCTTTACCAGCGGTCGCGCGACTGCCACGTATGAAATTTTATCAAAGATATCGATCCTGCCGATGTCTTTTCCCTGCAGTTTCTGGCTTGCCGTCAAGGCACCGAGTATGTCGCCGGCGCGCACCTTGTCCTTACGTCCGCCGTTGATGAACAAGGTTGCCATCGGTGGAATCAGTTTGAAATTTTCCCGGGTTTTTAGTGAATTTGTGGATTCAATAGTAACGGCCTTGCCCTGGAATTTGCCAATGCCATCAACCCTCCATTGCTCGCTTTGCAGAAAAAGACTGAGTGCAAGGCCCACGTTGCCGGCGCGCCCGGTGCGCCCGATCCGATGTATATGCGCTTCGGCATCCGTGCTCAGGTCATAGTTGATCACCGCCGCCAGTTCCTTGATATCCAGCCCGCGTGCAGCCACATCAGTCGCGACAAGAATCGAACTGCTCTGATTGGAAAATTGCACCAGCACCTGATCGCGTTCAAATTGTTCGAGGTCACCATGCAAAGCCAGCACGTGGAATCCCTGCTGCCATAGATCGTCCGCCAATTCCTGGCACTGTTGTTTACGGTTACAAAATATCAGGCTGGATTCGGGCCGGTAGTGTTGCAACAGGGCGACCAGTGTTTTACTTCGCTCACCTTTATTGAACTGATAAAAAACCTGTTTTATCTTTTTGTTGTCGTGCGTGGCTTCGATGCGAATCTCTATCGGCTCATGTTGAATCAGATCACTGACCGCCCTGATTTCGTCGGGATAAGTTGCCGAGAACAGCAGGGTTTGGCGCTTGCGAGGTATCGAATCGAGGATCAGCATAATGTCCTCATGAAATCCCATATCGAGCATGCGATCTGCTTCGTCCAGCACCAGGGTTTCGAGCCCACCGAATTGCAGACTGCCCTTTTGCACGTGCTTGAGAATACGACCCGGGGTGCCGACAACCACATGCGGGTGGCGCTCAAGTGACGCAAGTTGTCCACTCATCGGCTGCCCACCGCAAAGTGTCAGTATCTTGATATTGGCAATCGTTTTTGCCAGCTGCCGGATTTCCTTGCTCACCTGATCGGCCAGTTCGCGTGTCGGGCACAACACCAGGGCCTGGGTCTGATAAGACTGCACATCGAGTTTTTCAAGCAAGCCGATCGCGAAGGCCGCCGTTTTACCACTGCCGGTTTTCGCCTGTGCCAGTAAATCCTGCCGTTTGAGTAATACTGGCAAAGCCTGAGCCTGTATCGGCGTCATCTGCTCGTAGCCCAGCGACGCAATACTGGTGAGTAGTTCAGTCTTGATGGGTAGTGATGCGAATGCGCTTGTTGTCATTTCCGGGCTCATTACTGCGGGTGGCGCATCATAACAGAACACTAACAATCTGCATGACGAATAAGAGTTTCCGGGCCTTGATGTGAATTGGTTCGAAACACAAAGTAGTCAACCCAGTTGACCCTGCCCATGCAACTGGTAGCACGCATCTGACAGTCTGGCCATAGATACCCGCAATGTTCGCAGATAGCTGGAAAGCGTGTGAGATTTCATGTACTCGTCTGATTTTCTCGATACACTTACGCTCCTCTTTCCAAACAGAACCGCCATGCCTTTCATCAGCGTACGCGATATTCAAATTTATTATGAAACCTCGGGCAAAGGGCCACGCTTACTCTACATCAGCGGCACCGGGGCCGACCTGCGCAATAAACCGAATATTTTTGACTCGCCACTGGCCGATCACTTTGAGATTCTGGCCTTTGACCAGCGTGGTCTCGGGCAAAGCGGACGACCGGATATTCGCTATACCATGGAAGACTATGCCGACGATGCCGCGGAATTATTAAAGGCGCTCGGTTGGGACCACTGCCACGTGGTGGGTATTTCGTTTGGCGGCATGGTGGCTCAGGAACTCGCCCTGCGTCATGCCGATTGTATCGATCGTATGGTGCTTTGCTGCACCAGCAGTGGCGGAGCAGGTGGACATTCCTACCCCTTTCATGAAATGCCTGATTTGCCCGAAGATGAGATGAATTCGTTATCGATCGCGATCAATGACAGCCGTCACGATAGCCAGTGGCAGCAGCAAAACCCTGATCAGTACCGGGCAATATTGGCGCTGCGCAATGCGCGCAATGCCGGCGCCGACGAACCCGGGCGGGAAACCGGCGCCTTACGCCAACTCGAAGCGCGTATCGATCACGATACCTGCGCTCGATTGACCCAGGTCAAGCTGCCGGTTTTTATCGCCGGTGGTGCCTACGACGGTATCGCACCGCCGCAAAACCTTGAAGCCATCCAGCAGCAGATCGAGCATTCCCGCATACAGTTTTTCCAGGGTGGCCACGACTTTTACGACCACGACCCTATGGCTTACCGGAGCATCAGCAAATTTCTTATGGGCGATCTTGACGACAGGTGAACCTAAAAACAGGGCTATGATCGAGGTCGGCCGGGATTGACAGGCATCACAGCCGGCTAGAGCAGATCGAAATAATCGTTTAGCAGAATGCCAACGCCAAGAAACATCAGGCCGACGCTCCACACTTTAAGCCACATCACGCGCCCCTTGATGCCCATCCACAATAACACCAGGCCAATGGGTATGGACATCCAGTAAGCCATGTCCAGCATCATGTGGGTGCTCTCGGCATAGGGATTGTTTGGATCGACTTCCTGTCCTTCTCGCCAGCGCATATCACTCAATCTCGTTCAGTATCAAAGTCCCGCTATTCTATCTGCAAATTCCAGTCTTGACCCGAATAACACTTACATAGGCCCGCGAGTATGGATTCTCACAATACATCCAAAATGAAAATGCCAAATAATGCTTAAGACCGGATAGTCGGTAAAAGTTTTCGCGAAGTAAACCGCAGGCGGCGTAGCCGCCGAGGCATTTGCGAAAACTTTTACCGATTATCTGGTCGTACCTGGAATTTTATGACGATAGTGGTGAGCTCAAGCAAGTGCCATTGAGTCTTGCCCCCTCTAAACTGCACCTGCAGGGAAGGATGCTGATACCTTGCTCGAATTGATCTCGCCGACACTGAGTACAGATCACAGTCAGCTGAACTATGGCACGCCGCTGGTTAAGTTAACTGTTACCTTGCATCGAACTGAACGGATCGTATCCGGCTCATTGACCTGCGCCGCAGTTCATTGCTTGACGGCAACCAGCAACCAACCGGGGCGCACCAACTCCGTCATGTAGTTGAATTCCTCAAGCTTCAGGATTGACCACAGGCCATCGTCCTGCATTTGCCAGAAGGTTTGCTCGAAGTTGCCCGATTCGAAGTAGCTACCATTCATGGTCAGCACGAACAGACCGTCGCGCCTGATCGGCCGCAACATTTCCGCCACATGCTGCGCGCCGACGTGACCCGCACCTAATGAACCCACACACAGGCCCGCCCCGTAACAATCATCGTCCAGTGGTATTCGCGCAGTAAGGTCAGCGCTTAACAAATTACGATAAACCCGCTTGGCGCGCGCCTGCTCCAACATACCGGTGGAAATATCCGCTCCGTCGATAGTGACAAACCCCTGCTGACGCAAGGCCTCGCCGACCAGTCCAGTCCCGCAGCCGAAATCGATGATCTCGAGATCACGATGCTGCAGTCGTTGAGCCAGCTCAGTGGCGGCGACAAACGGAGAGATATAACCAAACTCACTCTGTAAATGAGCGTCGTAGTCCTCCGACCAGTCATCATAAATATCGCGCGAACTATCATCCTGCTCAAGGTTGCTAACGCGCCCAAGGATCTCGCTGGAATCTTTTGCCATAGCCTCTTCTTCTCACTGATAAACCGTGCAAGGGAGCACACCCTGCAAACCTGATGATCCCGGGCGGAAAACTTTACTGCTGACTCAACGTGCTGGACAGGCGTCCTGTTGACCGCGGGTTGCTTGCCCGTAGCATAGCAAAACCGCTTTCATAACAGCAGGCGTCAATGGTAGATTGCGGTTCCGTTGAAGCCGTTCGGCGCGACAGACAAAGGGAGGAACGAGTATGGCCGCAGCTATCTGGATGATCATTTACGACCTTGATCGAGCGCATTCCGATCGATACCTGCAGTGGTTCAACGAGGTGCATATTCCGGAAAAGCTCGCTCGACCGGGTTACACCTGGGCCGCACACTATAAAATCGTTGCCGATGATGATGCTGCCGATTCGCGATATATCGCGCTTTTCGGCGGAACCGACAGCAGCGTCTTTTACAATCCAAGTCCCGCCCAGATCAAGCCCGGTCAGCCACCTGAAACTCGCCAGATGATGAGTTACCGGTCAAATAGCAATATGTTGATTCTCTCTGAGGAGTGGGTTTTTGATGGTGATAGCGGATCACTGGAAACCAGCCCATGTATCAATGCGGAAAGCATCAGCCTTGCGCTGTTCAACGCGAATGGAAACGACGAGAATCTGGGTGCGTGGCTGGTACAGGACTATCTCATCAATTCTGCCGCTGCGGGCGTCACCCGTAAATTGCTCGCTTCCACCGGGTCAGTCCGGCACGCCGTTGTGCACGAAATGAAGCCGCCTGACGCTCCACTGATTGCAATGACACTGACTACAATAGCGGATGCCTCATCAAGTGATTGGTCAGCACAGGTATCGGACTATCTCGATTACCCTGCCGGAGGCCCGGTAATCGCTCGTCGGGTTTGGCCCGGCGCGGATTAAAGATGGCCCAGAGTCTGAGCTCACCATAGTCGCGATCGTCGCACAGTCTTGAGCTACGCGGGCGGACGGTAGGCCCGGTACTGGCACTGTATGGAAATCTGATCCGCCACATACCTGGCATCATGCCAGACACCCCAGATGAAGGAGGAACCGCGCCGCGATTGCCAGGGCAATCCCAGGAAATATATTCCGGGCTCCGCTGAAACACCGCGTTGATGCTTCGGCTTGCCTTTTTCATCAAAGGCGTCAACCTTCAACCAGCTGTAATCGAGCGCAAAGCCGGTAGCCCAGATGATCGACGTGATTCCGGCCTCTGCCAGATTCAACTCCAGAATGGGGTCCGCAACGCATTGCGGATCTGCTCCGACTTTGCGCGCTTCAGGTTCTTCCACAAAGTCGAGACCATTGCGCACAATATAGGCATCGGCTTCGTCCAGCACCGACAGCGTGTTTGCATTACCTTTTGCAATATTTTCCGCAAGATCCGTGGCGAAACGCATCACACCATCTTTGCAGGATTCTGTTCGCCCAACGAGAGTGAGACCCTCACCGGCAAGACGCCGGAAGTCGACCGTGTGCCCACCATGGGCTCCGCTCACCGCGATGGTGACATGTTCCGTGCCGGGTTCGAGTGCCGGAACATCCCACTTGCCGAGGACGCCAAGCCACCAGACAAAGTCTCGTCCACGGTAGCGGCGCGGCGGCAGATCATGTGGACCGATCGAAAGATAGACAGACTTTCCCGAGCGCAGCAGTTCATCCGCAATCTGCGCCCCGGAAGACCCCGCTCCGACCACCAACACCGCACCCTCGGGCAACTGCTCGGGATTGCGATAAGCATTGGAATGAATCTGCATGATCCCGGAATCATCAGGCACCAGGGCTGGTATTAGCGGTTTTTGAAAAGGCCCGGTAGCAGCAACCACGCTGTTGGCTTCGATGACACCCTCCGAGGTTTCGACATGGAAACCAGGGCGACCCACATTGCGGCGCACTTCGCTGACCTCGACACCGCAGCGGATGGGTGCATCGATTTTAGCCGCATAATCGACGAAATAATCGGCCACGCGCTCTTTGGGGGCAAAAGCCTCTGCATCGAAATCGGCAAATTCCATTCCCGGGAATCGATCATGCCAGGCCGGGCCATTGGCAACCAGCGAGTCCCATCGTTCCGAGCGCCAGCGCTCTGCAATACGATGACGCTCCAGGATGAGGTGAGGCACACCGCAGTTGCTCAGGTGCTCGCTCATGGCTACTCCTGCCTGGCCGGCACCAACCACGAGTGTTTCTACTTGTTCAATCGACATGGACAACTCCCTGCAAAGGCATGGAATTTTTGTTCTGCTCACCAGTGCGAATCATTCATTAACCCTCGTTTTAGGACCCGTCTGCGCCAGACTGGCGCGCGCTGAATCAAAGTACCGATTGCGTATATTGCCCTGATACTCAGATTTAATAAAATAATCTTTTCCGCGTTTCTGGATCAATATTATTGACTCAAAATAAACACGAACGCCGTTACTGAAGTCAGACTGAATTTATCAAATAGACAGCCTTGTCTTTTGCTAGCGGAAGTTGTATTCCCTTACCCGGTATTGTTCCAGCCAGGCGCGAGAAGATTGAAGAAAGTGGAAGTGACTAAAAACAGATCATTGCCGAGCACAACTGTTCTGCTGCCGGGCCGCCTGATTAAAGGCTATTCCGATTGCATCAGGCCTGCTGACTCATTAATCTCCGTTCACCCACTAATTGGCCGAAACAATAGAACACATGTTGTCGACATTAAATTCGAACAGATCTTCAAACTGGCGCCCTACTGACCTGTTTCGCAAACCCTGATGCCACGCCTGCAACCGACAACACAAAGCATTGTCCTGGTCCTGGTTTCGGTGGCCCTGTTCGCGCTGCTGTCGCTGGTGGCCAAGCTGCTGGGCACGGATACACTGGGTCCGCCGCTGCACCCGATGCAAATCTCCGCGGCGCGCTTCATTGTCGCCCTGCTATTCCTGAGCACGGTTGTTCTCATCAAACCGGTGTCTTTCGACCAGGTTCCCTGGGGGCTGCATCTACGGCGCGGTATCGCAGGCTGGTGTGGTGTTACCTGCCTGTTCACTGCCGCAATTGTTATGCCGCTGGCGGACGCCACCGCCATCAGCTTTCTCAGCATCATCGTCACCCTGGGGTTGTCGGTTTTCATGCTGAAAGAACGCGCCGGACCAAGGCGCTGGGGGGCTGCCATAATCGCCCTTATCGGCGCCTTGCTGATCACCCGACCCGGCACCTCGGCATTTCAGCCGGTGGCACTGATCGCCCTGTTGGCCGCTGTCTTCATCGGCTTCGAAATCATCTTTATCAAACAACTCAGCGGACGAGAACCGGTACTTCGCATCCTCATCATCAACAATATGATTGGCGCCATCATCTCTGCAGCCGTTATCGGTTTCGTCTGGCAGGCACCCACGGCAGCGCAATGGCTGCTTATCATTGTGATTGGCTTTCTGATGATCGGTGTGCAGGCCACCAACATCCTTGCCATGCAACGCGGTGACGCGAGCTTCGTCGCCCCCTTCTGGTTTGCGACGCCGGCGTTTGCCGCCATCTATGACTATCTGGCCTTCAGCCAGATCATCTCTACGCCAAGCGGTCTCGGCATCCTGCTGATAATCAGCGGCGGCATATTCATCAGTTGGCGCGAACACCTGGCAAAACAGAAACAGACTATCCCGGATTAATTACTCAACTCCACTTCACTTACCTGATTGCAGAATTTAGTCATGAGCTTGCAGCAACATCTCTGCAAAGGAATGTACAATGCCCCACCAGGTTCATGACCGGGATACACGCAGATATGGTTGATATCGCAATGGCTTTGAAGCAACTGCGCTCGATACTGCCACTAGCAGCGGGCCAGAATCAGCTTTGCGCAGCGCGACGCTTCACACACCTGAATATCCTCCACTTTTTTCTCAAGCAAGGGCGCGCACCAACACACGACGATATACCGAGTGAGCTGGAGTGGATTGCAGCTTTGCAACAACTTGAAGCTGCCGGCCTCATCGTGCTGGATAGCGGCAGTATTTCCATCGCCTATCCATTTTCTGCAGGGGATCGCGGCTACCACGTCACTTCGGTACATGGCCAGGTCGAGGCGGTTTGTGCATTCGATGCGTTGGCCATCAGCTCGATGTTCAAGTTGCCAACACGTATTGATGCCACCTGCCGACTCAGTGAAAAGGCCATTACTATCCAGCAGGATGGCAAAAAACTCGAGACCGACAGCACGGTGATAGCCGCAATCGACTGGTCCGCAGCAGATAATAGCCAGTCCTGTTCAGCGTCACTTTGCACGGAAATGCTGTTTATCGGTAACCAGGTGCTTGCCGACAAATGGCAAGCAGAGCACCCTGCCCAGCGCCAACTCTTCACCCTGCAGGAAGCCCACAGTTTTATCAGCGAATTTTTTCTCCCGCTGGTAACACCCAGATAGCAACAGCAGGACAGAAGCCAGATTTAACTGGGATTTGGAGAATAGCTGGCGATATAATCAGCGAGCATGAAAAAGACTTCGCCGCGCGATCCACTGATGAGTAACCGGAAGACTGAAGAATATGGATAAGGTATTCGACGCTGATGTTTTTCGCCAGCCCCTGGAGACTTTGACCGGCTTGCCGAATCTGGCATACAACTCATCGACATACGCCAAGTTTGAGCGTGACCAGGTGCTGGCAAAAACCTGGTATTGCATCGCGACTCTCGCACAACTGTCCGGCGACGGCTGGGTTCATCCTGTCGACATTATCGACCTTCCCCTGCTGCTAGTTCGCGACCGAGATAGCACCATCCGGGTTTTTCACAATGTCTGCTCACACCGCGGGATGAAGCTGGTGGAACAACCCGGACCGATCAAACAACTGATCACCTGTCGCTACCATGGCTGGTGCTACAGTGCATGCGGCGAACTGAAAGCCACACCCCACATTAACGGTGAAGGCGTTCATAGTGACGATAACTTCGATAATACGCTGCATGGACTGCAGCAAGTGCGCAGCCATATTTTCGCTGGAATGATCTTCGTCAACATCGACGGGCAAGCACCCGATTTCGCCAGCTTTATCGAGCCTGTCACCCGTCACTGGCATGAATTTGATTTCGACGCTTACACCCATGGAGGCACAGATTCCTGCTGGGAACTCGAATTACAGGGTAACTGGAAGTTCGCCCAGGAAAATCACGTTGACGGATATCACTTACCCTTCGTACATCCCGATCTGAATAGTTACTCGCCCCTGCGCGACCATCGCCCTCTGCTGATCGAGGGCTCGGCCTCGGGCCAGATTTCGCTGGGCCAACATCACGCCGGCGCGATCGGAGAAACACGCCTTCCTTACAATCCCCATTTGAGCGAGCCCTTCCAGCAAGGCCGGGCCGAATTTTTGAGTATCTTCCCCAACATAATGATGGGCGTGCATGCCGACCATGTGTGGACGGTCCATTTGATTCCACTGTCTGAATGCAAAACCTTCGAACGCATGGACCTGTATTACTTTGGTGACGGTGCGACCAGCCCGATATACAAAGACCTGCGCAGTAAAAACCGCGATCGCATGCTGAATATTTTTGAGGAAGACCGGGATATGATCGAAGGTATGCAGCGTGGTCGACAATCCCCGGCATTCCAGGGTGGCGCCCTGTCACCTGGAATGGATCAACCCGCGCACTGCTTTAATCGCATCGTAGCCAAAGCGGTCATCGACGCACTGGATGCAACTGCCGACGAAACAGTTTGACTGACAGCTTCGTCACAACCCACTAACGCACTGCGCTCCAGTCGAGCAGCGACAATCGGGATACGACGAGAGCACTTTTGCGCGATCGAAGCTGACTCTGTGCTGATCGCAACCCTGGTAATCTGGCGGCGATTTGGCGGCCGATCTCATTGTCCCGTCTCGCACTTACTTAAGCCCAAAGCCCTCGTCATTGCGGCCTCCGAGCCGAAACGTCGGACCGCGCAATCCAGCACCCTCTGGATCCCGTGGTCGGACGTATCGGCTCAAGGCCGGGATGACCTTGTGAATAGCCTTAACTTGGTGACATTCTCCTTTGTCCCTATACCCAGTATCCCAATCAGTAGGATCTGGGCATGCCAAGGACATGTTCTGCGATGTAGCTCAGGATCAGATTGGTCGAAATGGGTGCCACCTGGTAGAGGCGCGCCTCGCGAAACTTGCGTTCGATATCGTATTCCTCGGCAAAACCGAAACCACCGTGGGTTTGCACACAAGCTTCTGCCGCCGCCCAGGAGGCATCCGCCGCCAGCATTTTCGCCATGTTTGCCTCTTCGCCGGGGTTGCCACCGGCTTCGTAGAGTCGAACCGCCTCACGCAGCACCAGTTCCGCCGCGCGCATTTGCGCATAGGCTTTGGCGATAGGAAACTGGACACCCTGATTCTGGCCGATGGCGCGACCAAAGACCTTACGCTCGCTGGCGTAGCGGCTGGAGGTATCGGTGAACCATTTGGCATCACCGATACATTCGGCGGAAATCAGAATACGCTCGGCATTCATGCCGGAAAGAATGTATCGAAAACCCTTACCTTCCTCACCGATAAGATTCTCAGCGGGCACGCGCATGTTGTCGAAGAACACTTCGGTGGTAGCGTGGTTCATCATGGTGCGGATCGGGCGGATAGTCAGCGATTTTTCATCGCAATCACGCATGTCTACCAGCAATACCGACAATCCATCGGTCTTTTTCTCGACCTGATCACGTGCCGTGGTGCGACACAGCAGCAACATAAGGTCCGAATGCTCGGCCCGCGACGTCCATATTTTCTGACCGTTCACAATATAGTCATCACCGTCGCGGCGTGCGGTGGTGCGCAACGCGGTGGTGTCGGTGCCGCTGCCGGGTTCGGTCACGCCGAACGCCTGCAGGCGCAGACTGCCGTCGGCTATGGCGGGTAAATACTGCTGCTTCTGTTGTTCCGAACCGTGGCGCAACACCGTACCCATGGTGTACATCTGCGCATGGCAGGCAGCCGCGTTACTGCCTGCATGATGGATGGTTTCAAGAATCGCTGCCGCGGCCGAAATCGGCAGTCCCGAGCCGCCATATTCTTCGGGTATCAACGCGGCGAGGTAGCCGGCATCGGTCAGGGCCTGCACAAATTCGCCGGGGTAAGCCTGCTCGCGATCGCATTTACGCCAGTAGGGTCCTTCGAAGTCCGCGCATAAGCGACGCAAACTGTCTCTGATATCTTCATGATCAAGTTCATAATTCATGCTTAGTCTGTTTCCTGCTTTTCAAATTCAGTCCACACCGAATCGCCATGTTGATTCAGTAACGGCACCATCCCGGAGCCTGCAGCATCGGTGCGCAGCTTTAGATACGCCATGCTAATCGAAGTTGCACCAAAACGGGCTTCAAAATTGCGTAAAAACTCGTGCTTCGGGAAACTTACTTTTAGTGGATTTGGATGTCAATTGAGTATTAATTCAAAGCGCCAGATAAACGAGCGGTACCATTTCCTATCTTCTGGTAATGTCGCGGGTGTAGACGGAAGTAATGCCCAGAAAAAGTTCTAGTCGGTAACTCGTGGCGAACTTGTGGATTTGCCGTGGTAATCAAAAAACTAATCCTGGTGATGGAGAAAGTATGACAATTCGAGGCAGTTGTTTATGCGGCGAAGTTTCTTATGAAGTTAGCGGCCCCTACCCTACGGCCTGGCATTGCCATTGCTCGCAATGCCGCAGGGCTCACGGTGCGGCATTCGGGTCCTACGCGGGATTCGAGCCGGAGAACTTCAAATGGACCTCCGGGGAAGCGTTGGTCAAGACCTATGCACCGGGCGATGGTGGATTTCTTTTCTGCAGTCAGTGCGGATCGAATGTTGCCGGGTCCTGGAAAGGCAAAGTTTGCCAGGTCACGTTCGGCTCGATGGAAGGTGATCCGGAAGTTCATCCAGATCAACACATCTTCGTTGGCTCGAAGGCACCGTGGATAGAAATCGGGGATAATCTGCCGCAAAATGACGAGTACCCAGCTGATTTTGATGACAGTTAAGCTTCATCATAGCTGCAGATTTATGCCTGAATGGTTTGCATCAGGGCAACTTAAGAAACGCCATGCTTTCAGATAAAAATTCCGACAAAACCCTCAGTCTGGCACTCTTCCTGAGTGCCGCGGCATGGGGGCTTTACTGGTTCCCCCTCAGGGCCATCGAAAACGCAGGACTATCGGGCTCCTGGAGTGTCGTCTTTTTTAACGCATGCCCGTTGATCGTGTTACTGCCCTGGCTCGTGTTGCATTACAGGAAGCTAATCGGTATCGCCGGTCCAACGCTGCTCGCTGCGATTATGATCGGCATGGCTTTTACGCTATACGCAAACGGGTTGGTAGAAACTACCATTGTCAGGGCCACGATGCTCTACTATCTGACGCCGGTCTGGTCCACCCTGATCGGCGTAATATGGCTATCCGAACCTTTAACCAGAGCCCGCATCATTGCCATCGGCGTAGCATTCCTGGGATTATTTCTATTACTATCAGACGGAGAGTCATCGGACTACCCGCTTAACATCGGGGATCTCTATAGTTTTCTGTCAGGAATCTTCTGGGCCATCGGCGTGGCCACACTCAATCGTTGGTCGAATATTCCCATCCTTCCTCTGGCCGCTTTTATCTTCATTTCAACGACCGTAATTTCCGCCCTGTTCGCCGGGGTTCTTTATGTAGACCCGCTACCCGACTTTACGATGATGCAAGCGGCTTTTCCCACGGCCGCCTTCTGGTCTATTTTTATCCTGCTACCCTGCTTCTGTATTATTTTCAGAGTGTCACAATTATTGTTCCCGGGTCGCGTCGGCATCCTGACCATGTCGGAAGTGATTGTCGCGATTATCAGCGCCGCCATCCTGGTGCCAGAGGAAACCATGTTGTGGATACAGTGGGCGGGGGCAGCCGCTATCGTACTCGCCGGACTTATCGAAGTGTTATTTGGCCACAGCAGGAAACAGGAACCGGTTCATTCCATCTATGGCTGAGGGTATCGATGCCTAAATACAATTCTCAGGATATCAAATAAAAATGAGCAAACTGATTCGACTCAGTGCGCGGCGTTTCGAGCAGTCACCCTATTTCGATTGCTATGCCAGCCCGGAATCCGTTCTCGGTGTGGCTGCAGGACGCTACTACGAGTCTGCCAATGGTCAGGATCCGCTGGAAACTTACTGGAAGCTGAGGCAGGCAGCGGTGCTCTATGACGTACCGGAAAAACCCTGGCAGATCGAGGGACCGGATGCAGTGCCTTTCCTGGAAAGAATTTTCGCACGGAGGATCTGCAATCTGCCCCCGGGGCGTGGCCGTTATACGATTGCCTGCACCGCTGCTGGCGGCATGTTCATGGACGGCATTCTGTTCAGAATGGCTGAAGACCGATTCTGGTATGTGCAAGCTGACGGTGACCTCGAGACCTGGTTCATCGCACACAGTGACGGTTTCGATATAAAGGTATCAAATCCGAATTCCCGGGTACTACAGATTCAGGGTCCGAATTCGATGAAGATCATGGCCGACGCGACCAACGGTGCCATCGATGAAAACATGAAGTATTTCCATTCAGGTTTTTTCGATATCGGCGGGCAGGAGCTGTATGTTTCGCGCACGGGCTGGACTGGGGAACGGGGTTATGAAATCTACTGCGCAGGCAAAAAGACCGATCATAAGCGACTCTGGAGTGATGTAATGGAAGCAGGTGCTGCGCATGGCATGGTATACGGCTGTATGGCTTCCATGATTATGCGCCGGATCGAAGCGGGCATTCTGGACAACCTTTCCGATTTTGATCATTCCATGACACCATTTGCGACCGGGCTGGGTAAATTCATCGACCTCGACAAGGAAGGCTTTATTGGCAGAGAGGCGCTGCTGGCAGCGGACAGGCGATCTCGGCTGCTCGGCCTTAAGTGTGAAACTGCGACCCCCGCTGATCATGGCGCAATACTTGAAGCCTCGACGGTTGTCGGTCAAATTACAGCAGCCGTGTGGTCGCCAACGCTGGACCTGGGCATTGGCTATGCCAGATTCGATAGTCCAGCGGACTGGATTGGGCGAACATTGACGGTGGAGACCGATGGCGGTGTGACAGCCCTCTGTGAAATTGTAGAACTGCCTTTCTACGATATCGAAAAGCGTATCCCGCGAGGCCTGGAATGAAGAGAATGAATCATACGATTTTGTTAGTTATGGCCCAAAGCCGCCTCGGCGATTGTAAAGAGAACCAGGAGAATCCACCAAAATGACCATGCTCGAAGCCCAGGACTGGAATTTTCCGGTACCGATTGCCTATGGCCCCGGACGAATCGCCGAAATTGCCGACTTCTGCCGCAATGCCGGTATGACAAAACCTTTGCTGGTAACCGATCGCGGCAGCCGCGAGCTGCCTTTCATCGCCAGCATCATGCACACGCTCGAGGATAACGACCTGCCCTGCGCTCTCTATGCCGGCATCTCTCCCAATCCGCGCGGAGATGAAATCGCCGCCGGACGCGAAATGTTCCGCCAGGGCGGGCATGACGGCATTGTCGCCGTGGGTGGGGGCTCTGGCATGGATGGCGGCAAGGCGATTGCGGTCGTGGCTAACAACGACATCGACCTGTGGGCCTTCGAGTTCGAACAGACCCCACCGGACATGACTAACGAGGCAGCCTTCCCTCCTTTAATCTGCATCCCCACGACGGCAGGCACCGGTGCCGAGACCGAGGGTACCGCGATGATCACCGAGGTCGAACGCATGATGAAATTCTGCACCTGGCATCCGCAGCTGAAACCGGCGCTGGCGCTGCTCGACCCCGAAATCACGGCCGGCCTTCCGGCAAACCTGACGGCCTGGACCGGTTGTGATGCGATGGTGCACGCAATCGAGGCTTACTGCGTACCGGGCTTTCATCCGCTGTGCGACGGTATCGCGCTCGAGGGCTTGCGGCTGATCAATACCTGGTTGCCCACGGCGGTTAATGATCCTGCTAACATCGAAGCTCGTGGCGGCATGCTGACGGGCTCCTGTCTCGCCGGTATCGCTTTTCTCAAAGGCCTGGGGATGGTGCATGCGATCAGCCACATGGTCGGTGCCGAGTATGACACCCATCACGGCCTGACCAATGCAATCGTATTGCCCGCGGTACTAAAATTTAATGCCGAATCGATCGCCGACAAGATACCGCAGATCTGCGATGCGATGAATATCGGGGACCATTCATTCGAAGCATTTTATCGCCGGGTTTGCGACCTGCTCGACCAACTGGATATCCCCAGGAACCTGGCAGACATCGGCATACCGGACGATTGCATCACCGCGATCGCCGAAAAAGCGATCCAGGATAGCGCCGCGGCAACCAACCCGCGCAGGGCCACGGTAGCGGAGATTGAGTCCATTGTTGAAACTGTGATTCGCCATGGCAGGTAGCCATTCTGCGCGCGAACTTTAGCCGACCGAGGCGTTAAATTCGCGTGCCGAGAAACCGATCCATTCATCATCGCCGTTTCCAAACCGCCTTTGCCTGCGGTTGTTAATGATCAATATCGGTTATCAGGTCGCCGCAAAATATCTTACCGCCCTCAATGATCCGGCAATTCAGGCCGGATCGATTCAGAAGTGGCACGAATACCTTCTTGTTCAACAAGGTTTGTAGATATTTACAGGGAACATTCAACCTTCCACCTTCCAGGATGGTTTCCCCAATCTTGAAGCGCCGCCCAACCAGATGATTGAGAGGCACATCGCGTGTCGTCAGGTTTCTGCGATGCTCGGCGGGTAACAGCTCGATACCGTGATCTCTTTCAATCGCGATTAACGTTTCCTCATCGATCAGGGTTACTTCGCGTATATCCGGCCTGTCCGAGTAGTAACCTCTGCCCGTAGCGTAGCGATCACCTTCGATGCCAACGCCCTCGATCAAGGTGGCTTCGCCCAGTTCCGTCATGGCCTCGCCGCCCGTTGCGGCGATGTGAATGCTTAGCAATTGCCCTTCAAATTTCATTGCAGGTTCTCTATCTGAAAATATTTGTGGCGCTATCGTGACACGCTCCCTTACCTGATATCAAATAATGATCGCTGCGACCTCCCGGTCTAGTTGAATAACTGAATAAATTGCAACCCGACGCGCAAGCAGATCAGGTGAAACCGGGGAATACCTGGGTGCGTTTGACCTGGCCGAAGGCAAAATGAGTTTCCACTGTGCCCATGCCCGGTATACGGGTGAGCTTGTCGCGAATGAACGATTCGTAGTCTTTCAGCGAAGCGCTCAGCACGTGCAGCAAATAATCTGAAGTGCCAGACATCAGGTAGCAAGCGATTACTTCATCCAGGTCGACGATGCCACGCTCGAGAATTTCGATGCTTTCCTGATTCTGCTTTTCCAGACGAACCGAGACAAAAGCGGTGATAGGCAAGCCACAGGCATCCTGGTCGACGATCGCGGTATATCCGTGGATGATTTTTTTATTTTCAAGCTGGCGTACCCGACGCAAACATGGCGATGGTGACAATGCCACCTTCTCGCTCAACTCCTGATTATTCAGTCGTCCGTTCTTTTGCAGCTCGGCAATAATTTTTCGGTCAATTTGATCCAAAATTACACCTGCATTGATAGATTCTGCCAAATTATAATATTTATACAGCAATTTACGACCGTTAATTGCGCGATGACTTCTCTATACTGCCAGATAGTTTGCGGAGGCCATTTATGAAAGCGATTACATCGAGTACCACTCGACACCTGTCACTGGTTGGCCAGGCGCAGGCACAGCTGCAACAACTCCCTCAAACTGAAAATCTGCTGGCGATGCAGCGACGCATCAACCGCCGCGTATTGCGCGATATATGCAAGGCGCATGCGCAGATTCAGATTGCCCGGAGTTCTAGCCTGGCTTCATCTACGCTGTCTTCTTCCGGCCTGGTGATCACGCTACCCATCGGCAAAGGTGAAATCGAAGCAGCCGAACTGGTTCGGGAATTGCAACACTGGTACCGGGAAGAAGTGCGTTCGATACAGGTAACGCAATTCGAGATAATGAACTCGAGCAGTTCATCCATTCAGATCGAAATCGGTGATGCCGATCCGCGTCTTTTTCTCGCCCGCCTACTGCAATGCGCCAACAAACTTGATCCTTGTAGTGAATCGCAACTGCTGCGCAATTTTCCACAGGGGGACTTTATCGACTTCCTGTATTACCAGGCCAGTCGTGAGACTCACGACGAATTCCTCGAGCAGCTGCCCGGTTTCGACAGCCTGATGACTGCCGATTAACCGCTCACTGGAAACACTTGGGTAGATCAAAATTACGCCTGGTTTGACCTACTCTTCGGTCTGGTTCGGGCGACTTGTCCCCCGAGTTTCAGGATCGCCCCAGTGACACATTGACAGGTTTTGTCTGCCCCCTCCTGCGTATGCCCCGGGCAAATATCGTCGCTATTGCACAAGGCTTGAGAAAGTAGTTAATCCGACTCACTCGCCTATTGTCTTTCTACTCAAATTAGTTTCTGATCCGTCAATCCACAAATACTTAAAGCGAGAGAACAAATGCCGGCCGCCTTTGCCAGAGAAGAATACCAGTCACGCCTGAAAAAGGTTCGCGACAGCATGTCAGAAAGAGATCTGGACGCCATGCTGATTGGTGACCCCGCCAACATGAACTGGCTGACCGGCTTTGATGCCTGGTCTTTCTATGTGCCGCAGGTAATGTTGGTGCTGCACGATCACGACCCCATCTGGATGGGACGCAAGATGGATGCAGGCGCGGTCTCACTAACGACCTATCTCCAGCAGGCTTCGATCAAACCTTATGCAGAAGATTACGTGCAACGCGCGGGCGTGCATCCGATGGAGGTTGTTGCCGGATATCTCTGCGATTTGTCGCTGCAGGGAAAACGCATCGGTTACGAGAGCGACACCTATTTCTTCTCACCCAAATCACTCGCTTGCCTGCAACGTGGAGTCGATGGAGTGCAATGGATAGATGCTGACTTGCTGGTTAACTGGTGCCGTGCCATAAAAAGCAGCGCCGAGATTGACGTAATGCGCCAGGCGGCGCGCCTGGTCGAAGATGCGATGACAGTCGCCTATGAAACGATTGCACCGGGTGTTAGGCAATGCGACCTGATGTCGAAAATCGTGGCTGCCCAGGTCGGCGGGAATGAACAGTTCGGCGGTGATCTGACTGCCCTGTCACCATTAATCCTGGCTGGTGAAGCGGCGACCACCGCACACCCCATGTGGACGGATGAAAAGTTCATCGATGGCCAGACGGTAGCGCTGGAACTGGGTGGAACCCGCAAACGTTACAATGCGGGCCTGGCACGCACCGTACAACTGGGCAAGGGCCCGCAAACTGTTTTCGATACGGCCACTGCCGTGGAAGAAGGCCTCGATGCGGTGCTTGAATCTATAAAGCCCGGGGTTCTGGCAGGCGACGTGCATCGTGCCTGGCAAACCGTGCTGGATAAACACGGGCTGGTTAAGGAAAGTCGTATCGGTTACAGCATTGGTGTCGGCTATTCGCCGGACTGGGGTGAGCACACCGTGAGTTTGCGAGCGGGTGAAGAAACCGTGATCGAACAGAACATGGTTGTGCACGTCATGCTCGGTATGTGGCTGGATGACTGGGGTATGGAAATGAGCGAAACCGTGGCCGTTACGCAATCGGGAGCCGAATGCCTGACGAGATTTCCACGCAGTGTGCCGGTAATCGACTAGACGTTTATCGAGCCGGGCATGAGCGTCATTCAATCATGACAGAAAGAAACTTTGCCGAGCTCAGTATCAAGTGAAACTCGAGAATGAGCTCGGCAATGGAACCCCTGCAGCTTTACCTGACTCTCCCGACAGTGGCTTCACGCCAGGCGATATAAATACCCGAGGCGCAGATAATGCCGATGCCCACAAAAACAGCCGGAGTCGGGATCTCTCCCCAGAACAGCATTCCAGCCAGAATTGTCCAGATGATCTGTACGTAGCGAAACGGCGCGACGGCAACCAGCTGCCCGTGACGAAACGCTTCCACCATCAGAAAGTGCGCGACCACAAAGGCACTCGCACTGATGGCGAACCAGACGAGATCCTGCAAACGCAGGGCCTGCCACCCCCAGCCGGCGGTAAACAGACCAGCGATTGCCAGCATACTGCCGGTGGTAAAAACAATCCGCAGGCTGGATTCTCCACCCGCCATTTTGCGCGTGACCAGGTCGCGTGCGGCATCGGCCAGGGCAACGATCAATGGCAGAACAACGGCCCAGTGCATGGCCTCGGTGCCCGGTCGAATCACGAACAGGACCCCGACGAAACCGACCACTACGGCACCCAGCCGATGCCAGCCGACCGATTCTGCGAGGAAAAAGCGGCCGAACAAAGTCATGAACATCGGTCCGGCAAAGGCGATCGCCACGACCTCGGCAAACGGCAGATAGCGCAGCGCGAATACAAAGGCAAAAGAACCAATGACATACAGACCGCCGCGATAGAAATGCGGTCGCCAGCGTCTCGCGGCGAGCGGTGCTTCACCTCGCAGACGCATCACGATGGCGGTAATGAGCGTAATCAGAGCCGCCTGCACGAATAGTAGCTGGCCAACAGGATAATGCGGCACCAGCCATTTGGAGATGCCGTCATTCGTCGTCAAAAACAAACCGGCGGCCACCAGGAACGCAATGCCGCGCAAATTATTGACAGGTGTAGTATTCACATAATCTCTCGTCTATCCGCTTCGTGATGCCAGGCACAGCGCCCAGGAATGAGCCGGCCCGCGCGAAGCCTGCGATGAACTGACTATGAAATCAAGCGGTTATCAAAATGCCGATATTAAGGTTCGGGGAAAGCTAATATCGACCTGAAAATATCCAGATTGAACAACGGCGCTTCAATTGAGATTAAACACTGCGACTTTGTTTGCTTGCGGAGCTAGGCAGACAGCAATGTCGGGAGGTCCGCCGCGGGGCCGCTGCGCCCCCAGAATAACTGGCGCACTGACTCACTGTTCACCTGACCCGGGGTCTCGCTATAACACAATACCGGCACCAGCCTCGGCTGTTCGCCCTGGACGCGCGTGACGCGGTGAATGGTTTGATTGCCACCAAAAATCAGCAAGGTGCCGGCGCTGAATGGCAGCTCTACCACACCATCCCGTTTGCCATCCAGTAAACCGGTAACCAATTCCTTTTCATCATCGCGCCCGCGGATCAGCGGCAAATACTCAAAGGCCCCACCGACTTCCGGCGGTTGCAGCATCAGCGTGACGGTAAATTCGGATTCATCGAAATGCCAGCCATGTTCACCCCCATCGACAAACACGTTTATCGAACAGGCGCCAAAAGGGTCGGCCGAACGGTACAGGGTTTCCTTGCCCAACACGTAGCCGATAAAGTTCTTTAACGGGTCCCATTGGTAAAGGCCATTGAGCTGACCGCCCTGATCGATTCGATCATAGGGGACCGAGCCGACAAAGGTTTTTTCCTGCCGACGCTCGATATCATCATCAGTCCGGTCCGCGTCGTCCGCGGTTAAATAAGCATTGTGTGCGCTTTTGCAAAAATAGGCCTCATCCGCGATTCCGGCAGCTTCTTCGGCCAGGTCCAGCAGGGCATGCGGCAGAATAAATTCCTTCAACATGCATAAACCGGTTTGCAGATATTCCTCGCGACAGCTGCGAGCAAAAGCGGCGCCCTCAGCCGACTCGAGATCAAGCATCGGGTAGCGGTTCAGATTAACCATGTTTCTGGCATCAGCCATCGGTCGTGTCATACATCACTCACAAAATATCTAAAGGTTTCGAAACCACCTTGCAGCACCCACAGACGCAGGCAAGAGGTTTGTCACTGGTTTCCAGCAGCGGAGTTTTGCATGGCCAAAAGGCTCCCTGAAGGGACTAAAGCCAATCCCCACTTCCTTTTTCCAGCTGGAATAATGAATCAGGTTATGAAGTTGAACCAGAAACCGGTAATTGCTGCACTGCAGACAGCTGTCGGTCGGGCCATATTCAAAATCGGCGCAATTCTACCGGTTTTTGGTAGGTAGTTGTCAAATCGAATTTGAGCGAAACAGGTTCGCACCGGGAATCGGTTCTGGTCAGGCTTTATCGAGCGCCTGCAAAAAACCGCCGCAGACAAGTTCGAGGCGCAGTTTTTTTCGAGGCGCAGCGTTTTATGAACTGGATCTACCCGCCGATCAAATGACACCAAAGCGCAAGGCCCGTCTGATTCACCCGACTGTTTGCGGCGCATCAAATGCGCTCAGCTCTGGCAGTTGCCCGGTAAATACTTCAACCTCAACCATGCAGGTATGCGCAATCGGCCCTTGCGCGAGCCGGGAGGTACCGATATCGGGTGTAAGCACATTCGGATTTCCGTGCTTGCACAAACTGCCCGGGCTCGCGGGCTGCTGCGGGTCGAACCAGGCACCGGCACTCATTTGCACCACGCCGCGCATCACCTGATCGTCGATTGTCACACCGCCGAGACAGGCACCGCGATGATTGAACACACGCACAATGTCGCCATTGGTCAGGCTCCTGGCTTCAGCATCTTCGGGATGCAGCATGATGGCTTCACGCTGTTTAATCTTGGCGGCTCGACTATGGCTGCCATGATCAAGCTGCGAGTGAAGTTTGGTTTTCGGCTGATTTGAAATCAAATGCAGGGGGAATTCACTGATATCGCCACCGAGCCATTCCAGCGGCTCCATCCAGGTGGCATGGCCGGGACAGTCGCTATAGTCAAAACCATCCACAACAGTTGAGAAAATTTCAATCTTGCCCGATGGCGTCGACAACGGATTCGCCAGCGGATCATCACGAAACGCTTGCAACATGACCACAGGTTTTTCGGGTGCTGCGGGCTTGAACCAGCCGGATTTCCTGAATTCGGCGTAGGCCGGCATCTCCATACCCTTCGCTCGCGCGCGCTCCGCTGTCGACTGATAAATCCACTCTATCCACTGTTGCTCACTGCGCCCTTCAGTGAACTCCTCCTCGACACCCATCGCGCGCGCGATACCCGAAAAAATAGCGTAATCGTTGCGGCTTGAAGCGACCGGTGCTATCGCCTGCTGCATATCGATCACATACGGATCTCGCGGCGATATGGCGATGTCATTTCGTTCCAGCGCAGTAGTGCATGGCAGAACAATATCTGCATGTTTCGCCATGGCATTCCAGCACCATTCATGCACAACAATCGTGTCGGGCTTTTGCCAGGCCTCGAGCATTTTATTCAGATCCTGGTGATGATGAAACGGATTACCGCCGGCCCAGTAAACCAGGTGAATATCGGGATACTCGTAGCTGCTGCCGTTGTATTCGAACTGCTCGCCGGGATGCAGCAGCATGTCGCTGATGCGCGCCACCGGGATGAAACTGGAAACCGCATTGTCTCCCTGTGGCAATGAGGCACCCGGTACCCTGGTGTTGTGGCCACCGATGCCGTTGGTAGCCGAATAACCGAAAGCAATGCCACCACCGGGCAAGCCTATCTGCCCCAACATGGCGGCTACGGTAATGGCGGCCCAGTAAGCATGCTCCCCATGATGCTGGCGGGTTAAAGACCAGCTGATCGACATCATGGTCCTGGCGGCGGCCATTTGACGTGCCAGCTGGCGGATTCGCTCGGCAGGAACAGCACAGATTTTGGACGCCCATACGGCATCCTTCTCGATCCCGTCGTCGATCCCATGCAGATATGTCTGGAACTCTTCTATGCCGACGGTGTATTGCTCGATGAAATCTTTGTCAGCCAGCTCCTCATCGACCAGCGTTTTCGCAATCGCTATCAGCAGCGCCGTGTCCGTTCCGGGCCTGATGGCTATCCAGTCGGCATTCAGCGAATCGTCAATGTCAGTGCGAATGGGACCGACGTTGACAAATTCAATGCCCGCCTCGTGTGCCTCAATCATTTGCTCGCGTTGCACATGGCGACCGACACCCCCGGAATTGATCTGCCCGTTCTTGAGTGGCATACCACCAAAGGCGACCAGTAATTGGCTGTGATCAATCAGCGAACGCCAGCTGGTGGTTTCCAGTAACAGGGCGAAAAGATCACCCATGACATGCGGCAGAATCACTTCGGCGCTGGCGAAGCTGTAGGTATTCAGCGAACGGGTATAGCCGCCGATACAATTCAGAAAGCGGTGTATCTGGCTCTGCGCATGATGGAACCGTCCGGCACTCGACCAGCCGTAGGAACCGGCATAGATAGACTGATTACCGAACTGCTTAACGACCCTGGAAAGTTCGTGGCCAACCAGCTTCTCCGCCTGTTCCCAGGACACTTCGACAAATGGGTCGGCAGCGCGCAAATGATTATTACTTCCGGGGCCCGATTCGAGCCAGCTTTTCCTGATCATCGGCGCTTTTATTCGCGACGGTGCATCGAGCACATCCACTATGCCGGTACCAATGGGCGACACATCATCGTCTTCTTCAAAACCATGCAGTGCTTTTATAACACCGTCATCGGTTTCAACGCGGTAGGTACCCCAATGCGTACTGGTTAATGGTAGTTCGGATTTAATGGTCATTGTCCCCTGACTGGTTCTAGAATTTACTGTTTTCAATCAGGATCTGCAGCCTGCCGGCATAGTCGTCGGGATGCCTTCGATAAATATCGAGCATCTCATTAGCTAGCGCTGCCCAGTGAGATTTACTCGCCGGCAGCAGTTCCTCGATAACTTTACGTTTACCGGTCATGACCCAGGACTCGTAAGCCCGAATGAGTGTGGGGGAAATGTTTTTATGCATGTTCGGTAGATTGGCGATATAGAAATGCAGGGAACTGTCCTTCCCACTACCAAGTAAACCAGGGAGAGTCGTCAAGGAATCTGCCAGGTGATCACGCAGGGCGCGAATCATGATTTCAGCTTTGCAGTGCGGCAGACCGGCAAGCATCTCCTCCCACTCCGGCCCTAATATTTTTCCGGCAAACACTTCGCCCTTTTCGTGTAACAGTACGGATTCGACAAAAGTATCAGTTAAGTCATCAAGTGTGGCCTCGATATCATCTTCGAGGTTAAAACTCTGAATAGCGCGACCCATGGCGTTGTCCAGCTTACTCCACTGCCATTCCTCGATCTTTTCCCAGATCATCCTGCGCAGCGACTCGCGCCGGATAAAGATCGTGCTACCGAGCGCCATCGCCGGGGGCGCCGTCAAATCGCGGGCATACTCATTTTCCGCAACCAGCACTGTGAAATCTGCCTGCTCGTCCTTATGCCCGAGCTTGCCCAGAAAAAAATGTGGCGTGCTGCGGTTGCCGAGCCCACCACTGTAAACCAGATCATAAGGGTTCAACGCCGCATTCAGCGCCTCGCTGTCGAAAGGATCATAGTACTCACCGTCAAGCGGGAGCTCGATAAAAGGCTCATCTTCTATGCTTTCCCAGAAGTTTTCCCGCTGCGTAAGCCAGTCACCAACATCACTCTCAGGCAGCTTATCCTTGAAGGTAAAGCGCCGCTCCCAGCGGAAATATTCGCGCATCTTCAGCAGGTAGATGCACAGGGTGTAATCTCCAGCGTGACGCGCATCGGAGATATGGCAGTTACGCTGGACTGCACTCAGAAGTGGCTGCAGTTTGTCTTGCATGGAAGCCTGAATTGTAATTTGCTGAAAGATCCGAAGTACTTTGTAGCTGCGATGCTAGCACGTTGTACCTCAACCACTCCAGATAAGGACAGGCGAGGTGATTCTTCACACGCACGGCTGGTCCCTGTTGAACGGGACAAGGGCTGCAAAGGCAGGCGTGAATCGATAGCGCTCGTATGTTAGATTTACTCGATTAGAGGAATAAAAAACATGTGCAACCGAAACCACGCTGGCGCTTTGCTGTTACTCCTGTTGCTGGCTTTCGTGGTGACTCCCGGCTGGTCCCAGCAACCCTTCGCCGATGTGCATGTGCACTTCAACTGGGATCAAAAGGAAATCATCAGCGCCGAGCAGATCGTTACCCGGCTGAAACGCGCAAACATCGCTTTTGCCGTGGTAAGCGCGACCCCGTCGGAGCTTGCGCTGGAACTGAAGCGGGCAGGTGGAGAAATGATTATTCCTTTCTTTTCACCGTACACGCACACACTGGGAAAGCGCGACTGGTATCTAAATGAACGCACTGTGCTGCTGGCCGAGAAGGGTTTGCGCAGCGGGCAGTATCAGGGCATCGGCGAGGTGCATTTCATGGCCGGTTTTCGACCGAAAACCGACAACCCGATATTTATCCGCTTGCTGGCACTGGCGCACCAATATGCGGTCCCGGTGCTGATTCACGTCGATGCCGGTAGCGAGCAGAAATTCGCCGATGTCTGCCGACAAAATCCCGCCATCCGATTTATCTTCGCCCACGCCGGTGGCAACCTGCACGCCAGCCAGATCCGTCCCATCATCGAACAGTGCGGACGGGTGATGATCGAGCTCTCGGCACGCGATCCGTGGCGTTACGGTGGGCTGACCGGCGATGATGGCTTGCTGTTGCCCGCCTGGCGCGAGCTGATAATCGAATATCCACATCGTTTCCTGGTCGGTACCGATCCGGTATGGAAGGTCACGCGAACGCAGACCTGGGACCAGACGGATGACGGCTGGGATTATTTCGCACAATTGCTGGCCTACCACCGTCACTGGATAGCCGCGTTGCCAGCGGCGGCTCAGCGCAGGCTAACGCTCGACAACGCCCGTCAGCTATTCGACATCAGATAATGGTAGCGGCAGTCGACTCACTGCAGATCTCCGTAATCCCTGGCATGTCGCGATTTCAGCCGACCGGCTCCATATAGCAGGTCACAGAAATCTTCGAATCTCCCTGCGTAAAAGCCTTCCCGGTGCCCGACCAGGGTCCGCCTGGTGTCCATGAGTACCTGACGGCAAAAAGCGTTACCATAACGCCATGATCATAGAACCCATCAACGACAGTCCCTTTGGCGCGAGAGTTACCAATTACAACTGTGCCGTCCTGGATAGCGCGGCAGCGGATGAATTGCGCCTGGCATTGCATCACCACCAACTGCTGATATTTCCCGGGCAACAACAGCTGACACCACAACAGGAAGTTGCGTTTTATCGGTCAATCGATTTACAGGGTGAAGGCATCTGGCGCGACCAGACCAACAATCCCTGGGAAGTGTTCAAAGTCGCGCAGGGAAATAAAGCCGGGACCTACCAGATACCAGAAGAACCCGGGGTACTGGTGCTGGGTAAAGGCGATATTGACCACTACGGCTTAAAGGTAACCCTTGGTGGTGAGCGAGGAGCCTATGGCAAGGACCAGGGTTCGCAGGTGCTGGGCGGCGGTGCGCTACAGTGGCACATTGATGGTACATTCTACGCAAAGGCTCCCTGCCACTACACGCAGATGCGTTGCATTGAAGCTCCGCTTGGCAGTGGCCACTGGCTGGCCTACGAGGATAACAGCGAAGACCGCTTATGGTGCGCCGCCGGCTCCACCGCCTTTGCCAGTGGTCGACTGGCATTCGACAAACTGCCGGCGAGCGCCCGGCAGCTGAGCCTGCAGATGCAGGTGCATTATGCCAGTCACCCGTTCGAGGCAAGTTATGAACTGGGGAACAGTGCCAATGGCCTGAGGCTCATTGATCCGGCGGCAGAGCAACGCTATGCGCTGGGTGACGACATTCAAGCCGCGGCGATTGACGATCCGGACGCCCAGATTTACCCACTGGTGTGGACCTGCCCGGTTACCCGTCAACGGGCACTGATGCCCCAACCCCGCTGTATGCACGCGCTCGAACAACAGAGCGAATCGGCTAACCGCTTCCTGGGTGTGATCGAATCAAGGCATCTGGTCGAAGCCTGGATGCGTCCCGCGATCGCCCCGGAACTCGTTTACGTGCATGCCTGGCAACCCGGCGATCTGGTGATCTGGCACAATCGTTCCGTCTGGCATTCAGCCACCGGCAAATTGTCGCAAGAGGATCGCAGAGTCATGCACCTGACTGCATTCAACGGGAATGAACCGCCGAACAGCCCTACCCCCTGAGCCCAGGCGATCCACCACTTTGCTGCCGATGAGCAGCCGCTCCGGCAGGTTTACGAAACTTCTCCCGCAACACAGGGGAGCCAATGCCTTGTGATCAGGGAATGGCAATAGTAAAGTCTGTCGACGCAACTAATTGTGAAACCATTACTGGCTTTGTATGCAATGGTTACCGAAGGCCAGCGAAGATATAGGTTTTCACAGCTCGACTAAGGAAGCAGGACCATAAAAGCACTCATTTTCTATAGCAAGAAGCACCCGCGCTATGCATCAGTCGTCGCTGCAGTCGCGATCTATGCCCTGCTGGGTTTCTTCCTCGCCCCCTATCTCCTCGAAAGAAGCCTGACAGGAACGATGCAGCAGGACTTTGATGCGGAGCTGCACATCGAAAAAATCGACATTAATCCTTTTGTTTTGAGCCTGCGAATCACCGGGCTGGAACTCGACAACCCTGAAGGCGCGCCGACTATCCGGGTTCAGGAGATTTTCACCAACTTCCAGCTCAGCTCTCTATTCAGGCTGGCGCTGACCTTCGACGAGGTGCGACTGACTGCACCTGAACTGTTTGTCACACGCGACGAAACCGGCGCCATGGACTTTGCTTACCTGCTGCCAGATCCACAGGATCAACTCGATGACAATGTTGCGGATGAAGAAGGATCGTCATTGATACAGGCTCTGGTGTTCACGTTTACCATCGAGGACTGGTTTATCAACTGGTCCGATGAATTTCAGGCTGAACCGCTGAAAAGCCGTTTTGGACCTGTCAATATCGTTATCGAGGAATTGAATACACTACCCAACAAGGCTGGCCAGCAAACCGTTGTATTCGCCACGGAGAAAAGTGGAACCTTGAGCTGGAGTGGAGATTTGCAACTGAATCCATTGCGCTCTTCGGGTCGTGCCCGGATTGACGATTCGCACTTTCCGGTGCTCTCGGCTTATATCCGTCATCAAACCGGAATCGAAATTGTCAATGGCTCGGCGGATGTCGAACTGGATTACGAAGTCTACAGGACCGATAGTGGCCAGATTGAAGCCAGCATCGAAAATCTCGATCTGACTTTCAAGGACATCATAGTCAATAGTTTTGCCGACGGCACCGGAATCGACCTGGCTGGCCCGGACCAGCAAATTCTGAAACTGCCTGAAGCACGACTGACCGGTGGTCAGTTCCACTGGCCGCAACAAACCGTTTCCCTGGGCTCGATCTCGTTCAATAATCCGCAAATTGATTTATCTCGTGCCGAAGATGGCGTTTTCAATATCGAACCCCGCCAGCAAAATGTCGCAGCAGAGGGTGCAGCGGTCCAAGACAATGATGAAAGCGAAGCGGAGAATGAATGGCAGCTGTCTATCGGTAATCTGGCCGTCAATGATCTGGTGTTGAATCTTCAGGATCAATCTGTCGACCCTGCGGCACAGCTCGGCATCACCGGGTTTGATCTGAATATCAGCGACATCAACAATCAACCGGACAGCATTTTCCCCACTAGTCTCAGCCTGCAATTGCTAAGCGGCGGAACGCTGTCACTTGAAGGTGATTTGGTCGTGCTACCCGAACCCCGGTTCGAGTTCGAGGTAAATATCGATGCATTGCAACTCGCCGGCACCCAGCCCTATATCAAACAGCAGGCAAACCTGGAAATGAATTCAGGCGCGATCAACCTGGATGGACAGATTCGCGGCTCCAGCGAAGAGCCTTTTGCATTCAAGGGTGATCTCGAGATCATCGATCTAGACATCGCCGAATCCATTCACAACGAGCCGCTCGCCAGCTGGAAGAGTTTCCGCGCTGACAAGATCGCTTTGAGCATTGCCAAACGCCAACTTGATATCTCCACCTTCTATTTTGACCAGCTCTATGGTGACATCCTTATCGCCGAGGATCGCAGCCTCAACATCGGTCAAATCGCAAAGGTCGACTCGTCCGCGGAGGAATCTGCTGCGCAGAAATCTGGCCCAACGGAACCTGTAGAACCTGAACCTGAACCTGAACCTGAACCTGAACCTGAACCTGAACCTGAACCTGAACCTGAACCTGAACCTGAAGCAAAAGCAAAAGCAAAAGCAGAAGTTGCAGTTGACGACGGGGATAGCGAATTTAAGGTCAACATTGGCAGAATAGTTATCGCAGACGCTTCGGCCGATTTTGAAGACTTATCCCTGCCCTTGCCTTTCGCGGTGAAAGTGAGTTCGCTGAACGGAAAAATAACCACCATCTCCACCGACAGCAACGAGCCTTCCGAAGTAACATTTGAAGGCAAGGTCGATGAATTTGGCTTTGCCCGTATCAGCGGGAACGTCACGCCGCTGGAGCCTGCCCGCAACACCGATCTTGTGTTGTCGTTTGAAAACATCGACATTCCGAAATTCACTCCTTACAGCATTCCCATTGCCGGCCGTGAAGTCGCCAGTGGCAATCTCGACCTGCAACTCGGCTACCAGGTTAAAGACAATGAACTGGTTGGCGAAAATAGCATCATACTGCGTGACTTCGAACTTGGCCCCGAGGTCCCCTACCCGGACGCAATGAGCCTTCCCCTGGATCTTGCAGTCGCATTGCTGAAAGACGCGGATGGCAAGATCGACCTTGACCTGCCGGTGCGCGGTAACGTCGACGATCCCGAGTTCAGCTATGGCAGCGTGATCTGGGGGGCGCTTGGCAAATTACTGGTCAAGATCGTCACCTCGCCTTTTGCCTTTCTCGGTAATTTGCTCGGCATCGAAGCCAGCGAACTCGAGGCCATCAATTTTCTTGATGGCAGGTCAGATTTGACTCCGCCCGAAATGCAAAGAGCAGCCAAACTGGCCGAGGCCCTGGCGCTCAGGCCTGGACTGCAGTTGATGATTACCGGTGTATATGACTCCGCTGCGGATGGCCTCGCGTTGCGTACTGCCCAGTTTGATGAAACCCTGGAATTGCAGATCACCGAGCTGGCCAGCAGCAGCGATCCCGAAGTTCAATATCCAGAGCTACGCAGAATGACGCTCGAAAAACTGTTCAGCGAACAGCAGCCCGAGGGCATGGCGGCGCAGAAACTGGATGAGTTACGTCTGCAATTTACCTCACCGGCAGAAGTTGAAGGCCAGACCGAATCTGGCACCAGCCTGGACAACCTCGCCTATGCAAACGAGTTACGCGCCCAGCTCATCGCACTGCAGTCCGTCACCGAACAGGACCTCAGCTCGTTGGCGAGCGCACGCGCCATGGCGCTCAAAACGGCTTTGGTCGCTATCGATAAATCCCTGCAGGAGCGAGTGTCAATCGCGGATAACCTGGCCGTCACCGGTGAACCCGGAGCACCGGTCAAGATGGCTGTAAAACTCGGCAGCAAGACCGAGTAACCGATCGTCGTCACCGGCAACAACCCATTGACGATCTTTTACTTCACCGCCACCACGATGCGCTGCGCCAGATAATCTCGAAAGTGGGTCGCCACGTCTTTGCCGTCAATGTCTT
>JAIBDO010000107.1 GCA_024686195.1 Gammaproteobacteria bacterium | reverse complement strand
AGTGCGCCATGAAAGACGGCGGAGCGACCTGGCCGAGGCCGAAGAGTGCGAGACCACCAAGTATCAGCGGAAACCAGACGCTCTTGAGAAAATTCCCCACGGCACTCGGTTTTGCAGCCACTGCTAGCGCGGTTTCCTGCGCCTCTTCCTGCTCGGCTTTGATCGCCTGCCCACCAAAACTGGGCTTGCGTTCGGCACCGACGGCGATCGCTGGTGGTGGCCAGGTGATTTCACCGCGATTGACCACGGTGGCGCCTCGAATCACGTCGTCTTCCATATCGACGGTGATCTTGCCATCCTTTTGCGGGCACATCTCCATGATCAAATTGTACACATTGGTCCCATAGAGCTGGCTCGACTGCGCTGCCAGGCGGCTGGGTAGATCGGTATAACCAACGATGTTGACGCCGTGCTGATTGACGACCTTATCCGGCACGGTAGCTTCACAGTTACCACCCTGCTCGGCCGCAAGATCGATGATTACGCTACCGTTACGCATGGTTTCGACCATGCCGCGGGTAATCAGCTTGGGAGCCGGCTTGCCCGGAATCAGCGCGGTCGTGATGATCACATCGACCTCGCAGGCCTGGCGCGCAAACAACTCCATCTCTGCGGCGATGAATTCCTTGCTCATGGTTTTGGCGTAACCACCCTGACCGGTGCCATCTTCCTCGAACTCGAGTTCAAGAAATTCGGCATCCATACTTTGAATCTGCTCTTTCACCTCGGGCCGCGTATCGAAAGCACGCACGATCGCACCTAGCGACTTTGCCGTGCCGATGGCCGCGAGGCCGGCAACACCCGCACCGATAACCAGAACCTTGGCCGGATCGACCTTGCCGGCCGCGGTTATCTGGCCGGAAAAGAATCGGCCGAAATGATGTGAAGCCTCGATAACCGCGCGATAACCGGCGATATTCGCCATCGAGCTCAGCGCGTCGAGTTTTTGCGCGCGCGATATCCGCGGAATCGAATCCATCGCCAGCACTGTTACCTTGCGGGCGGCCAGTTGCTGCAACAATTCTTCATTCTGGCCAGGCCAGACAAAGCTGATCAAATGTGCGCCTTCCGTCATGAGTTCGACCTCGTGACGACCGAGCTCATTGTTGAATTCAGGCGGACGAACTTTGAGAATCAGTTCGCCGGCAGCCCAGGCGGACTCGGTATCCCCTGCGATCTCGGCACCCATTTCAACAAACACATCGTCGTTTACATTTGCGCCGGCACCGGCGCCCGACTCGACGATCACCTCGAAACCGGCCGCGATTAATTTGCCGACCACTTCCGGAGACGTGGCAACGCGCTTCTCGCCTTGGTGGATTTCAGCTGGAATAGCTATTTTCATATCAGTCAGCCCTGTTTGGTGGATTTTCTGTGCGATGATTCAAAATCGGGAACTCCCGACTATAACTGGAACCTGGCATGCAATATATCGAATTCCAGTAGCATCATGTCGCTGTATCTCTGCTCATGGACAGATTTCTTTTATAAGTGCATCATTCTGCACCAATCGTCGCCACCAGACTATGTGACTTTTCCATCATCATGCAATTTCTCGATTCTATCATCGCCAAAGCACGCACTAACCGGCAACGTATTGTCCTCGCCGAGGGCGAAGACATTCGCGTAATCAAAGCGGCACAACGTGCTCAACGCGAGGGCATCGCCCAATGCATACTGCTCGGACGCGAAGCGCCAATTCGACGACTGGCCACGACTCAAGGTCTGGATCTGGCCGACATTAATATCGAAGACCCGGCAACATCGCAATATCACGAAAGGTATAGTCAGCAGTTATGGGGGATACGCCAGCACAAGGGCATGACGCTGGAACAGGCCCAGCAACAGGCGATGGATCCACTATGCTTTGCTGATCTGATGCTGCGCGCCGGAGAAGCTGACGGTTCGATTGCCGGCGCCGTCTATACGACAGGTGACCGGGTGCGCTCCGCTTTACAGATTGTCGGCGTAAAGCCCGGCTTCAATTCGGTTTCCAGTTTTATGCTGATGATATTTGAAGCCGAACACCACGACCCCAGGCAGACGATGCTGTTTGCGGACTGCGCGCTGATTGTCGATCCCGACGCGGCGCAACTGGCCGAGATTGCACTGTCGACCGTGCAGTCGGCGCGCCAGTTTCTTGATACCGAAGCACGCGTTGCGATGCTGTCTTTTTCTACCGACGGCAGTGCCCGTCACCCGCTGGTCGACAAGGTGCGCGAAGCGACCCGCATTGCGCGCGAACAAATGCCGCAGACGGCGATTGAGGGCGAGGTGCAAGTGGATGCGGCGATCGTACCGTCTGTCGCTCGACAGAAGATAGCCGACTCACAGATCGATGGTCGCGCTAACGTATTGATTTTCCCCGATCTTGAGGCCGGCAATATTGGCTATAAACTGGCCCAGCGATTTGGCGCAGCCAAAGCCATCGGCCCTATCCTGCAAGGTTTGAACCATCCGGCTAACGACCTTTCACGTGGTTGCAACAGCGACGACGTTTACAACCTGATAGCGCTTACTGCAGTGCAGTCGATGTCGTAACAGATCGACGCTGACGATTGAAATATCGGGATGGGGATTAACAGGCCTGGCGATGACGCCCGGCTTTGCAGGTAGGAGTTCAGGCCGCCTGGCAGGCTGGAGCGATGAGGTTCAGTCGTCTTTACCCAGCAGCTTGCGGATGCTGTCGCGCACATCAACCATCGTCTGCAGACGATCTTCGGGTTCTATCATCATCATGCTGGTTACCAACTTCACCACCTCTTCAGGTATAGCCGGATTGATATCCGTCATCGGCACGGGATTTCCCTTGCGATGCTGCATAATCACGTCCATTGGCGCACCTCTGTAGGGGAGCTTACCGCTCAGCATGTAATAAGCCATGACGCCGAGCGAATAGATATCGCAGCGCTCATCCGCATCGGCACCAATCGCCCGTTCCGGTGCCAGGTAGGCAGGGCTGCCGATTATGGAGCCTGTCCCCGTCAGGGTCGAGTCGCTGGAAGTACTTGCCGAGGCAATACCGAAATCAACAACCTTCAGGTGACCTTCATCGTTGATCAACACATTGCTTGGCTTGAGATCACGATGAATAACTTTCTGTTCATGCGCAGCCGTCATACCACTGGCAATCTGGTAAAGCAGCTTAAGGGCATCGCGTAACTCGAGTGATTTGCTTTCTTTCAGAATCATCTCCAGTCCACGGCTTTCGAAGTACTCCATCGAGATAGCGCAAACACCGTCCTTGATCAACAGATCATGAACCCGGATCACGTTACGGTGACTGATTCGGCGCGCGTATTTAACTTCACGCTTAAAGCGCTCGGTCGACTTCTTATCGACCGTCAGGCTCGGCAACATGAACTTGATGGTCAGGGTCTCGTCGACCATGTCATCTTCAACCAGCAAGACACGTCCCATCGCACCACGCCCGATTTCCCTCTGGACGTGGTAGCGATCCATCCACACCGAACCCGGGGTCAGTTGGTCCAGTAGCGAGATCGAGTCGGTAGTGCTTGCACTCTGTTCAGCATCAACACCCAGCTTGACCTCGACATCATCACCGGAGATCAGCATGTCAGCAAGGCCATAATCGCTGGTGAGCCGGACGATCAACTCATTGGCATATTCCTTCAATTCGTCGGCAATGCGTGCAAGACTGCGCACGATGTTATCGCGAATGTCTTCCGCACAGGTTTTACTGGCGACGGCCGCAATTGTCTCAAGTGCCGCACGCTGCACGTTGGCATCACGACTTCTGAGTGCATCGAAGGCAATTTCAAGACCGTGATCGAAACCGAGTTGCTTTACGGTTCGTAACGCCAGCACGGTGTCTTCGGGCCAGGCGTCGACCAGCTTCAGCAAGATCGATATTGCACCGCGATTAGCCGATTTACCCAGCGATTTGATAGCGCGCTCGCGCAGTTGGGGGTTATCGCTAAGCGCAAAACCTTCGATTCTGTCGAGGTCTTCGCCTTCGATAAGGTTGACCACGAGGCGTTGCGCTGCGTCACGAACAAATTCCAGATCATGACCATTCAAGTCATGCGCGATGCGTGAAAGATCCTTGTTGGCAAACTTTTTAATACAGTCAATTGAATGCTGCTGCGCCGATTTATCTTCCAGCATCAGGCGTCGCAGAAATTTTTCAAAGTTCTTGCGATCGCTTTTTGTGGCAACAATTTCGGCAAAAAACTCGTTCAATTCTTCGCTGCTGCCGTTCAGATAAGCAGACAGATGCGGAACCAGCTCGGAATCGGCTCGTGTTTCAATGATCTCCATCACCTGCTCGTGCTCGATACCCGACATCGATTGCGAGTAAGGCAACAACACCGACACGTCATAATTGAATTGCATGCGCTTCAGGGTTTTCAGCGCTTCCAGAATAACGACTTTATTACTGTCATCGAGGAAACCGGCAACGATCAACGGAATCTTGGGTTCGTTGACACCACCGAAATAATGCAGCAGCTTGATGCGGTACTCGACACTCTCGATCTTGTCGAGCCGAAAGCTCAGTTTGGACAGGTTCACAGGAATCTCTGAGCTTTCCACCAGCTGCAAAAGCATTAAGGCGTACTCCGGGTCCAGCTTGAGGGAATAATTAATGACTTCCTCAGGACGCAGGAAACGTTTCTGCGCTTCGAGGAGCTCGATGACATCTCCCACTGCGGCATCCGGTTCCTGCAGACGCTGGTAAAGCTTGCTGGCATCAATCGGTTTGATGTCCGCCGAACCAGCACTGCCGTTTGCACTGCCTGGCGCTGTCTGATTCAGAAAACGGTCCTCGGTAAAACCATCCACAGATTCGAAACAAAGCTGCTTTAAAGTTTCACAATGCTGGCCATCCACCTGGGCGATGGTTTCCAGCACCTTGTCCAGATTGGTATCAGTCGCTTCTCTCAGCTTTTCTACCAACGACAAAGCCTTCTTGCCACCCGGGTTCTCGCATTCGAGAAACTGGTTAAGAGTCCGGTTGAAAAAAATTTTTCCGAGTTTTGCCATATGGAACAGTATTACCTTGCAGACCTATATTTCTGCTCAACTTTCCCGCGAATGTGATTACTACAAGGTTTGAGTATAGATGAGTCCAGCAAAATCGTAGGTAGAATTACAGCTTTTTAGCAGACTCTGGCGAAGCGTCCCGCAATGCACCAATAACCACCCACCGCAACAATTTGAAACAAGCGGACTAGGCGTGATTACCCGGGCGAGCTTGCAGGAAAGCCTGCAGATGAAAATGCCCCTGGGCGGCAACATAACGCAGCTGCGGGGCCACAGGGCAGGCATTTCGAGCCAGACAACCCTGCTGGTGACAGGCAGCCTGCGGGGTTTTCTGCAAATAATCCGCACATTGATCGACAGCATAACCTCTGGCATCAAAAGCAGTGACCGGACAGGTATGCAAACAGGGTTTTGTGACGCAGTTCATACAGGGGGATACGGCAGATGCCGGGTCGACGCGGTTAGTGCCAGCTTCTTTCTCACCCCCCACCTCGGCGCCGGGCAACGCAAATCGACCCAGCAATGCAAATCGATAAGAATGCCACAGTCCGAACTCAGGATGCATCATGACTCCGATGGGTGATTGCTCCAGACCCTCGGCGCGACTGGCCCATTGTTGGAACGGAAAATACGGCGGCCCATCAAAAGGATAGACAGCTTGCATCGACAGCCGCTGAGAGATGTCCTCGGCGACCCGGCGACTCCAGCGATCGAGCGGGTGTAGCGCACCATCGGTAAATTCCGGCGACTGACTGAACTGCGGCCAGTAACTCGAACCGATATTTCCAATCAAAGCCAATTCGAGGTTCGCCGGATCGATCCCGTAGCGCCCGATCTCTTCAGTGGTCAGGCGCGTGACGCCCCTGACGAACAAACCATACTCGCGCAGGCAATCGTCCAGTTTCTCAGCAGGCTGCATGGCGCACCGGCAACATACTCACGGGTATGCAGGTTAAAGAATCCGGGAGCATCGAGCTAACGCCAGTCACAGGCAGGCCCGATTGCGGTCGCGATCACCGTCGACTCGAGAAACAACTCACCATCGATTTCATCCTGCACGTGAATATCGTCGAACCTGAGCGTCACTGACGGATCGATGGCGCCGGCTTCGACCGCCTTTCCCCGAGCCAGGCCGGAAGCCAGCTGTTCTGCTTCGGCGCGCGCCGCCGCAAGGTTTTCAAAGGTTTTAGGCTGATCGCCATGAAATAGACAGAAAATACCATGCTGGGGTTGCGTGACGGTGATCTGGGCACGCTGAATCACACTGCCCATGACCGCTCCGAACGCATTGGCGACATCGGCATGCTCAGGCAGGTGCAAAGCGATGTGCATACTATCCGCGACGCTTTGATAGTAACTGGCCGCCGGAGCTCCGACGGCAACAATCGGATAATCGCCGGCAAAATCGAGTTTGAATAACGGTTTGCGGCCCTTGTTCTCATGGGTGCCGATGACCATACGCGTGATGGTATCGACGATACCGGTGGTCCTGGCCGATTTACCCGAAAGGTCGAATTCGTTCAAGCCAACCTCGATCAACAGGCGCTGAATGGTTGCAGTCACCAGGTCATAGACCTGGGTACAGGCGGCCTCGACATCGTCGCCGTCCCACTTGCCATAGCCGTAAAGAAAACGCATCTGGCGCATCCAGATACGCGCCGACAATTCAGCCGCGTGCGCATCCCAATGCGAATTGATACCGAGCACATGCACCGCGTCCGACGGTGTAAAGCCACTGTAAATCGCGAGCCCCAGCCGTTTCAGCCTGGCCAGCGCGCGCGCAAAGTGACGATCTTCCAGCACGATTGCTTCCAGCTCGATGGGTTTCTCTGACAGCACTTCCCAGGCTTCCAGCTCAACCGGGCCGAGCTGGTTCAGCAAAGCCTGATTATTTTCCAGGCGCATCACAAAGCGATTGCTGCGCGCATTGACCATGCCCGCCAGCTGCGCTTCGAGCCGCGGCACTACCTCGGGATACAAATGCGCCAACAGGCTGGTCGGCACTACTCGTCGCGGCCCTATGGTCAGACCCAGGTGGCCACCAAAACGAAGTTCGCTGTCACCGCCGAGGCCGATAGAATTGACCCGTACGGCTTCGACCATCGGCTGCCAGTCACCGATACGCGCACCATCGTCACTGAGTTCCGGCTGGCCATTGCTGACAACCGCAATATCGGTTGTGGTGCCGCCCATGTCGGCAATAATGGCATTGTCGAGACCGGATAACTGGCAGGCGCCGATGACACTGGCCGCCGGTCCCGAGAGGACGGTGCCAATTGGTTTTTCAATCGCATTAGCAAGACTCGCCAGCGACCCATCACCCTTGACCAACATCAACGGCGCATCAATTTCGTGGCGCGCAAGAATGGTTTGCACCGAGCCGACCAGTTCCTTGATTGCCGGCACCATGCGCGCGTTCAATGCAGCGGTCAAAGCACGCCGCGGTGCGCCGAGGCTGGAGGCAAGTTCATGGCCGCAGATCACCGGCATGTCAGTCAATTCGGTGACCATTTGCTTGAGGCGATTCTCGTGGCTGCTGTTGCGCGTACCGAACATGCTGGAAATGGCAAAAGCCGACACTTCTCCCTGCAATTTCTCGATGGCGGCGCGCGCACGCTCCTCGTCCAATGGCTGGCGTTCGCGGCCTACAGCATCGTAACCACCCTCCAGGATCACCACCATCTGCGCTGGCAGAATATCGAGCAGGCCGCTCTGCTTGACCTGTTCCTGGTTATAACCCGGCAACAGCACGCACACCGGCGCCCCCAGGTCTTCAACAACCGAGTTGGTGGTCAGCGTCGTGGACAAAGATACCATGGAGATATCGACCAGTGAGGCCTGTGGCAGTTTGCCGATGACATCACCGATACCGAGGCTCAGATCAAAGCGTGTGGTCAGGCTTTTCTCTGCATTGATGATATTTCTCTGGTCATCAACCAGTACCGCATCGGTAAAGGTTCCGCCGGTGTCGATCCCGAGACGAAGCGACATGAACTGCTCCTGATTGAATTAAGAAATAGATAGCAGCGGACTATATATTTACCGCTCAGGAACGTCTACGACCGCTAGTTAACCAATTGCGACATGGCGTACAATGGCGTTTTCGTCGTACCATCTCAACATGTCCGATAGCTGCCTGTTACCCCAATTCGATCCGAACGAATGCGCCGATATCGCGCGCCGTCTGTTTGCCCTGGAAGGTCCACTGAAACTGCTCTACGGTGAACGTGACCTCAATTATCTGATTACAACTGATAGCGGGAAATTCGTCTTCAAGATCGCCAACGCTGATGAGGCGCGCGGCATGCTCGACTGTCAGCACCGCGTGTTCGAGCGACTCGAGCAAAATCAGGTATTTCCACTGATCGCCTGTGCTCGAAAATCGGTAAATGGCAAGGAGATCGAAACCGTGCAGGACGCACAGGGTCATGAGCATTTTTGCCGGGTACTGCCATATCTCGAGGGCCGCATGTGGTCCGAGTTCAAAATATCCTGCCCTGAATTACTGCAGGACCTGGGCGCAAATCTGGCTACCCTCGACCTCGCCCTGCAAGGCTTCAGCCATCCGGGAATCGAGCGTCCTTTGCTGTGGAACATGGAAACCACGGCAGTAAAGCTTGCAACCTACAAACCGCTGCTGGCGAACGATGCCGAACGTCATCTCGTCGAGCACTTCGAAAGCGCTTATCTGAAGCGCGTGCCGGCAGCGCAGAATCAGCTCCCGCAGCAGGTAATCCACAACGATGCCAACCGCGAAAATGTGGTCGTCAACGACAGCGGAACGCGAGTGCTCAGCGTCATCGACTTTGGCGACATGATCCATTCCTGGCGGGTGCTGGAGCCTGCAATTGCGGCATCCTACACGATGCTTGGGCAACCCGACCCCATGGCCAGCGCGCAGGCACTGGTCGCCGGCTACCACGCCAAACTACCGCTGACCGCGACCGAAACAGGTCTGCTGCTCGATTTGATCGGCATGCGCCTGTGCATGAGCGTGTGCCTGTGTGCACACCAGCAACGACTGGAACCCGACAACACTTACCTGAGTAACGACGTGCAGGAAAGCTGGGAGTTGATGGAAAAGCTGCGCAACGTCACCTGGTCCGAGGCACGCGACGCGATGCAGTCTGCCTGCAGCTGAGCCTGGCGCTCAAATCAACGTCTCGGATTTAGCCGCGTCCGTCCACATTTGCTTGTTATGCGGCAAGCGTACATTGTTTGCGTTAACCGCAAGTGGGCAAAAGCGGACCCTCACAAATTTAACCTGGACGGCAGCGAACGGCACACTGCGGACGCTGAGGAAATTACGATGGCTTCCATTGAATAATTCTCGGGGCTCTCCATAGCCACCATATTTTCATTGTATTTTTATTGATCCAGATCAATTGATGCTACGCAAATAAAGAATATTTTGGACGATGATGAAACGGACAAATGAGTTCGAACATCAAGGAAAAGGAGATTACAGTTATGAAATATTTAATTCCCATATTATTTCTATTTCCCTCACTAGTATTCGCT
>JAIBDO010000147.1 GCA_024686195.1 Gammaproteobacteria bacterium | reverse complement strand
GATTTGCCCGCCGCGTTAATAAAACACTGCGAACTTGCTCCTCGGGCCAACACCTTTCAGTTCAGTCAGAATTCAGCCGGTCACTTTTACCGTTTAAACCAGACATATCCCTGGCGTTGCATAGTCTGCAACGTTCGTGGCCATATTGTGAGCTTCCGCGCGCTGATCGAGAATTCCAGGATTCCACCATTGGCAGCTTGCGAACTATGGTGATTAACCGATAAATCTGTCGCGTCTGTTTCGGCTGCTCGTCAGGGTATCAATGAGTATGAGAATGACTCCGGAGGTTAATGGTGGTCAGCTGCCACTGACCATCAAACACGTCTTTATCCGGCCGACACGTTTTGTATTTGAAATGCTGTGGGCCTATACTGCACGCCAATAATCTGTCGGGATACCTTGATGAAACAGTCGCGTTTTGCCCGTTTCAAAGTTGATGACATCAGCGCCAACAGTCTGTCCGAAGACCTGTAAATTGCCCTATGTTTAATACCATATCAGTATCTACCGCAAGGCTCCTCCTGGTGGGCATTTTACCAGGATGAATTCTGAGATAATTCTTACCACGCTCAATGCGCGCTATATGCACAGCGCTTTCGGCCTGCGTTATCTTTACGCGAATCTCGAAGAATTGCAGACGCGGGCGCAAATTCAGGAATTCACCATTCAACAACGTCCTGCCGATATCGTTGAACAGTTGCTGGCGTTGCAGCCGAGAATCATCGGTTTCAGTGTTTATATCTGGAACCTTACCGAGACCACGCGAGTGATTGAGTTGCTCAAGCAGGTATCGCCGCAAACGGTGGTGATAGTCGGCGGCCCCGAAGTGAGCTTCGCTGACGACCTGCCCGCACTGGCTGATCAGGTGGATTACATCGTTACCGGGCCGGGTGAGATCAGTTTCCGTGAGCTTTGTGGAGACCTGCTGAAAAACCGCCCGATGGCGTCGCAGCTCATCACCGGAAGAACGAGCAAACTTGATGAACTGAAACTGCCCTATGACTTTTATACGGACGAAGACCTGCGCAACCGCCTGATTTATGTCGAGGCCTCGCGCGGCTGTCCGTTCAAGTGTGAGTTCTGCCTGTCATCACTCGACAAAACGGCAAAACCGTTCGAGTTACAGCGCTTCCTCGATGCCATGGATGGCCTGTTCCGGCGGGGCGCGCGCAATTTCAAGTTCATCGACCGTACTTTCAATCTGAAGGTGAGCAGCAGTGTCGCTATCCTCGAGTTTTTCCTGGCACGTATGGAAGATGATTTGTACCTGCATTTCGAGGTCATTCCAGACTTTCTGCCCGAGAAACTGAAGCAGGTGCTAACCCGTTTTCCGCCCGGTTCGCTGCAATTCGAAATCGGCGTGCAAACGTTCGACCCTGCAATACAGCAAACCATCAGTCGCCGGCAGGATAACGACAAAACCTGTGCGAATCTGCTCTGGTTACGCGAACATACCGGTGCCCATATTCACGCGGATCTTATCTTCGGTTTGCCGGGTGATTCGTTGGGTAATTTTGCTTACAGTTTCGATCGCCTGGTTGCGCTGCGCCCACAGGAAATACAGCTCGGTATACTCAAGCGACTGCGCGGCGCGCCACTTAATCGTCATAACGCGAACTTCGAGCTGCGTTACAACCCGGCCGCCCCCTATAACATTCTGAGTACGCGTGATATCGACTTTGCCACCATGCAACGCGTCAATCGATTCGCGCGTTTCTGGGATATGATCGCGAATTCGGGGCGATTCAGGCACACACTGCCGTTAATCCTTGAACAGCAACCATTCGGCAACTTTCTCGAACTCAGCGATGGCCTGTATCGACGCGCCGGCAGTACCTGGAAAATCTCCCTGCGCCGGCTGTTCACCTTGTTGTTCGAAGTGTTAAGCGGGGACATGAAACGGGAAGCAGGTCAGGTCGGAGCCCTGCTTGAAGCTGATTTTCAATTGAGTGGACAGAAAGGGCGACTTGAGTTCGGCGTGCCGCGGCTTGAAGTCGTGAGTTCCGTTGGGGTTGCCAACAAGCGTCAACGTCAGCACGAGCGGAACCGCGCCTGATTGAGAGAAAGGAATTGAGGATGAGGATATGAGCCCGTTAGTAATGAGCGATAAGCTATGAACGACATACATCCACAGCTGCTCAAAGACTGTGTGCTGTTAGGGCGGTTTCCCCTGTGCCATCTGTTGCTCTGCAATGACAGTCACTACCCCTGGTTTATCCTGGTGCCAGCACGTCAGGATATTCGCGAGATATATCAGCTTGAAGCAATCGATCGTCAACAACTGCTGGATGAGTCCTGCCAGTTGTCGGAATTCCTGATGGCTCACTATGGCGGCGACAAGCTCAATGTGGCGGCGCTCGGTAACCAGGTGCCACAGTTGCATTTGCATCACATCGTTCGCTATGAGGGCGATGCTGCCTGGCCGGCACCGATCTGGGGCAAACATGCGCCAAAGGCCTATCGTCCAGCGGCGATCGAAGAAATCCGTGCTTTACTCAATGGGGCAGTGTTAGAGGGATATGTCGACGCGCAGAATACGTGAGCGACTATTGCCAGACTTTCTAACCTATAACTATTCAGTTTCTCAATCGGATCACTCGTAACTGTTCAGATTGCCTCTGATTTGCCTGAGTTCAAGGAGGAAGCGCGCAGTATAAAAGTGGTCGAGCGCCCAAGGATTGATGGTCACAGCGAGACGTGAAGCGGTTAGTCGCGCGACGCGTCTTGCCGGCAATGGCCCGGTCCTTGCCAAAAGGCGCAACAAAGCGAATGACCGCTTCACGCTTCGCCCGAAGGGAGCGCCCCAGGTGACCTGGCACTGCGTTGCAGCCCTAGAAAAGGGCATGCCATTTCCTGCGGACAGCGCCTTGTTCCAGGTCACCTGGGGCGCTCTGTATCCATCATCCTTGGGTGATCGACCACAGTGTATATGAGCACTTTTGACGCCGGAATCAGGCAAATCAGAGGTGAGCTGAATAGTTACGTTAGCCCTTGCCTTTCCAGGGTACCAACACGTCTTCGCACTTGCGCATGGCTATATCGATACCATAGCCGATCACGCCGATCAAAATGATACCCATGAGGACGATGTCGGTTAGCTGAAAGCGCGACGCCACCATGATCATCATACCGGCACCTTTCTCGGCGGCGACCAGTTCGGCCGCAACCACTGTTCCCCAACAAACGCCCATGGCGACTCGAGCGCCGGTAAATATTTCCGGCAGCGAGTTGGGCATGATGACGTAACGCATCAGCTGCCACTTGCTGGCACCGAGTGAGTAGGCTGCATGTACCTTGGTTATCTGCACGCCCGATACACCGGCACGGGCGGCAATGGTCATGATCCACAGTGATGCGAGGAATAGCAGGATGATCTTGCCGGTCTCGCCGATGCCCGCCCAGATGATGACCAACGGAATTAGCGCCAACGGCGGTACCGGACGCATGAATTCAACGATCGGGTCAAACCAGCCACGGAACCAGTCGGACAGGCCCATGGCGTATCCCAGTGGTATGCCGACGATGGCGCCGAGGAAAAAGCCGAGGATCACGCGGTACAGTGACCAGCCGAGATGTTCCCACAGGGTGAAATTCTGGTAACCATCTTTCGAGATTTCCACCAGTCGCTTAACCACAGCTTCCGGTGGCGGCAACCACACAGGCTCCATTTGCAGACCGCTGTCGGGTGAGAAATTGAGTGTGCCCTTGCCGGTCATCACCACGCGGCCATCGGCGACATCCACCGTGCCGCCCGGTTCGATTGGCTGGCCGTCGACTTCAACGACTTTGGCGCCGTCCTTGCGAGTTACTTCATCATTTTTGTCCATCGGCACCAGCTTGGAGCGCCATGCGAGCACGGTAGCCGAGTCGTTCTTGGCGAAACCGTCACCGGGATCGACTTCCATAGCATCGGCCTTTTCACCGACATTGAACACGCGCACGAAAACGGTGGCTTCGTCGCGACTTCCATCGGGTGCTTCCAGCAGATAAGTGAATTCAGTGTCGCCGACAAATGGACCGGGAACGTGCACTGGCGTCCAGTGTGACCCGGTGAAAGCGCCCCAGATCAGGAACACCGAAGCAACCGAGATGATGCTCGCCCAGCGATTTGGTCTGACGGTACTCTCGTCACCAAAGGTGACGGTCTTCAGCGAGGTGAAATCGTGAATAGCAGTCATCCGTTGCGTAATCAGACGCACTACTACGAAGGCAACAATAAAGATCACGATATAAATAAGCAGGACAATCATGATTTCTCTCCTTCGGTGCGGCCCATGATTTCTTCTTCCATGTTCCAGATCATCGACAGAATTTCTTCTCGCGTGGGGGCATAGTCGGGATGCTTCTTGATTTCGCGAAGATCGGCACCGACACCCATATCGGCAAAGGGGAGGCGGTATTCTTTGTGGATACGACCCGGGCGCGGTGCCATGACCAGCAAACGTTCACCCAGCAACAGCGCTTCTTCGACCGAGTGCGTAATCAGAACTATTGTTTTGCCGGTTTCTTTCCAGAGCTTCAACACGAGTGACTGCATTTTTTCGCGCGTCAGTGCGTCGAGTGCACCCAGCGGTTCATCCATCAGAATGACGTCAGGCTTATTGGCGAGGCAGCGAGCTAGCGCAACGCGCTGTTGCATGCCGCCCGAGAGTTCGTAAACGGCCTTGCTCTTGAAATCCTGCAAACCGACGACGTCGAGTAGATGGTCGACGTTTTCATCGTATTCAGAAGGTGACTGTCCACCCATTCGCGGGCCGAAGGAGACGTTTTCACGAACGCTCATCCAGTCGAACAGGGCACCCTGCTGGAAAACCATGCCGCGTTCCGCACCGGGCTTGGTAATGGGCACATTATTGAGGGTCAGCTTTCCTTCGGTGGGGGCCATGAAACCCGCGATGATATTGAGTAAGGTACTTTTGCCACAGCCGGAGGGACCGAGCACACTCATCAGCTCCCCGGTCTTCAGTTCCAGCGTGATATCTTTCAGCGCCTGGATGTGCGAGCCATCCGGTATATCGAAGCGCATGGATACATTGTCGATCGATAGAGTTGACATTCAATCCCCCCCGGGTTGATTTTTTAATTATTGGATACAACGCGAGTATACCCGCGTTGTATCCAAATGGTCTTTTACATATTTGTAGCTGCGGCCAGGGGTGCCGTGTTGACTGAATCTTCGTAGCTGGGCAGGGCACTATCGATGCTGCCGGCTTCGACGAAAACGTCTGCTACGCCTTTCATGAACATCTGCGCATTGCCACCGAGCCAGGTCTTGGACAACTGGTCTTTGGCTGACGGGAACTTCATGGTTGAAATTGCCGACTTGGCACCAGCGTAATCCATACCGGATTCCTTGGCGATCACTTTCAACATGGCATCGCTTTTGGTGGCGTTCCACTTGTCATTAGCAGCGGCGGTGACTGCGAGGAACTTGGCGAGCAGTTCTTCATTCTCTGATATGAAAGTTGCGGGTGCCGAGGTGACGTCGAACACGAGGATGCCGAGTGCTTCCTTCTCTGCACCGGTCAACAATGTGTTGCCGTGTTCCTTCATGCGCGTGAGACCACCACCGTAACCGCAGGCAAAGTCAACTGCACCCTGTGCGAGCGCAGCTGCACCTTCAGGAGGCGGCATATTGACCACGGTCAGGCTCGACAGCGGAATACCGAAATGATCCATCTGACGCAGGAAGCCGTAGTGGGCTGCGGTTCCCAGTGGAACGGCAACTTTCTTGCCCTTGAGTTCCATGACGTTGTCTTTGTCAATTTCCAGGTTTGTGCCGATGACGCAGTTGTCATTGTCAGAGTAGCTGACGGCGACATCGACCACCTGGATCGGCTGGCCGGCAGACGCGGCAACGACGAATGGCGGCACACCCTGGCTGACCGAGATATGTACGTCGCCCGAGGCCATGGCCGCAGACATCGCGGTACCGGTCTCGAATGAACGCCAATTGATCTTGGCGCCCAAGGCCTTGTCATAGCTGCCATCAGCCTTGGAGGCCAGGAAAGGCATCGGCCATTCCAGGAAATAAGCAACAGTAATTTCGTCCATCGCCCGTGCAGGTTGAGTGGAGAGCAGAATAGACGCTCCCACAATCAGTGCTGTTAATAGTTTTTTCATGATCGAACTCCTCAGATTGGTATTTGGTTTTAAATTCTAATTTTGTAATAGCTGCTTGGAAGCCTATAGACACTGTCAGCCTCACACAAGGCATTTGAAATGCTCCGGGGGGATGAATCAGTTCAAAATCAATGTGTTCACCGTGCTCAGGGGATGGTTATTATTTAACAGTTCCATTTTGCGGAACAACGGTGTTACATTACAAGACTATACGGAATTGCAACAAGCTGTCAATGCGTATAGGCAGCCCTGTTCCTGCTTTCAGGACAGGTCGCGGCATTGACGATCGGCAGCTACTGATCACGTATATAAGAGAGCTGACTTTAGTCGTCAATTTGAATCTAGATGTTGAGGAGCATTGCACTATGGCTCGAGCCAGTGAGAGTTCTATCGTCGCCAAGTGTGCCGCCGTCATTGATATCCTTTCAAATGCCCGGCGACCGCTCGGTTTCAAGGAGATTACCGAGACTTCCGGTCTGGTAAAAAGTTCGGCTCATCGAATTCTGTCGGTATTGCTGAGTGAAGAGCTGGTTGAGTATGACCAGCTGAATAAAACCTATCAGGTAGGTCCAAGACTAAATGCATGGGGCAGGGCTATCTGGAATGGAATGGACATGCAAATGGATCCGTCAGCCGAGCTTGATGCGCTGTGTGAGCATTCAAACATGAATGCCGCGATATCAATTCTGGATCACGATTCGGTGCTTTACATGCGCACCCTGAATTCAGTCCCGTTTCGTATAGCTTCACATCCCGGCGATCATGCATTGTTGCATTGCACGGCCGCAGGCAAGGTATTTCTGGCCAGCATGTCGTCTCATCGATGTGAGCAAATGATCGATAAATTACAATTTGAGCGTATGACTGAATACACCATTCAGGATCCAGCACGACTGAAATCCGAACTTGAGGTTACCCGCAATCGAGGCTATGGCCTGGCAGTGCAGGAGGAGCATTTCCAGGTAATTGGTATGGCTGCACCGATTCGCGATATCCAGGGCGAAGTCACGGCCTGTCTCTCATTGTGGTCGCTGGTTGATCGAACCAGTGCGGATGAGGTCGAGCGGTTTGCACCTGAGCTACTGGCCACTACCGAGCGAATATCACGTCGCAGTGGTTACGCGCCAGGGTAGCCTGTTATTGTTTAACGCGGAATCAGCGCAATTTACAGAGTCACATGCATAGAAAAACAGGGTTTGGGCTTAATGGTACTTACTTAAGCACAACCCCCATGACATTCGTTCTGGTCGAGAGAAGGTGGATGATTGGGGGACTATTCGCGAAGTAAACCGCAGGCGGCGAAGCCGCCGAGGCATTCGCGAATAGTCCCCCAATCATCCGACCGTAGTCGGATTCTGGATGCATCAGGGTTTTG
>JAIBDO010000013.1 GCA_024686195.1 Gammaproteobacteria bacterium | reverse complement strand
CTTGAAAACTCGGGCGGCGTCGTCGTTTTCAACACTGCGGTGACGGCAGGGTCAGCCACTAACGGCGTGCTGGAGCTGGAACTGCAAAGCGGAGATAGCAGCTTCAAGATGGCCGCCACCACGGTGGTTAACTGCGCCGGTCTCGGCAGTGATCGGCTAGCCCATGCCATCGATGGTATCAGGCTTGAAACACTGCCGACCTATCGCTACGCCAAAGGCAACTACTTCAGTTACGCCGGCAAGTCACCGTTCAGCTCGTTGATATACCCGGTTCCCAATGAGTATGGCCTCGGGGTCCATGTCACCCATGATATCGGGGGAAACCTGCGCTTCGGCCCGGATGTGGAATGGGTCGATGAGCTCGACTATGAAGTTGATCCGCAGCGAGGTGAAACGTTTTATGAGGCCATCCGCAGCTTCTGGCCGGAATTACCCGATAACTCCTTATTACCCGCATATTCGGGCATCCGCCCGAAGATTAACGGTAAAGGATCAGCGGCCGCCGATTTCGTCATACAGGACGAACGCACACACGGAGTGGCCGGGCTGATCAATCTGTTCGGCATCGAATCACCCGGGTTGACTTCCTCGCTGGCGCTCGCGGATCATGTTAGTGAATTTTTCGACTGAATCTTGTTATGGCATCCGGCTGAATCCACCGTGTCGCTTGCGCTCAGCCTGATTGACAGTAGTACAGAGATACCGCCAGATAGCGGTCCACAGATTGGCATCGATTTGTGCCTGTGGAAGCCTGGTATGTCCTGACTTATGAACGTTTGCTCTGGAGAGCTCGAGAATGAATAAAATCCTGCTGTTGTCGGTTTTGTTGATATTGGTTAAGCCCGGCACGGTATTGGCCGTTGCAGCTGAGAGCCCGCTGGTTGAGGATTCTGCTCGTCCTGCAGAATACCTGAGCATCAACGTCGAACGGGTGGTGGTCGATAGCGCCGGGCTGGCGGCGGCCTCGGCATCGCTGGCCGGTTCCATTGATCGCCTGGGGCTCGCCATCGAACAGCTATCTGCCGACAGTGCTGAGCTTGACGACGAGCAGAGGAAAATTCTGCTGGATGCGGTCGTCAGTAGCCGCGAGGCGAGTGTCGCGTTGACCGAACTGGCACAGCAGTTACCGCGCAGCGTGCAGGATCTGGGTGATCGCCTGCCGCAGATGATCGATGACGCGCGCGCGCCACTGGCGGACATGTCGAGCAGTTTACAGGCGGCGCAGTCGAGTGTTGCCATGATTACCGAATCGCTGCCGCTGGCTACCCGCAATGCCACGCAACTGGTGAATTCGGCGCTTGATGCAGCGCTGCAGAAACTGATTGTGTATAGCGTCGCATTGATCGCCATCATTGCGTTGGCGCTGATCGGTATCATGTGGTTTATCTATCGGCAATACATCAGCCCGTTGACGCAAAAGTTGAATGAACTGACAGGCGCACCGGAAAATTTTGAAAATATGGCGCGCCACATGGAAGGCACTGCGCATAGTCTTCGGGCTTTGCAGGATGACGGTCTGCGGGCCAGGCTGCGCGGAGCCGACAAGTTTCGACGTCGGTGACCCCGGGAAATGACTTAAGGATGTCTACGTGACTATGGCGGTGGGGAACTTCAGGTATTATCCAACGGCCAACCCGGTATGCCCGTTAGCCTCAGTGATAAGGCTCAGTTGAGCGCTGCGAGAATTCAACCAGCAAGATTCTGGCGCTAGCTGGATAACGGTGTCGGGAAGATATTTCAGCAGACTCAGAGCCACTATGACTCAGGCCGGATAAGGCTCAGGTTTGTGAACCTTATCCGGTGATCTAAGCAAGCCTGTTGCAACAGCTTGCAGGAAATCCTGCAATGGCTCCGCGCTGCGCTTATGCAGCTGGATAGCGCGGATCCTGTTCTAGTGAGGCAGTTTGGAAAACATTTCGGAAACGGCATAATCAAGACGTTTCTTGCTGGTCTCGATGGTCGGATTATCCTGAAGTTCAGCTCTTGCTACGCCAGCCCAGACGGCGAGACCGGTTTGAGCATCGACCAGGATAACGGTAAGTCCACCTTTTGGGATGTTTTTAAGCACTTCAAGATCATTTTCCGGATCGGTTTTGATCTCCATGCTGTCCATGTCGATGCCGACGGAGTAGGCAACAACCAGATCAGGATTGACTGCATCTTCGCTCATACCGTGTGCGCGCAGCTCACGATCAACGAGGAATTTGATTTCGGTACCGACGTTGAACTGGGGTGCTTTCCATTGTCCATGTTCATCGAAGACGATGGCCGCGGCTCCGAGCCAGGTGTAGCTTTTGTAACCGCCGAGGTTGGCCTTGGGATCGACGTCGGTCTCGATCATGATGTCTTTGGTGACGCTAGTGGATGCGCAGCCGGAAATAAATACCAGCAGGGTAGCTATGGCTAATAAGTGCTTTTTCATAAGAGGTTCTTTAGAGTGTGAGGAGTTAAAAATAAGTAGGTGATCTGAAGCCGGATAACGACCGGTTTCGATGGAGCGCATGATATCAGTTAATGGGATTGTGTCTCAACAAATTATGGCGAATATCGGCAATTCCCATGTCAACCTGTCCGAGATCAACCGAATTGGTCTGATCCCAGCTGAGAAAGTGTTGATCAACCGATTCACGCCCCGGAAACCATCCAGTAAAAACCCTGGGAACGCGCTTTGGTGTGCTCGATGACCGCGGCATTGAGCATCGCGGCCAACGCTCGTGGGCCTGGTGAGGGCAGTTCGGATATCAATCTTCGACGGGCCGGGTTGCAAGGCACAGCATCAACAGCGAAAAGCCGTCAATAAGCAGGCTGAAGCCGATAAACAGGCCGATAAGCCAGGCGCTGGTGAAGGGCCAGCCGAGAATAAAAATGGCGGCCAGTAACAGTGATGTGATGCCGTTGAACATCATCCAGCCCCAGCCCTTCTGCGGGCGCATTTCCCAGGCAGATCCAACGCCGGCGAATCCGTCAAAGAGAAAATAAATAGCCAGCATCAAGCCCAGTGCCGCGGTGCCCGCAAGCGGATTCAACAGGATCAGTAAACCGACGGCGACCAGCACAAATGGTTTGAGCCAGGAGACCCAGCGATCGCGAAATCCGTGCCAGGTGATGAACATTGCAATAGTACCTGCGAATAGCAGCAGCCAGCCCGCAAACAGGGCGATGGCCATAGACAGAAACTGGGGCAGGGCGATACCAACAATGCCGATCACTATTAAAACGATGCTGGTTGTTTTCAGCGTTTTATGTGAGCGGCCATTGAGCAGAAGATTGAGCGAAGTTGCCATAGATGAAATACCGGATTATAAAATTGCTGAACGGGTTTCAGGTCATCGACATGACCCCGAATATGAAAGCGCAGTATATTGGATGTTTATTCTGGGCGCACTAAATCAGGGCGCAGTTGTAGCGGATGATTCGCGACATCGAAGGTGAAAGTACTGGCTGCGATATTCCATCGGGTTTGATGGCAGTGTCAGGCCACACATGGGTGATGCCAAATATGATTATTGAGCAGCAGAAGAACCCGTAACCGATCCCGGAGATCACTATTCCAGTCTAAGCCAGCTGGCGCATACCGCTTATTGCCACATCGATGATGTCCCGCAGTGGACTATCTCGCAGGTAAACCAGCTGGCTCTTGCGCAGAAACACCGGTGCCCTCGCAACGCGATGCAATGTGCCGGCATCGAGCAGGCTGCGTATATCGTCCAGCGCGAGATAGGCGGAGCCTCCGTGTTTAAGGATATGTTCGAGTGCGATTATTGATGAGCTTACCGACAGCCGGGGTTGCGGCGAGTCGGCGAAGGCAGCGCTGTACTGACTGGCAAAGTCATCGCTCCAGTCGACAAAAATAAACCCCGGCGTCCATTGCACATTGAGTTCACGCGGCTCGGTCGACACCAGTATCAATTCCTGCTCGTCGAAATCCTGGATATCCAGCCCACCACCCTGGCGTGCCGAGTAAACCAGAGCTACATCGAGTGCGCCTTCGCGCACCTGGCTCACCAGTTTTTCGGAGTAGTCGCAGACGATACGTGTCGCGGTCTGCGGAGCCTGCTGCGCCATCCACTCGCTCCAGTTGATGGCAAGCCGATCCCATAGATTGATTTGCAGGCCGAGGCTGAACAGGTTGTCGATTCCCGCTGGCAGAGCGATTTCCTGTTGTGCCCGCTCCCAGGACTGTACGCAGTTTTGTGCATGACGCTGGAAGCGAATGCCGGCATCGGTGAGTTCGATTCCGCTGCGCTTGCGGGTAAACAATACGCGGTTGAGACGCTCCTCGAGGGTCTTGATACGGGCACTGATCGCCGACTGGGTGATGTTGAGCCGTTCGGCGGCGTTCTGAAAGCTACCGGTGGCGGCGATTTCAAGGAAGGCGCGCATCGATTCGGTGTTCATTGCTGGATCCTGGAATGCTGCAGTTAATCAAATATAATCGATTTAACTGATCAATTATATTCGTTTTACTTAATTAATATGCAAGAGTAAATTAACCGGACCGTTTGGAGTAACAACATGAATATCGGTTTTATCGGACTGGGCGTGATGGGCAACCCCATGGCGCAGAACCTGCAGCGCGGCGGCCAGCATCAGCTGAGCGTATTTGATATCGATCCAGTGCGTTGCGAGATCCTGTGCGCAGCCGGTGCGCGCATGGCTGTCGATGTTGCCGACGCCGTGCGTGATGCTGATGTGGTGATGACTTCGCTACCCGGACCAAAACAGATCGAGGAGGTTGCCCTGGGCGATAACGGATTCGTTGCGCAGATGAAATCCGCTGCTGCCTGGATCGATCTCAGCACCAACAATCTGGCGGTCGCGGAAAAAATACGCGTGGCCGCGCAAACGTTCGCGATCGACCTTCTGGATGCACCGGTGTCGGGTGGCGACGAGGGTGCTCGTGCCGGTAATCTGACGATCCTGGTTGGTGGTGAGCGGGCGGTGTTCGAGCGTTACCAGCCATTACTCAAGATTATCGGTGGGCGAGTCAGCCTGCTCGGTGATCACGGTTCGGGATACTCCGCCAAGATCGCCCAGGTGGTGCTGTGCTACCTGCATTCACTGGCACTGTCCGAGGCGCTGATGCTGGGTGTCAAGGGTGGTGTCGAGCCACAACAGATGCTCGATATCATTCAGAACAGCACCGGCAGATCCTACGTGGCCGATCGTTATGGACCGCCGATCCTGAAGGGCGATTATGATCCGTCGTTTACCGTTGGACTTGCCCACAAGGACATGAAACTGGCGGCCGAGATGGCAGCGAGCCTCGACATTCGCCTGCCGATGTGCGATCTCACCACTGCTACTTACGCTCGCGCTATGGAAACCTACGGCTTCGATGCCAATCATCTGCGAGCGGTGCGCCTGCTCGAAGAAGACAACAATACATTTCTACAGGCTTGATGCGCCCCTTTAACAACATGATTAACTTACATGAGTGACCACTATGAGTGAAATGACAGCAGAAGATTTTTCCAGCGCAGAAGGCGCGGTCACGGCGACTGCCGACGAATGGGAAGTGCGTGTCGATCTCGCCGCGATGTTCCGCCTGACGCAAATGTTTGGCTGGGACGATACTGTATGGAACCACATTACCGCACGTGCACCCGGCACTGAGCACACGTTTTTCATGCACCGCTTCGGCCTGTTGTATGAAGAGGTGACCGCCTCCAACCTCATCAAGGTTGATGAGCAGGGTAAGGTGCTGGAAGGACCACCGGACGTCAACACGGCAGGTTTCGTCATTCACAGCGCGATTCACCTGCATCATCCGCACAACAAGTTCGTGTTTCACGCGCATCCACCGAGCGCGCTTGCGGCAACTGCTTTCAAGGATGGGATTCCTTACTGGGTGCAGGATTCGTCGATGCTGTACGGCAAAATCGGTTACCACGACTGGGAAGGGTTGTCGGTCGACCTGGACGAGCGTTTTCGGATTGCCGAAAATCTCGGCGATGGCAAGGTGCTGGTGATGCGTAACCACGGCTTCCTGTCGGTCGGGGAAACCGCGGGCGAAGCCTTCATGAATATGTATTACATGATTCGCATGTGTGAAGTCGCGGTGCAGGCGCAGGCCTCCGGGCTCGAACTCGAACCAGCGACGGCTGCGCTGTGGGAAATGTCCTGCAAACAGTATGAATCGTTTTCGCCCGGCAAGTACGAATGGCCAGCACTCAAGCGCCGTTGCGACCGCGCCGATCCATCCTACAAGAACTAAGTTGCCAAAACTAACTTGAAAGTTACGCGCCTCAAAACCCGCCTGGTCGATGTGCCTTTCGAGCGGCCAATCGCCACCGCCATTCACCAGATGCGCAGTGTCGGCTGCGTGTTGCTGGAACTGGAAACCGATCAGGGCCTGGTCGGTGAGAGTTATGTGTTTACCTTGAATGGGGTGCGACTCAAGGTGTTGAATGAAATGCTGTTGAGTTTCAGCCATCAGGTCGAGGGCAGGGACCCGCATGATGTCGGCGCGATTGGTCAGGCGATGTGGGATGAAATGAACCCGATTGGCCACAAGGGGTTTTCGATTGCCGCACTCACGGCGATCGATACTGCCTGTTGGGATCTGATCGGCAAGGCGGCCGAACAACCCTTGCACAAGCTGTTTGGTGCCTGCCGGGACCGTGTAAAAACTTACGCCAGCGGCGGCCTGTGGCTCTCGCAGTCGATCGATGAGTGTGTCGCCGAAGCGGCTGGATTTGTCGCAGCGGGTTTTCGGGCGATGAAGATTCGAGTGGGTTCAGCAAACATTCAGCAGGATGTTGAGCGCGTGCGCGCCTTGCGTGACGCGATCGGTCCCGATATTGAATTACTCGCCGATGCCAATCAGGCTCTGAGTGTCAAGCAGGCGATTCGCCTGGGACGTGAACTCGAGGCCTTTGAGTTGGGCTGGCTTGAAGAGCCCGTGCCCTATCATGATTTACGCGGTTGTGCCGAAGTGCGCACGGCGCTGATGACGCCAATTGCAGCCGGTGAAACCGAGTATACCCGCTACGGCATGCGCGACATTCTGCAGGCACACGCGGTTGACGTATTGATGCCGGATCTGCAACGAATCGGTGGTTTGAGTGAAATGCGGCGCACCTGTGCGCTTGCCGCGGCACATGATATCCCGGTTTCCACACATCTGTTTACCGAGCACAGTCTGTGCATCGCCGGTGCCGAACCAAATTGTGTCTCGGTCGAACACATGCCGTGGTATGCGCTCTTGTTCAACGAAGCAATGGTGATTCGCGATGGCATGATCGATATACCCACCCGCCCGGGCACCGGTTTCAGTTTCAATGCCGAAGCAATCCGGCGATTTGAACTGGCGCATTGAGCCGTCTTTGCGAGGTCAGGGGCTGCAGACCGATACCAACGCAGGGCATAATTTCGTTTATAGTTCTTTGTGATTTGCCGTCAGGCGGCAGTGTAAAGAGCATAGTTATCTCCCGCAGACAAATTCGTTGTTGCGTCACCAGGTATTTCGTTGGTTTAATGCGCTTAATCCGTGGGCGCCAATTGCTTATCCCGGTCTAGAACTCTGGTTAAAATGCCTATTAGTTCTCACTATTCTGCACTCTCTTCATGGGTGTTGATGATCGCCAGGGCGATCGATTCATACGGACTGGACAGTGAAAAATTGTTCGCTGAGTCCGGTCTCGAGCATTCCAGATTACGCGATCCACTGGCACGCTTTTCGTCAGCGTCGGTCGCGAAGCTTTGGCAAACTGCGCGCGCCGCCAGTGAGGATCCCTGTTTCGGTCTGACCGTCGCGAGCTTCTGGCACCCGACAACCATGCACGCGCTGGGTTATTCCTGGCTGGCGAGCGCCAACCTCGAAGAGGCTTTCCACTGTGCCATGCGTTACACCCGCATTGTCAACACCGCGGCACAAGGCGTGATACGTATCGATAACACGGAAGATCAATACAAGGTGATTTTTGATGCCAGACGGGTAAAACCCGCGCCGATCGATGCGGCTTTAGATGCCGCTCTGGCGGTATTTTTAATCATGTGTCGAGCCGCTTACGGCGCTGAATTTCGATTGCAGCGGGTCACGATAAAACACGATACTCCGAGTTGCCATGCGCGCTTTGCAGAGTTGTTTCAGGCTCCGGTATTGTATGCGCAGGACGAAAACGCGCTGTCGATTGATCCTGCGATAGTGAGGGAGCCGCTGGCGACTGCCAATCCCGAACTGGTGCGCATCAATGATCGCATCGCTACCGATTACCTCGCGCAGCTGGATCACGGTGATCTTGGTATGCGCGTGCGCTCGAAGCTGATCGAACGTTTACCGGGTGGGCATATAAGCGAGTCAGACATCGCCTCATCGATCAACATCAGTCAGCGCAGCCTGCAACGCAAACTCAAGGAGCAGGGCATGAGTTTTACCCAGTTGATGGAGTCGACGCGGCGCGAGCTGGGTTTGCAATACGTGCGCGATCCGCAGTATTCGTTCAACGAGGTTGCGTTTCTGCTGGGTTTCACCGAGCCGGCCAATTTTTCGCGTGCCTTCAAACGCTGGTACGATAAATCACCCAGCCAGTTCCGCCAGGATTCACTGTCCTGATTGTAACGGGCGCGAAACTGGAAGGGTTGTCCATGAATGATCTATGCCGGTGAACCGGGGCAGACTCAAACAGCAATTAGTCGAGGATAGCGTGACCATGAATTTCAGCGGCAACAGGTCATACCTGCGGTTTGCCATTGTATTGATATCAGCCTTTCTGCTGGCAGCCTGCATCGCCAAAGAGGATCCCGTGGTGAACGCCGATTCTGCAACCAGCCAGTCAGCCTCTGTTGAGCCGGTGTTCGATATGAACAGCTGGAAAACCATCATTGGTGATGACTGCCGATCCTTTTTCGATGGTTGCAACAACTGCCGCCGTGACCCCGGCAAAATGGCGGCCTGTACCCGCATGGCCTGTGCTGTTTATCAACAACCGCGCTGTCTCGACGACGATGCCGCTGCGGACGCAGCAGCTGTGGCTAAACGAGTCGGCTATGCCTGTGATGACGGCAAGCGTTTCTCGGTTAGCTACCATGAGTATGTGCAGGGCGATCAAAGGTTGCGATTGAACGACTCGGAAATCATGTTCAGTGATGATCAAACCCGAACAGCCTATCGTTTGCAGCGAAAACGCAGCGCATCGGGAGAGAAGTATATGAATGCTGAGGGCCTGGAATTTTTTGCTAAAGGTGATGAGGCACAGGTAAGGCAGCAGGGGGTAAACATCTACGCGAATTGCAGAATAAAGCGGTAGTCGCGGGTTTGACGCCAGCTGTATCGCGCCACGCAATCCACCCCTGAAGAGCACCTCCTTATCCGGGCGTTCCACCTGGTCCTGCGCAATGTTCCTTTGGTTATACCTACTCGTGTGGTGTCAGACCGCAGCAACTTCGGCGTCGGCTGTCGCAGGCTGCTTGTAGAAGGTGGCATAAAGCACGGGTACCACGACCATGGTTAGCAAGGTCGCGAATGCAAGGCCGAAAATAATGGTGACCGCCATGGAGACGAAGAACGCGTCGAACAGCAGCGGAATCAATCCGAGCGCGGTCGTCGACGCAGCCATCAATACCGGCCGCAGGCGGCTGGCGCCCGAATCCATAATAGCGTCCAGTAACTCCTTGCCTTCAGCCCATTGCAGATTGATTTCGTCGATCAGCACGATGGCGTTTTTGATCAACATACCAATCAGGCTGAGTAAACCGAGCAGCGCCATAAAGCCGAATGGCTGCCCGGTGGACAGCAGTCCGGCCGTTACGCCGATCAGCGAGAGCGGCACGGTTAGCCAGATGATCAGCGGTTGCTTCAGCGAATTGAACAACATGATAGTGATCAAAATCATGGCCAGAATGAACATCGGCAGGTTGGCAGCCAGTCCGCCCTGTGCGTCCCCTGCATCTTCATACTCACCGCCCCACTCGAGTTCGTAGCCGGGTGGCCGCTCTAGCGCTTCGACTTTGCCACGCACGCGGGCAAACAGGTTGCTGGCGAGGCCCTCGATCGGATCGGCGAAAACAATGATGGTTGGCTTACGATTGCGGCGCTGGATGATCTCGTCTTCAAAGGTCGATTCGAAACCTGAAACCACCTGGCGCATGGGAATCATCGCGCCGGCTGCGGGACTCCAGATTTGCAGGTTCTGAATGCTGGCAATATCCGAGCGGTATTCTTCTTCGGCGCGCATGATAATCGGTAACAACAAATCATTCTCGCGGTAAACACCGACAATCCCGCCCTCGAACGCCCTCAGTATCGTATTGGCGACGTCGGTGCGGGTGATGCCATTCACATTGGCCTGTTCTTCTGCGATGGTCGGGCGCAGCAGTTTCACGCGTTGGCGCCAGTCGGTGCGGATTCCCTTGGCGTCACCATCTGCCCGATAGATTTCCTTGGTTTGCGCTGCCAGTTGACGCAACACGTTGTGATCGGGCCCACTGAAGCGCGCCTGAATCTTGCCGGTGCTACCGGGCCCGAGCTGGAAGCGGGAGGCATAGCCGACCAGGTCGGGAAAGGTATCATCAAGATATTGCTCCACCTCGGGCAGCAGGACGTCGAGGTACTCGGGATCTTCGACGTCGACCAGCAGTTGCGCATAGGCGCTGTTGGTTTTTTCCGGCGTATAGGTCAGCAGGAAGCGCATGCCGCCTTTTCCGACCAGCGAGGTGACGTGGGTGACGCCGTCAAGTTCCTGTATACGATCTTCTATCGACTCCACCGTCGCCGTCATCTGATCGATGTGAGTACCCTGCGGCAGCCACAGGTCGACCATGAATTGCGGACGCGTCGAGGGTGGGAAAAAACTTTGCTCAACGAAGCCGAAACCCCATAGCGAGCTGGCAAAGATGCCGGCCACCAGTCCAAGAGCGACTACCTTGCGATGTATAGCTGTGCGCAACAGGTTTTTGTAGATGCTGTACAAGCGGCTGGCGTAGGGATCTTTCAATTCTTCGCCCGGCTTGGGCGGTTTGAGGAACATGACGCACAGCAGGGGCGTGATCGAGACGGCGGTCACCCAGCTCAGTAGCAACGAAACCAGCACTACCTGGAACAACGAGCGACAGAATTCACCGGTTTTATCTTCTGATGTGCCGATCGCCGCAAACGCGAGAATTGCGATGACAGTCGCTCCGAGCAAAGGCAAAGCGGTCTGTTTGACCACGTCGATGGCCGCCTGTTTGACTTCCTGACCTTTTTGCAGGCGCACCAGTACACCATCAACCACCACGATCGCATTGTCGACCAGCATGCCGAGCGCGATAATCAGTGCGCCGAGGGAAATGCGTTCCAGCGCGACCTCCATCGGTGCCATGAAAATGAAGGTGCCGGCAATCGTCAGCAACAAGACGAAACCGATCAGGATTCCACTGCGCAGGCCCATGAAAAACAGTAGCACCACGATGACGATCGCCACCGCTTGCAGAAGGCTGATGATAAAGCTGCTGATGGCAACGGTCACGGCCTTTGACTGCACGGATACGTAGCCAGCCTGGATGCCGATGGGTATGCGCTCCCTGAGCTCATCAACCCGTTTTTGCAGCGCTTCACCCATTTTCACGACATTGCCACCGGAGACTGTCGAAATACCGAGACCGATAGATGCATTGCCGTCATAACGGATCAGGCTGTTCTGCGGTTCGACGTATCCACGCCTGACGTTGGCCACGTCGCGCAGATAGATCTGGTTTACGCCGCCGGCTATCAAAATCGACTCGAACTGTTCGACGGCAGTAATGCCACCAGTTGGCGTGATGGTGATAAATTCGGGGCCTACCCGAACACTGCCGGCGTTGGCAACCACGTTTTTCTGCTGTAACTCATTGATGATCGCCGCTTCTGAGATGCCCAGTTGCGACATCCGATCGCGTTTGAGTTCGACGTAAACCGCCTCCACACGCTCGCCGAAGGTATCAATTTTGCCGACATTCTGCACCAGCAACAGTTCGCGGCGCAGCATGTCAACGACATCCTTCAGCTCGGCATAGCTGTAACCATCGCCGTAGACTGCGATGAAAATGCCGTAGACATCGCCGTAGTCGTCGATGACCAGTGGCACCCCGGCACCCGGTGGTAAATTGCCTTGCGCGTCGCCGATCTTGCGGCGTAACTCGTCCCAGACCTGTGGCAATTTGTCCTTGTCGTACTTATCTTTCATGGTAACGGTGAGGGTCGACAGACCGCGATCGGAGCGGGATACCACGTGTTTCACCTGACCCATGTTCTGCACCGCTATTTCCAGCGGGTCGGAAATCTCCTTTTCGACTTCTGCCGCCGAGCCGCCGGGGTAGGCGGTGATCACCAGCGCATCTTTGATGGTGAACTCAGGGTCTTCGAGTCGGCTGAGCTCCTGGTAGGAAAGCATGCCGACACCGATCATAACGAACGTCAATACCAGCGTGGTAATGCGTTGTTCGATAAAAAACTGTGCAATATTCACAAGCTACCCTTTGTCTGATTCTGCCAGTTTACTATTCGCCAAGCGGCCGGACTTTCATGCCTTCGTGCAAATGAGCTGCACCTGCGGTCGCGATTTGCTCTCCGCCCTGTAGTCCGCTCAACACGCGAATGTTGGCGCCGCTCATGTCACCTATGGTCACGATCGCTTTGCTGACCTGTGAACTGCCGGGATCAAATTTCCACAGGTAGGCACTGCCATCGATGTCGACCACAACGGCCGTAGCCGGGATTAACAGACCCTGGCCGCCAGTCGTGCTGGATTTTCCAGGCGGTATGTGCAACACCACTTTTGCGGTCATACCGGGTAACACGTGGATGTCGTCGGGATTTTCAAAGGCAAAAGTCGCGCGATAGGTTCGCGTGACCGGGTCGGCCGAGGTTTCAAAGGAAATCAGGCGTGCCTTGAAGCTGCGGTTGGCTATACTACTGACGCGGATTTCGGGCTTGACGCGTTCGGTACGCTGCTTCAGTGACAGTCCTGGTGTCAGGCCTGAGAAATCCTGTTCAGGAACATTGACATCGAGTTCAAGGCTGGAAATATCCTCCAGCAACAGGATCGATTGCTTGGCCTGCACATTCTGAAAATTATCGGCAATTTTGCGCGACACCATGCCGCTGAACGGTGCTTTCAGTACCGTGTCATTCAGTGCCTTCTGGGCTTTTGTCAGCTCCTGTTTGGCGACGTCGATATCACGCAAGGTTCTATCGACCTCGGCCTGGGAACCGGCCCCTTGCTCAAAAATGCGCTTGGCACGTTCATGGGCTGAATCAGCCGCCTTGCGATTCGCTTCAGCTAATTCACGCGCGGCGAGGAAGTCTGACTCGTCCAGTTTCCCCAATAATGTGCCTTTATTTACGGCGAGGCCATCAGATATCGGTAGTTCGACGATCTTTCCAGCGACCTCGAAACCGAGTTCAACCGACTGCGTGGCCGATACGGTACCGGGATATTCCCGAGTTTTTCCAACGCCGTCGATGTCGATCGTCATCAACTTGACAGGACGCACTACATCCTCGACTTCGGACTCCGGGTCATTACCGCAGGCAGTCAGCATGCCGGCAAAAAGCATCAGGCCTGACAGGAAAATGCCACGTAGTTCAATTTTAAGGGGAATCATTAGCTGTCTCTGTACTATTGTGGGGCTGCTTTCGGTTGGGTTTCATCGGGTTGATTCTCAACAGGCGGAGATTCCAGTAAGTCGCCCCAGTTGGTGCGTTCGATCATGACCTGGCGCGTTTCTGCGGACACGTAGTCCTGATCACTGGAATTTTCATCGGGTGGACTCCAACCGCCGCCGAGTGCCTTGTAAAGCGCAACCAGGTTAAGTGCGATTCTGCCACGTGCGTTGGTCCAGGCATCCTGTTGCGCGACCAGTGTACGCTCGGTGTCGATGACCCTCTGGAAATCGGAAGCACCCTCGCGATACTGGATGTTGGCAATCTCGGTGGCGCGCTGCGCTGCAGTGGCACTTATCTGGCGAAATTCGGCTTCGCTTTGTGCCTGCAAAAATCCAACCATGGCATCTTCGGTCTCCTGATAGGCTCGCAGGACGGTATTCTGATAATTCACCAGCGTTTGCTGATAGCGTGCATCCTGTTCGCGTACCCTGTTGCGAATCTGACCATAGTTGAAAATATTCCAGCTGAAGGTCGGGCCCGCGGAGAAAAATACACTATCTGAATTGAACAGATCTCCGGCGTCGTTATCGCCGATATTGCTGCTCTGTAGGCCGATCGTGCCGAACAGCGCAAAACGCGGGTACAGGTCACCTTCGGCAACTCCTATCAGTGCGCTTTGACTGGCCGCCTGGAATTCGGCGCTGCGTATATCGGGTCGGCGACGCAATAATTCCGATGGGATGCCGCTGGCGATAAACGCCGGCGCAACTGGAATGTCGTTATTGATCGACGAAAAAATCTGCAGCTTGCCGGGTGGTTTGCCGAGCAAAACCGCTAATCCGTTCATCGCCTGATAAAGCGAACTCGTGAGCGCGGGAATGCTGGCCTGGGTGGAGGCAAGGTTGGATTTTGCCTGTTGCACGTCGAGATTGGTGGTGCCGCCGTTGTCGAAGCGTACCGTTGCAATCCGCAGGCTTTCCGTTTGCAATAGTATATTTTCGCGTGCCAGTGTCAGTCGGGTTTCCAGGGTGCGAATGACGATATAGGCTCTGGCCACTTCCGCGGCGAGGCTCACGCGCGCATCGTCATAATCGGCGTAACTGGCGTTCAGACTGGCATCCGCTGCCTCGATACCGCGGCCGATGCGTCCCCAGAAATCGATTTCCCAGGCGGCGTCGAATCCAAATTCGTAACTTTTGAACTCGTCGTTCGTCGCCGGGTTGGAAAGAGGGCCGTTTTCACTGGTCTGGCTGGTGGCTACGGTGCCGCCAATCTCCTGCACCTGAGGATAGCGATTGCCTTCGGCGACGCCCAGGCGTGCTCTGGCCTCGAGGATGCGCAGGCCGGTGAACTGTAGCGACAGGTTTTGCGCGAACGATTCCTCGATAAGCCCGTTCAGTATCGGGTCGTTGAATACCGTCCACCAGTTGCGCAGGTCGATGCTGTCGCGAGTGATGACCGGATTATCGTCGGTCCAGTCCTCCATCACCGGTGCTTCCGGTTTTTCAAAATCCGGGCCGATGGTCGTGCAGCCGACGGATAACAGGCCCAGACAAAGCAGCGCTAGTAGCCTGCGGCAGATATGGCTCCGTTGGTTGGTGGCAGAGGTGGCTGAAGCTCGCTTCAGCGCAAGAGGCAATGTCATTGGTGTCGCTTTTTCCATAGCTGGGAGACAGCTTTTTAAACCGACGCCCTTATAGAAGCCGATGATAACGAATAACCGCTCTTGAAATCTACTTTTGCGCAGCTAATTTAATCAACGCCGGACGGCAACGGACGGGCATTTAAGCGCGCCAGTTTAAGTGCTTTCTGAAATCCCAGGCAGGGGTGGTCGAACTCTGATCAGTGGACGACCGGTGATTATAAATACTCTACTCCCGGTTGATTGCGCCTCCGTTCGTTCGAAACTGCTGCCAACTTCAACCATTTATCTGGCGATTTGCAAAAACAGTGTGAATGCCGGAAACTTCGCGTCAAGATAGATTCGACAAACTGGTTCAACAACAAGCCAGCTATTGCGCGGCGCCAGCCTTCTGGCGCTTGTGGTGTCGGTAGCGATAATCCTGAGTGAATCTCGAATTTGGAGGAATCAGGCTTTGCTGTTGATATAAATTAAACCGGATAGATTGCCGGTAAACCTGGAGTAGACGATGAAAAGCAGAATAATGAACGTAGTGGCACTTGGTGTCTTACTGGCGGCGGGTGTGCAAAGCCCCGCTCACGCCGCTGAGTGTATCGCCCCGGCAAATCCGGGTGGTGGCTGGGATTTCACCTGTCGCCAGATCGGCAAGATAATGTTTGATATCGGTGCAGTGGAGCAACCGATACAGGTCACCAATATGGCGGGCGCGGGCGGCGGCCTTGCCTACAATCATGTCGTTGCCGAGCGCAATGACGATGCAGATCTGATCGTCGCCGCTTCGTCGGCGACCTCGACTCGACTGGCACAGAATGCCTATGCAGGCATGACGGCTGACCGGGTTCGTTTTGTCGGTGCGATCGGCGCCGATCCGGGCGTTATCGTCGTTGCCAAGGACAGCCCCTTCACATCGCTGGCCGACCTGATCGGCGCCATCAAGGCGAATCCGGGATCGGTTACCTTTGCCGGCGGCTCGGCTACTGGAGGCTTTGACCACATAAAACCGCTGATGTTGCTGCGGCGTGCGGGCTTTACCGATATCAGAAAGGTGAAGTACATCAGTCTCGATGGTGGCGCCGACGCCATCACGCAGACCATTGGTGGGTTTACCCAGGCGATGACAGGCGACATGTCCGAAGTGGTGGGTTTTTTGAAAGCGGGCGAAATCCGCGTGCTGGCGGTGTTGACCGACGAGCGTATTCCTGGCTTTGAAGATATCCCGACCGCAAAGGAGCAGGGCTTCGACGTGGTCGCGGTGAACTGGCGCGGGCTGTACATTCCCAGGGGCGTTTCCGATGACACCTTTAATATGTGGGCGGGACGTTTGCAGAAAGTTGCCGATTCGGCTGAGTGGAAACAGGCGATGGCGGCTAACGGACTCGCCCCTTTCACCAAGGTTGGCGGTGACTTTCAGAGCTACATCGACGGCGTGGTGGCAGAAGTGCGCAAGTTGAGTAAAGAGCTCGGCGTCATTCAGTAATGGCCAGCGACCGGATATTCGGCCTGGTCGCTGCGCTGGTGGCGCTTGCCTACATTGTGAGCGCCACCCAAATTCAAACCAGCTTCCTCGCGGATCCCGTGGGCCCGAAGGTTTTTCCAATCGGTATCGGGGTGATTGCCGCCATCAGTGCAATGTTTCTGGTATTTCGACCCGACCCTGAGCCACAGTGGCCGGGCTTACGAACTTTTCTGGCGCTGGGGTTTTCAGTGCTCGTGCTGGTGGCGTATGCCTATGCGCTCAAACCGCTGGGATTCCTGCTACCGACAGCGGTAGTCGCGGGGATCCTGAGTTACCAGATCTCGCCACGCGCGCGATTTGCGACGATCAGCGGGGCCAGCCTTGCCATCGGTTTGTTCCTGATTTTCCGTTTTGCGCTTGGACTCGGTCTGGTCGCTTTCCCCAGGTGGCTGACCGGTTAGCCGGGCGAAGCTATGGATTTACTGGCTAATTTATCACTCGGGTTCTCGATCGCGCTATCCCCTTACACGCTGATGCTCGCCATCATCGGCTGTTTTCTCGGTACCATCATTGGTGCCTTGCCGGGCCTCGGGCCTTCGAATGGTGTCGCCATCCTCATTCCTCTGACGTTCACCCTGGGGCTGGACGCAACCTCGGCCCTGGTGTTGATGACCTCGGTCTACTATGGCGCTATGTACGGCGGCCGTATCAGTTCGATCCTGCTCAATATCCCGGGTGATGAACCCGCACTGATGACCACGTTGGATGGCTATCCCATGGCGAAGGCCGGACGCGCCGGCGACGCGTTGATACTGTCCGGTTTTGCTTCCTTTGTGGGGGCGATGCTAGCGACTATTGGTTTGATGCTGTTGGCGCCATTGCTGGCACGGGTCGCCTATTTGTTCGGGCCGGCGGAATACTTCGCGTTGTACCTGCTGGCCTTTTGTACCCTGGGCGGTATGGCCAGCAATAATCAGGCGAAAGCGGCGATAGCATCCTGTATCGGGCTTGGCATTGCCATGATTGGTGTCGACAACACCAGCGGCATGCCGCGGCTCACCGGTGGCAACCTGCATCTCTACGATGGCATCGACTTCCTGGTTGCCATTGTTGGTTTGTTTGCAGTTGCCGAAGTGTTCTTTTTTATTGAAAGCCATGGCAAGAACTCATCGATCGGTATCAAGGTGGAGAAGACCCGCGTGCCCTGGCGCGATATTTTCGATACCCGCTGGACCATGTTGCGCTCTTCCCTGGTAGGTTTTGTGGCAGGCATCCTGCCCGGTGCCGGAGCATCCCTGGGCAGTTTTCTTGCCTACATGTCGGAGAAGTCCATCGCCGGCGAAAAGGGTGGCTTCGGGACCGGCGTGGCGAAGGGTATTGCGGCACCCGAGGCAGGAAACAACGCCGCCGCCGGTGGCGCGCTGGTGCCAATGTTGACATTGGGTGTTCCCGGTTCAGGAACCACGGCGGTGTTGCTGGCGTTACTGATGACCTTGAATATCACACCAGGACCAACCCTGTTCACCGATCAGCCCGAAGTCATCTGGGGACTCATTGCCTCGCTGCTGATTGCCAACGTCGTGCTGTTGCTGATGAACGTGCCGATGGTGAAGGTTTTTGTGCGTGTGTTGCAGGTGCCGCCGGCGATTCTTTTGCCGGGTGTTACCATGATTTCTTTCATTGGCATTTATTCATTGTCAGGCAGTTATTTTGATTTACTACTGATGATCGGTTTCGGCATTCTGGGCTACGTTCTGCGCAAGCTCGATATTCCGACAGTGCCGGTCATCCTTGGCATCCTGCTCGGTGGCAACATGGAAGATGCGTTGCGCCGCGCTATGGTGATTTCCGATGGTGACGGCTGGTACCTGTTTTCAACACCGATTGCGATCGGCCTGTGGATTGCGGCGATCGCCGGCTTTATCGCACCGATGTTTATGCGTGGGCTGTTGCAGAAACCGCAACGCGTTACCGATTGAAGTGAAGCATGAGCCTGTGTTGGTATCTAATACCTGTTTATTGCGGGAGCTGAAATCCCCTGGAGTAGCAACCGAAATCTATCGGGCAACTCTATCATCCAATTCTATCGGGAAGCCAAGATCTTGAAGGTAGTGAGTCTTGTTCTGGTGCTGACGGCCTGTGGCGGCTGTGCTGCCAATCCGGCCGCGTTCCTCAGCCAGGCGCTAGTCGATGACGTTTCATTGGCGCAGGCGCGCAATGCCGCCGATGTTTATATAGGGTCGACCGTGCGCTGGGGTGGTGTAGTCACCGAGGTCGAAAACAAGGCGGACAAAACCTGGGTGTTTGTGGTTGGTCGGGAGCTGCGTGACGATGAAAAGCCGATCACCGACGGTGACAGTGAAGGTCGTTTTATCGCTAGTTTCGACGGATTTGTTGATCCACTTGTTTACAAATCAGGACGTCCGCTGACGGTGGTAGGCAGTATCGAGGGCAGCACGGTGCGCGCCATCGGCGAGTATGACTACCGCTTTCCGGTGGTCGCGGTGCGAGATTCTTACCTGTGGGAAGAACCGGTCAAGACAAAGGTTATCTACGCACCCGCTCCCAGATACGACTATTACTACTATCACCCATACCCCTATAGTCGCCGACGCTGGTGACCACAGGCGAATCGCTTGCGTTTCTGCTTCCGCAGCCCCAGGCCAGGGTTCGGAGTTAAAGCTTGACAGCTTTTCAGCGATACAATATTTTGCCGATCTGAGCGCTGAGTACATTCATCTTACGACGTTATGCCAACCCTTCTGTTATCATTTTTACCAGAAATCCTTCTGGCACATGACAGCGTATTCTTGAGAGGCTCGCAAGCTTCCTTTGAATTAAGCCGGTTTAACTGCCAAAGACAAGCCATTGGAGAAACAGGATGATGAACCTTCGTGCAAGAAATTTGCGCGCCACAGTAGACGGGCGCATCCAGATTGATAGCGATCGATATCGATTGGTTGCTACGGCGACTGTTTGTGTGCTCCTGCTACTTCAGGCATTGAGCCCAGCGGCTGCGAGTGACGAGCGGGACGCAAACAAGGCGCCGCGGTTGGTCGTGCAGATCACCGTCGATGCGCTGCGCGGCGACCTGCCACGGCGCTTCGCGCATATGCTGGGTGACGGTGGATTCCGCTACCTGATGGAGCAGGGAATCGACTTCACCAATGCCCATTACGAGCACGCCATTACCGAAACCATCGTCGGTCACGTGTCGCTGGCGACCGGGACCACACCGTCGGCGCACGGTATGGTCGGGAACGTCTGGTTCGACCGCGCGCTGGGCCGGCTGGTTTACAACATCGAAGACGCCGACTACCATCTGCTCAGCTCCGATAGCGACGTTGACAAGAGTACCGAGATCGACCCGACGCAGAAAGCCGCCGGAGTCGAAGGGCGTTCACCCAGGACAATCTTGTCCACCACCTTCAGCGATGAACTTGCCGCCCACTATGCCGGTCAGGCGAAAATTTTCGGAATTTCGATCAAGGATCGTGGAGCAGTATCGTTGGCCGGACAGGCGGGCAAGGCCTTCTGGTTTTCCAAGGCCAACGGTGAATTTGTTACCAGCAATTATTATTACGATGCCTATCCGCAATGGGTTGTTGACTGGAACGCGACCAAACCGGCCCAGGATTACGCTGGTGGTTCCTGGGAGTTGATGCACGAACCGGCGGCCTACCAGTTTGGTGATGCGGACGATCGCGACTATGAAACAGACTTTCCGGGTTTTGGGCGTACCTTTCCACATCCCTTTGGAGCGGGTGACGACAAGTATTTCACCACGCGTCTGACCATGAGCCCGGTCGGCGATCAACTCACGCTGGATTTTGCGAAGCAATTGATCGATAACGAAAAACTTGGCGCAGATGACATCCCCGACTATCTCGCCGTCAGCTTTTCATCTACCGATTACGTCGGCCACGTTTTCGGCGCCTCCAGCCTGGAGAGCGAAGATAATATTGCTTACCTCGATCGCACTCTGGCGGAGCTGTTCCGCTATATAGACGAAAAGGTTGGTTTGCAGCACACCCTGATTGTACTTTCCGCGGACCATGGTCAACCGGAGGTGCCGGGTTATCTGGAAACGCTGGGTAACCACAGTGCCCACTATGTCGATATCGTGGGCCTGAACAAGATGTTGGAGATCATCGCCACCGCGCTGGAAAAGCGTTTCGGCCTGGGTGAGGAATTGGTCAAGGAATTTTTTCAGCCCTACCTGTATCTCGATCGCGAACTCATTCGCAGTAAGGGGCTGGACCAGGCCGAAGTCGAAGCGGTCTTTGTCGAAGAAATTGCAAAATTCCCAGGGGTTTCCAGTGTGATATCAAGCTCGGGATTGAGTTCTGGTGCTGTGCCGGACACCGAGTTGATACATCGCGTCACGAACAATTTTCATCCACGGCGCTCGGGCGATATTTTCGTGGTGTTTGAGCCCAATATCTATGTCAACGATTTCGGCGGCCTGGTGGTTGCAGCCACGCACGGGTCACCCTGGCGTTACGATGCGTTTGTGCCGGTGATGTTTGCCGGTGCTGGATTGCAACCGGCCACCGTCGCGAGGGCAGTAACCCCCTATGATATCGCCCCGACCCTGGCGAACTACCTGGGCGTGAATCAGCCATCGGCGGCAAGCGGAGTGCCACTGGTCGAAGTGGTGGGCGACTGAGCAGCAGTGGCATTGCCAGTATGCCAGTCCGGTCGACAAGGTTGATTGGTAACGCGCAGCGTTGGAAACCGGGTATTTCGCAGTTACCAACATGGCTCCTCTGTGCCGGTCTGCTGTTCGGCGGGGATGTCTTTGCTGCGAGTGATGGCTATATCGGCAGCGAGACCTGCGCCGACTGTCATCGCGAAGCCTACGACGGCTGGCAGGGTTCGCACCACGATCTGGCGATGCAACCGGCCAACGCCGATACGGTGCTTGGGGATTTCAATAAAACCGAGTTTACTCATTTCGGCGTCACCTCGGTTTTCTATCGGCAGGGTGACAGGTTCCTGGTCAGCACCGACGGCATCGGCGGCAGCCTTCAGGACTTCGAGATCATCTACACCTTTGGTGTATATCCGCTGCAACAATATTTGATCGAGTTTCCCGGTGGTCGTATGCAGGCACTCAGCATCGTCTGGGATGCGCGCCCGCAAAGTGAGGGTGGACAGCGCTGGTTCCATCTCTATCCTGAAGAGAAGATACCCCATGATGATTTGCTGCACTGGACGCAGCCCAGTCAGAACTGGAACAACATGTGTGCCGAATGCCACTCGACGCGCCTGCAAAAAAACTACGATGCAAAAACTCGCCGTTTCGATACCACCTGGTCGGAGGTGAATGTGGCCTGCGAAGCCTGTCACGGGCCGGGTGAGGATCATCAACGCTGGGCGCAGCGGGAATCGGGTTGGGAGGCGTTGCAGGATGATCTGGGACTCCAGGTCGAGCTGAACGAACGTCGAGATGTCCACTGGAAAATGGATGTCGCCGGCAGCATCGCCCGGCGCAGTCAACCGCGTACTTCTAACCGGGAAATCGAAACCTGTGCGCGTTGCCACTCCCGACGCAGCCCGATCAGCCCCGAGTACCGGCATGGAGAGCCGCTGCTGGATCATTATCTGCCGGCGTTGTTGAGCGATGGCCTCTACCATGCCGACGGTCAGATTGATGACGAAGTCTATGTTTATGGTTCGTTCGTGCAAAGCAAGATGCATGCTGCCGGGGTGACCTGCAGTGATTGTCACGAGCCACACAGTCTCGAGTTACTAGCGCCCGGGAATGGCGTCTGTTTACAGTGCCACAAGGGTGATGTCTACAATACCGAAGCCCATCATTTTCACCAGCCGCAAAGCAGCGGCGCGAGTTGTGCCGAGTGCCATATGCCAGCGAGTACCTACATGGTTGTCGATCCGCGTCATGACCACAGTATGCGAATTCCGCGTCCGGATCTGTCGGTGTCGCTGGGCACGCCCAATGCCTGCAGCAACTGTCACAGCGAGCAATCCGCCGAGTGGGCGGCGAAGCAGGTGGATGAATGGTACGGCGACATTAATCCTGGCCATCAGAAGTACGCTGAGATTTTGCAGGCAGCGCGTCTCGGAACAGGTTCAGGTGAGGCACTGGCTGGTCTGATACGTAACCCCGAAACACCGGCAATAGCGCGTGCCACGGCCTTGTCAGAGATAGCGCCTTATTTGAGTAATCAAACCGTCGATGCGCTGGTTCTGGGGTTGACGGACAGCGATCCAGTGGTACGCAGCGCTGCCCTCAGGGCGCTCGAGAATGCACCGGTGCAGATGCGTGTGCAGCTCGGGTTTCCGCTATTGCAGGATCCGGTGCTGATTGTGCGTATGGAAGCCGCAGTTATTCTCGCGTCGCTACCTGTGGGCGACCTGCCAGCCACGCAGCGTCGCCAGCTTGCCGCCGCCGGTAAGGAATATATCGAAGCTCAACTGGCGAATGCCGAGCGACCCGAGGCACAGACAAATCTGGGCAATTTCTATGCGGCCCAGGGCGAGCGACTGCCCGCTATAGATGCCTATCAGACGGCCATCGAACTCGCTCCCTATTATTTACCTGCCTATGTCAACCTGGCCGATTTTTACCGTCGGCTCGGGCAGGAAGACGAGGCGGTCGAATTGTTGCAACGGGCCGTGGCAGTGAATCCGAATGAAGCCTCTGTGCATCATGCACTGGGGCTCACACTGGTGCGTCTGCAGCGCTACGATGCGGCACTGGATGAACTTGCGTTGGCGGCAGATCTTAATCCGAATGACGCCAGTTTTACCTACGTTTATGCGGTTGCGCTAAACTCCTTGGGAAAAGCGCCGCAGGCTATTCAAACCCTGCAGAACGCGTTGATATTGCACCCGAACAACACAGAGATTCTGCGCGCCCTGGTCAGTTTTCTGCGCGATAGCGGGGATCTGGCCGGTGCGGGACGCTACGCAGAGCAACTGCGTTCACTCGATCCCTGACGCCATATAGTTGACGCGATTTTCACATCTGCCAGCGGGCTGAATGAAGATGGCATAAGATAGCGGCCGGTTATTCGTGCTTTACGGTTTGGCACGAATCAGGTTCAGCACTGGTTCACGGAGCCCGGGCAATGAGCAGACAGGACAGCGACGACACTCGATTTCACGATGGCTTTTGCTTTCGACCGCTCGGATCTTCTGGTCTGGGTGCTGTGCTGGAGTTTCAGTCCAACGACCTGGACACGATTCTTGCGATCTTTCGCGATCATGCCGAGACGATCCTGGGGTATTTTTATGCGGCGCGCGGCCTGATGGTAGTCAAAGAACTGCAGGGCATTCGCGACGATCCGCAGGCACTGGTTGAGCTCAGTCGGCACTTCGGTTCCGAGGTGGAGAATTATCATCAGACTTTGACCAGTCCGCGTTTCTTTCACGACTCGGTTGACGAGATTCTGATCCTGAGCAATGCGCAACCCTGCAATCATCTTCCACCACCGCGGCCGGTCGGACATGGCTCGATACCTTTGCGCACGCGCTTTCCCGATCAGGTTAACTGGCATACCGATCAGAGCTATCGCCGGCCACCGCCTGATATCACCTTGTTACTCGCTATCGAACTTCCGCCGCGCGATCAGGGACAGACACTTTTCGCCGACTGCGTAGCGGCGCTTTCCGCGCTTGCTCCGGAGCGTCAAAAAATGCTCCAGGGTTTACAGGGAATACATGCTCCGAGCTGGATCGGACGTTCTCGTGAAGCCGTCGAAATGGGCGATCGACAGCTTGATTTACTGCCGCACCAGTCACCCCAGCAGCAACCCCTGGTGCGCAAGCATCCGGTTAGCGGTGAAAAGTCTCTGTATATTTGCGAAGAGAAGCAAATGGATTTTGTCGATGGCCCGATAGCGGGACTCGAAAGTGGCCCGCAGGGCGAGGGTGCAAAGCTGTTGCGTGAATTGTTGAGGCATGCAACCTGCGATGAGTTTGTCTATGTGCATGAATGGGAATCCGGCGACCTGGTGATCGCCGATAATCGCAACCTGCTGCATTGCGCGACCTGGTATGACGCCACGCAATACATTCGCCTGATGTGGCGCACTACCGTCATGGGCAATGCAGGCGAAGAATATGCTAGTGAGGAGAAGACCTGGATTCCACGCGACGGCAGCGATGTGATGGCCGGTATGGAAAATGCCTGAGTCGTTGTCTTGCGGGTCTTAACCTGGATCGCGATTCGTTATATGCTTGCCGCGCTTTAAATTCCCCTGATTATTGCCACGGAGAAACAGTGTGCCCCAGTCATCACCAGAGTCATCCTATGAATTTACTCGCGCGATCACGCGCCTGCCGGCGCGCAGCATTGTCGATGGTCTGCGCGCCGAGGACATCGGTGATCCGGATTACGCGCAGATGCTGCGCGATCACGCCGATTATGTCGCCAGCCTGCAGCAAGCGGGCGCCACGGTTACCGAACTGGGCGCGCTCGAGGCCTTTCCCGATTCGGTGTTTGTTGAAGACGTAGCCCTGTGTCTGCCTGAAGTTGCCATTTTGATGCGTCCGGGGGCAGAGTCGCGTGCCGGAGAAGTGGAGCATATGGCACCGGTTCTGCGTGATCTGTATGAGCAGGTTGTGGCAATCGATGGCCCGGGATTTATCGAGGGTGGCGATATACTGACGACCTCGAGAGAAATCCTGGTGGGCCGTTCGGCGCGCACCGACAGTGCCGGTATCGCAGAGCTGGCGGCTATCGTCAAGCACTGGGATTACCATCTGCGCGAGGTGGTGACGCCGCCGGGGGTGTTGCATTTCAAGACGGATTGTTCGCTCCTCGACGCCGAGACCATCCTGGCGACGCGCCGGCTTGATGCCACCGGTTGTTTCGAAGGCTATCGCGTTATTCATACCGCCGATGGGGAAGAGGCCGCGGCCAATTCAATCCGCTATAACGATCTGCTAGTGATGCCGGCGGGTTTTCCACAAACGCAGGAGCGACTGCTGCAGGCTGGCTACGAGGTGCACGAGATCAATAACAGCGAATGTGCAAAACTCGATGGCGGCATGTCCTGTTTATCGTTGCGTTTCTAGACTGCGATTGCTGATACCAGATCGCGGGGTTTCCGAAACCACAGGCTGGTGTAAAATAGGCGTTTCGTTGCACCTGATCCAGGACTGTTTTTAAATGGCTGACAACACAGCTAAAGCGCCCGCGAGCGAGGGCTATACCCCGGCACCTGTTGAAGATATGCCGATTTTCCAGCTATTGGTTTTGCAGGTCTTATGATGGCAACAGCTGCGCAAATCTTTTTCATCGAGATGATGGGGGTGCCCGGCAGCTTCGATACCTCGGTCTACGATCATTTGCCGGAAAAAGAGGATGAAGGCCAGTGGTTCGTCAATCGCTTCGGTCATCTTGAGGGGCTCAGAATCCAGACGCGCAATGTCTGTGTTGGCGAGGACTTGCCCGCGGCTGACGAAGTCGATGGTCTGGTGCTTGCCGGGACCTATAATTCTGTACATGACGATACCGACTGGCAGCAACTGGTGCGCACCTGGATACCGACGATGCGGGCGCAGAGAATTCCTATGCTTGGTATCTGTGGTTCTCACCAGATGATTGCGCACCTGCAGGGCAGTGCGGTGGAGAGACTTGCCGATGGTCCTTTTGCCGGCACCTATCCAACGAGTTTGACCGAATCCGGAAAGGCGTCACCGCTAATGCGCGGAATCGCTGACCAGGATTGCTTCCACTACGCCAATAGCGAGCAGGTCGTCGAGGTACCAACGGGCGCAAGTCTACTGGCGAGTAGCAGCAAGGTGCCGGTAGCGGCGCTGGATTATGGCGATCATTGTTACACCACGCAGTTTCATCCCGAGGGCAGCGACCAGACCCTGGGGCCGATATGGCAGCATACGGCGCCACAGCGGATGGCGAACTACCATGCCAACGATGCAGGGGACCGCCTGGTGGAAAATTTTCTACAGCTGGTGATCAGGCGATCGCGTTGAGTACAACTCGGCACTTTATTTTGCGTATCAGTAAAATCAAGGTGTCTCTATGACCAGTATTTACAATCAGACGATCAAATTATTTGGCTCTCACCCCGAGCCCGCTTTCGAATCGCGCGATCAACAGGAGAGTGTCTGGGGGCGCCAGTGGGGTTGCGACAACGACGTCGGTCAGATACGTCTGTGCCTGATGCATCGCCCGGGTGATGAGATGAACATTATCGATCCGACCATGCGTATCGAAGAGATCGGCTCCTACGGCGACCGGCACAAAGGCTGGTATTTTCAAAGCGATGTGATTCCAGACTGGGACGAATTTCGCAGCCAGCATGACCAGCTGGTAAAGGTGTTACAGACCGAGGGTGTTGAAGTGGTCTTTCTTGACAGTGTTGAGGAAGACGGTATCAAGTCGGTCTACACCCGCGATTCCTCGATCGCCATCAAAGGTGGTGCGCTGGTGACGCGCCTGGCGCGCAGCATTCGTCGCGGCGAAGAAGCGCATGTCAGCAAAACCCTGGCGAATCTTGGTATGCCGATACTGCGCACCTTGCACGGAACTGCCTTGATGGAGGGTGGCAGCTTTGCCTGGCTTAACTCAAAGACGGCGGTGATTGCGCGTTCGATCTGTGTCAATGATGACGGCTGTGACCAGGTGGAACAGGTATTGAATGCCCAGGGCGTGGAACTGTTACGCATCGATATGACAGGTTATGACATACACATCGACGGTGCGCTTACCATGATCGATGTGAATGTCGCTATCGTTGACCCTGATCTGCTGCCTTACAGCTTTTTGCGTAAGCTCGATGAAATGGGTATCACTGCGGTTGAGATCGATGCGCAGGACGACCCGTGGATTGTGAATTGCCT
>JAIBDO010000139.1 GCA_024686195.1 Gammaproteobacteria bacterium | reverse complement strand
TACGCGATCAACCACTTATTCACCTGTTTAACCTGGATCCACACGATGATTTCAACTGCCAATATCACCATGCAATTTGGCGCCAAGCCGTTGTTCGAAAACATTTCCGCCAAATTCGGTGACGGCAACCGCTATGGCCTGATCGGTGCTAACGGCAGCGGCAAATCAACACTGATGAAGATTATGAGCGGAGACCTGGCACCCTCGTCCGGCAACGTCTCGATCACGCCCGGCAACAAGGTCGGCACGCTTAACCAGGACCAGTTCGCTTTTGAAGAATTCAGCGTCATCAACACCGTCATTATGGGTGACGCAGAACTGTGGCAGATCAAGCAGGAACGCGAACGCATCTATGGCCTGCCCGAGATGTCCGAAGAGGACGGCATGAAAGTGGCTGACCTCGAAGCCCTGTTCGCCGAAATGGATGGCTATAGTGCCGAAAGCCGTGCCGGAGAAATTTTACTGCAGGCGGGTATCGCCGAGGAATTGCACTTCGGTTCGATGCAACAGGTCGCACCCGGCTGGAAATTACGCGTGCTGCTGGCGCAGGCATTGTTTGCCAATCCCGACATCCTGCTGTTGGACGAACCCACCAACAATCTCGATATTCACACCATCCACTGGCTGGCGAACGTGCTCAACCAGCGCAAATCGACCATGATAATCATTTCGCATGATCGCCACTTCCTGAACTCGGTATGCACCCACATGGCCGATATCGATTACGGTGAGTTGCGCATTTATCCCGGAAACTATGAAGCATTCCTCGGCGCCTCTTCATTGATCCGTGAACAGCTGCAAAGTTCTAACGCGAAGAAAAGCGCCGAACTGGCCGACCTGCAGCAATTCGTCGATCGTTTCTCGGCCAATGCCTCCAAGGCAAAGCAGGCAAGTTCACGTGCCAAGAAAATGGAGAAGATCAAACTCGACGAAGTCAAACCATCCAGTCGACGTACACCTTACCTGGGCTATCAACAGGAAAAGAAGCTGCACCGCCAGGCATTTGTGATGGAGAACCTGTCACATGGATTTGATGGAGAGACCCTGTTCAGCGACGGTAACCTGATTCTGGAAGCTGGCGCTCGCCTTGCGGTGATCGGTGAGAACGGCACCGGCAAGACAACTTTCCTGCGCTGTCTGCTGGGTGAACTCGAGAGCAACGCGGGTACGATCAAGTGGTCGGAGAATGCCTCAATTACCTATTGCCCACAGGACAACAGCGCCGACTTCGATTGCAGCCTGAATCTCTTCGACTGGATGTCACAATGGCGTAAACCGAAACACGATGACCTGATGGTTCGCAGCATGCTCGGTCGGCTGTTGTTTACCGCCGACGATTACAAAAAGCAGGTTCGGGTCTGTTCGGGTGGTGAAAAGAACCGCCTGTTGTTCGGCAGGATGATGATGTCGGAAGCCAACGTCATGATTCTTGATGAGCCCACTAACCATCTCGACATGGAATCCATTGAAGCCTTGAACAACGCACTCGCAAAATACGATGGCACCGTTATTTTCGTCAGCCATGACCGTGAATTCGTGTCCTCACTGGCGACCCGGGTAATCGAGATCAAGGAAAAGAAAATGATCAGCTTCCAGGGTAGCTACGACGAGTATCTTGCCAGTCAGCTCGACATTGCCCAGGTCGCCTAGCAGGTAGCCTGGCAAAAACCCGGACGCCAGCTTTTGCTGGTGTCTCATGCGCAAGTTGGTCGCTTCGAGCCAGGTATTGTTTGCCCGGAATCAGTGCTGCCCACAATGGCGCTTACTTAAGCACAACCCCATGCCATTCGTTCTGGTCGAGACAAGACAGATGATTGGGGGACAATTTGCGAAGTAAACCGCAGGCGGCGAAGCCGCCGAGGCATTCGCGAATTGTCCCTCAATCATCCGACCGTAGTCGAACTCTGGATGCATCAGTGTTTTGGCTTAACTAAGCACCATTGAACATTGATCCGCAATATATTGTCTATCCTGAAAAAATGAGCCCGCAGGATTTAACATCAAGTTTGATAGCGCCCAGGTAAACTCGATGCGGATGGATTATATTGGCGGCAGACCTTCACTGTTGACGATGATCTTATGAACGATTCCGCAAGCAACGCAAAACAAACAATAGAATCTGCCTACGCGCAACGCACGCGCAAATCGGCTGAGCTCAGCGACGCCGCAGGGCGATATCTGCCGAGTGGTGTGGTACACGTTTCACGCTACACCAAGCCCCACGGGCTCTACGCCAGCCACGCCGCCGGTGCTCGCAAGTGGGATATCGATGGTAATGAATACATCGATTACTTCGGCGGGCACGGCGCCTTGCTGCTCGGCCACAATCACCCTCAAGTCATCGCGGCCGCCAGTGCGCAACTCGCGCGTGGCACACATTTCGCCACGGGACATGAACTCGACATTCTCTGGGCTGAAAAAATCTGTGAAATGGTGCCGACAGCGGAACGCGTGCGCTTCCATTCCTCGGGCACCGAAGCCACTCAGATGGCAGTGCGACTGGCACGCGCCTTTACCGGCAAGAACAAACTGATGAGATTTCACGGGCATTATCACGGTTGGCTGGACGACATGACCAGCGGCTACATCTCGCATTTCGACGGCAGCGCCCCCATCGGCGTGCCGCCCAACGTCGCTGCCAACTCTGTCGTAGTCGACCCCTATGACAGCGCCCGTGTAGAGCGTCAGCTCGATAAAGATGGAGACATTGCAGCCGTCATTGTCGAGCCACTCGGGGCGGCAACCGGCAAGGTACCCATCAGCGCCGGATTTCTGCACCAGCTGCGCGACTGGACAACGCGCAACGAAGTCGTATTGATTTTTGACGAAGTCGTCACCGGGTTTCGCGTTTCAGCCGGTGGTCTGCAGCAAAAAATCGGGATCAATCCCGACCTGACAGCGTTAGCCAAGATTGTCGCCGGCGGGTTACCGGGCGGTGCCGTTACCGGCCGGGCCGACATTCTCGCCGGACTCGATTACGATCCGGGCAAGCGCGGCGAACGGGAAAAGATTTTCCACCCCGGCACTTTCAATGCCTGTCCGGTATCAGCGGCGGCCGGTCTCGAAACCCTGAAAATCATTCAACAGGAAGGTGCCTGCGAGCGCGCGAATCAGTCGGCGACGCAACTGCGCGCGGGGCTCACCGATGCCCTGCAGACAGTCGGCCTGGACTGGGTCGTCTATGGCGAGGCCTCGGCCTTTCACATCTACATGGGTGGCACGCTATCGGGGCATAACGAATTCGAACCGGAACGGCTCGGGCGCGAGAAGCTATATCAGCAACCGCAGGATATCGCGCGTCTGCTGCGCCTGGCATTGAACATTAACGGTGTCGATTTCAGCGGCTGGCCGGGTGGACTGGTTTCCAGCGCACACAGTCCTGCCGACATCGATGCGACCGTTGCGGCCTTTGCCGCGAGCCTGCAATCACTGAAACCGGTTCTCGATGCCTGAATCTGAAAGCTGACTGTCCCTCCTGAATCTAACGATGAAACTCGGCTCGAATCCTGCAGACTGGAAGCGCAAATGGTTTACGCTTGATCAGCTTATATCGGCCAGGCGTGTGGCGCGAAACGTGATCGAGTACTTTGCCGCCTTGTCTTCAGCCTGCCCGTTGATCTGGTCACCGCTGATTTCACCGTCGAAACTGAGTACCATTTGTGGGTCGCGGGCACCGAACATGGTGCGCACCTGTCCGTGCGAATGCGTTGCCGCAGTCATCTTGACCAGGCTGCCGGTGACTACATAACTGCCAACCGCGTAATGATCTTGCGATGATGAAAGGTATCTGCCGTCCTCCAGAAATGCCGTTGAAACGGATTCCCATCCATAGGGGCCCAGCATTTCGATTTTCCAAATTCCGTTCACACTCATACTAGTCTCCATTGTCTGAATTTCGCTGAAGTATATGCCGAATAATCACGGATATCATCATCCGCTCCGCTAATAGAAGCTCCGTTAACGCAGGCTGCGCGCAAAGCTGCGCAGATCAGCGATCAATATTTCCGGCTGCTCGAGCGCAGCAAAATGGCCACCACGCGACATTTCACTCCAATGGGTGACGTTATACACGCGCTCGACGTAGGACCGTGGCGGCCATGCCAGCATCTCGGCCGGGAACAGCGCTACTGCGGTGGGCACCTCGACACGCTTGCCATCGGGCGACAGCACACGACCACCCTCCTCGCGCCGACCGTAATAAATCCAGGAAGCCGTATTGAAAGTGCCAGTCACCAGGTAAACCATGATATTGGTGAGTAGAGAATCCTTACTGTGAACACTCTCGATGTCATCGTCTTCGATGTCAGACCAGTCATGGAACTTCTCGATTAGCCATGCCGCGACACCAACCGGACTGTCCATCATCGCGTAGCTCAGTGTTTGCGGGCGAGTCGCCTGCTGGGTGCGATAACCGTCCTGCATCACCTGGTCACGCTCAAACTGATCCGCCCAGGCCATTTCTTCAGCTCCCTGGGGGCCATCCGGGTGGCGCATGGTCATGATATTAATGTGAATCGCGCGACAGGCCGGAGCGTGCTCGAAGCCCAGCCAGGAGGAAATCGCGCCACCCCAGTCGCCACCCTGGGCGAGGTAGTGGTCAAAACCGAGTCGCTCGGTCATCAGCTGGTTAAATATCGCGGCCATCCTGCGCGGGCCATAGGGTCGTGGCGGTCGACCCGAGAAGCCGAATCCCGGCAGGGACGGCGCAATCACGTCGAAGGCGTCGTCGACGTTGCCACCGAAACGCTCAGGATGAGCCAGCGGCTCGATGATATCGTTGAATTCGACGACTGATCCTGGCCAACCATGGGAAATGATCAACGGCATCGGTGTCGGCCCACTGCCGGGTTCGTGAATAAAATGTAAGTCGATATCATCAATCTTGGTTCGGTACTGCGCGAAGCGATTGAGATCGGCCTCGTGCTTACGCCAGTCGTATTCATCGACCCAATAGGCACAGAGTTGTTTCAGGTAATCAAGATTGGTGCCGTAATCCCAGCCACCGTCATCGGGCATCTCATGCCAGGGATACTGCGCTACGCGTTCACGAATCTGGCTCAGGGCTGCGTCAGCAACATCAATACGAAACGGCTGGATTTCCTTCATAGCAGACTCGGTAATTTAATCGTATTGCTACTCCAAAATTCTTCGCTGCGTGGCACCGAAAAATGACGCTTTACACTTTCCCGGAAAGCAAAAATATCTGCCATTACAAAGCCTGCATAACGATAGTGGTCATGATTTTCGGCGCGCCAACAATCGTCCTGACCTGTTTTTGAGCGCAGCCCATCCATCCGCCAACCTGCGCCGTAGCGAGAACCGATTGGCCGACTTGAAGATGCCCTCAATCTCCTCAATCGCCTTTTCGTCGTGGAGACCCACATCTCCATCCGATGCCGCGATCTGGCGCAGGAAGTCGAGGATCTCCTGCGCCATCACGGCGAAATTGCAATCCCGGTTCTGACTCGCGAACTCGGCCATCGTCTGCGCCTGATCGACGACCGAGAGTTCATCCAGACTGGCCTCGATGTGTCGTATGCCAGCATCTACAAAGTTTGCATCATAGCCCCATTCACCGACAAAATAGTCATCGATATGCTGGCGTCGTACTGCTTCGATTTGCCCATCGACCGCGGCCACTCGCAGCGCCAATGGCACCATCAGATCGAACAGGCCGAGTGCCAGCACGTCGAGCGGGGTATTAATGAAATTCGGCACTACCGTCACCTTGCTGGCTGAGGCCTTCTTCAAATGACGCGTGATACCGAACCAGGCACCCCCGCTCAGCACGCCGGCAGCCACCACCCAGCCAATCGGAGTAACCGCAGTGCCAATACCGATTGCCGCGAGTAATCCGGAAGGTGCGAAAAATGTGGTGGCGACCACCGAAGACTTTGCCACCACGGCGGCGGTGGTCGCGACACCCGCAACATCCCAGACCTGGACCACGGCATTCTTGACCTTCAACGAGGTGTAGGCATCCTCGCCGATGGCTAGCTTGACCTTGAATTTCAGCGGCTCGGCAACAATCGTATCGATTCCGTGGAATCCATCGATTTCAACTTGATCATGCATAGATCTATTCTTACCTTTGACTATTGCGTTTCATCACATCATCCCGTTTTACCAGTTGATCGACATGTTGATCAACCGGGAGCATCAACCACACGGGTTTCAAAGTTTGCCGGTGACACGATCTCGAGTATCTCGAGATCGTCCGAACATTCGATTTCGCGATGTTTTATCAGCGGCAGCTGGTTGACGCAATCACCTGCACGCAAGGTACGTTGCCCCTGCCCCTCATACTCGAAGGTAGCCCAGCCTTTGAGGATGTATACCATCTGAAAGCGGCAGTCATGCACATGCCATTCATGGATCTGATCATTCGCCTCCACTCCTTTGGCACGAATCACATGCGCCACGTAATCGCCATCCGTGCCGGTCGAGATGCCAAGGTCGCGATATTCAAATATGGCGCGCATACCCTGCGTCCAGTCGGCATCGGCAGCCTGATGGTGTACAAATTGCCACGATTTATCGTCATCAGTGTTACCCATATGGCCCCTCATGCGTCTATTCGCGAAGTAAAAACAGCACCATTATAAACCAGCCAGATTGTGAAGCGGATCGATTCATTGCAGTTGCATAATCGGTTAGACTATTCGGCCTGGAGTTTTCAGCCAAATGACGGCCCGGCAATAAACAAAAAGATCATGAGCGCAGAAGACCGAAACAAGTGGAACCAACGCTACGCCGAAGACAGCTATCGCAAGACCAATCCGGTTACTCTATTGACTGACTGGCTAGCGCAGATACCCGTGGGCAAAGCACTGGACGTAGCTTGTGGCGCCGGGCGTAATACGATTTTTCTGGCCGAGGCCGGGTTTCAGGTCGACGCAATCGATATCTCGCATGAAGGTTTGCAACAAACTGCGCATACTGCCACTGAGTTAGGTCTGGCGGTCAACTGTATCGAACATGATCTGGATGAATCCTATGCATTTACGACTGATTACGACCTCATCATAGTGTTGTGGTATGTCAATCTCAAGCTGATCACACAGCTCTGCGAGTGCCTTGCTCCGGGCGGCTTTTTGTTGTGCGAGGAACATTTGCGCAGCGAGCAGGAAGTCATCGGACCGGGGAACCCTGATTTTCGTGTCGCACCCGGGGCTCTGCGTGACGCTGTTTCGACGCTCGATCTGTTGTTGTACGAAGAAGTTGTAGAACCGATTCCGGAAGGCGGCCAGGTGGCCAGCGCCCGTGTCGTCGCGCGCAAAGCCTGATACTCTAACGATCCCAATCGATTCATAACATTATGTCATCACTACAGGAACAACTTCTCAAGGCCGGCCTGGTCGACAAGAACCGCGCCAATCAGGCTGACAAGGAAAAACAGAAGCGTGCCAATCAGACGCGCCGATCCGCGGGTAAATCCCCGGCAAAGAAGGTCGATCCCAAAAAGATCGCGGCCGACAAGCGCCACGCGGAACGGGTTGCGCGTGATCGAGCGCTGGACGATAAACGAAAGCAGGCACTCGATCAGAAAGCCATCGTCGCGCAGATCAAGCAGTTGATCGAAACCAACAAGGTTGACCGCAGCAAGGGTGAAATTCCCTACAGCTTCGTTTATCGCAAAAAGATCAAAAAGATGTTCATTGGCGAAACCGAGAAGAACTTGCTGACCGCTGGTCGACTGGCCATCGTTACCCTGGTGATCAACAACGAGGGACGTCGCTTCGAACTTGTCCCTGTCGAAGTCGCTCGCAAGATCGCCGAGCGCGATCCCGAAACCGTGATCGACCTGCC
>JAIBDO010000044.1 GCA_024686195.1 Gammaproteobacteria bacterium | reverse complement strand
GAATAGCAGTGCTCATCAAACTTCAGATTTTCACAGATCTGCAAAGGTATCCTAAGCATCGGTAATTTGTCGAGTGTGGTGGGGGTTCTCTGGTACACTTCGGGCGAACTTCCACTATCGATGACCGGCCCATGAGTAGTCTGACCGAACGCCTGCAACAGGGCGAAATTTTGCTCCTTGACGGCGGTGTGAGCACCGAGATACGTCGCCGTGGTGTCGCGCTCGACAAAAACGTCTGGAGTGGACTCGCCACCAAAACCAACCCTGATGAAGTGCTTTCGGTACACGAAGACTATATTCGCGCCGGTGCGCAGATCATTACCGCCAATACCTACTCGACGGCGCGTCACGTGCTGGAAAGCATTAATCTCGCTCACGAATCCAAAATGCTCAATCTGAAATCGGTGCAGCTGGCACAACAGGCGCGCGACAATGCCGCGCGCGAACCGGTGCTGATTGCCGGGTCGATGTCGAGTATGCCGCCATTGACCAGCCATCGTGAGGTGGCCATCGACGGCCAGGTTGAGTCCAGTTACCAGGAGCTGGCCGAGAGCCTGTTGAATGCCGGTGTGGATCTGATCATTGCGGAAATGATGCGCGATGTCGAAAACGCGGAAATCGTAATTCGCGCCGCGGTCGCAACCGGGCTGCCGGTGATGATTGGTTTCAGTGCAATGATGGCCGACAACGGCGTCGACGTGCGCAGTTTGCGCTGGAAGAATACCGACGATACGACGGTTGCTCACGATTTCGGTGAAATGATTGATAGTTTGAAGCCGCTCGGTGGCCTGGCAGCCGGCATCATGCACACGCGGGTTGAAGATACCGCGCCGGCACTGGCCGTGTTGCGCGAACACTGGTCGGGGCCACTGTTGGCCTACGCCGAAACTGGTAAACTGGTGCTGCCCGACTGGCGTTATGAAGAAGTCAGTTCACCGCAGCAATACGCGACCGAGATCGATAGCTGGATTCGCGACTACGGCGTGCAGATTGTGGGTGGTTGTTGCGGCACTGGTCCCGAGCATATCAAGGCCTTGCGCCACCTGCTCGACCAGCGCGGTCAGTAAACCTGGCGGTTAAATCCTGCCATATAACACTCGAAAAAGCTGACGCAGATCAGTAACAAATGAACATGGATCGCTAGAATCGGCTTCCATATTGACAACTGACAGGTTGAAAATGCCGGGTTCGACCAATTTCGAAATCAGCGAAAGCTCCCAGCTAAGTATGCTGGGACGCGACTATCGCGGGGTGCACTTCGAGCTGTTGTGCGAACCGGGCGATCGAGTTCGAGCCGGGGTCGCGGTGATGCGTGACGCGCGTCGCCCGGAGATCCTGTTTACCGCGCCTTCAGCCGGGCGTATCGCTCGAATTGTTCGCGGTGCCCGACGCAAGCTGGTAGCGCTGCAAATAGAAGTCGACGCCAGCGACGCGGTCGCCGAATGTGCAGCACCCGCAGGACAGGATCAGGCTGCACAGCGCGACTTCATGCTGGCTAGCGGATCCTGGTCCAGTCTGCGCACCCGACCTTTTGGCAACATTCCTGATCCCGCCACTCAGCCCGCTGCCGTGTTGATTACTGCGATCGATTCGCAGCCGATGGCGCCACCGGTAGCACCTGTTATCGACGCCTTTGCTGCCGAGTTCAGCGCCGCGGTGACGATGCTTGGCCGCATCAGCAGCGCGCCGTTGTATATCTGTCATGCACCCGAGTATCGCCCTGCGTTCGACCAGGCCAGCGGTGCGCGTTGCAAGATCTTTGCGGGTGGGCCTACAGCCGGATTACCGGGCCGACATATCCAGGCGCTATGTCCGATCGGCTTTGCGGGTGCCGAGGTCTGGCATATCGGTTACCAGGAAACGATCGCGCTTGGGCATCTGCTGTTGCACGGTCGTCCCTGGGCGCAACGTATCGTTGCACTGGCGGGTGACGCGGTGCTGCGCCCCCGCTGCCTGGCGGTGACGCCGGGAGCGGCACTGGCTGAGCTGCTGGAGGGTGAATTAAAGGATGGTTCGCTGCAGGTTCTGGCAGGAGGAGACCTCTATCGTCAGCCGCTGGCGACGGAACCCGCTTTCCTGGGTGCCAGCCAGCGACTGTTAAAGGTCGTCAGGGCTGCCGCTGAACCGGCTGCCGATGACGTCGGAGCATTAGACATGGAAGCATTAAACATCGGATCATTAATACCGGGTGACTGGCTTGAGGCAAACGGCCCGCCCGGTATTTATGCGGTGCCGTTGATGCGCGCGCTGCAGCTGGGTGACGTCGAACGAGCGCGTGAGCTTGGTGCCCTCGAACTGGTCGAAGAAGACGTTGATGCGCTCAGTCGGGTTTGTGTATCAAACAGTAATTACGGTCTGTTACTGCGGCAGGTGCTCGATCAGCTGGAGTCGACCTACTGATGTTGTTCAAAGCTGACTACGGTAATGCACCCGGCGGCGGACGCCGGCGAATTTTGCGTATTCAGCTGCTGGCCCTGCTACCGGTGATGCTGGCCGCCCTGGTAAACAGCGGCTATCAGTATTTTCAGGGGATGGCGCTTCTCCCCGAGTTTGACGGCAGCGACCTGCGCAGTCGGCTTGTCGGCATTCTGTCTGTAAACCCGGAGGCACCGGGTCTCTACGATTATCTGGCGGCAGGGCTTGCACATGTGCTGCCGATGCTGTTGCTGGCACTGCTGGTCGGTGGGTTCTGGGAGCGCATCATTGCCGACCGGCGCGGGCACCCGATGGAACCGGGCTTCGTGCTGGTTGCTCTGTTATTTGTGCTACTGCTGCCAGGTGCAGCGGCTTTCAGCCACATTATTTTCGGCATGAGTTGTGCGGTTATCCTGGGCAAAGCGATTTTCGGTGGCGACGGAAAATCGTTCATCAATCCAGCCCTGCTCGGTATCGTGATGGTGCAGGTGAGTTATCCGGCGGCATCAGTGCTGCACCCGTTGTGGAGCGGTATGGCCGGTTATGCCGGCAGTGACGCCATTGCGCTCTATCATCGTGGTGGTGAGCAGGCTATGGCGCAGGCCGGCATTGATACCTGGTCGGCATTTATCGGTGCGATTCCAGGAACTCTCGGCACCACATCGCTGCTGGCGATCGCGCTGGGAGCTGCTCTGCTGCTGCTGACCCGTGTAATTTCCTGGCGCCTGCTCGCCGCCCAGTTTATCGGTTTGTTGCTGTTTGTGTGGTTGGCAGCTGCCTTTAGCGATCCCTCTGCCGACGTGCATTCTATGCCGCTGCACTGGCACCTGCTACTGGGCAGTTTTGCTTTTGGTGCCGTTTTCATCGCCTGTGATCCGGTCGCTTCTGCCTCTACCAACCCGGGTCGCTGGATTCAGGGGTTTCTGATTGCCGGACTAGTGGTGTTGATCCGCGTCACCAACTCGACCCATCCGGATGCGGTTATCCCGGTGCTGTTACTGGTCTCGCTGCTGGCACCGCTGATCGACCACGCGGTAATCGCCTGGAATATTCGCCAGCGGGCTCGACGCCATGTCTGAATCCCGTCCTCGCGACACTACCACTCGCGCGCTTACGCTGGCACTGCTGGTCGCCTTTGTCTGCGGCCTGCTGGTCTCGGCGGTGGCGGTCGGACTGCGACCGCTTCAACGTGCCAATGTCGAAGCTGAACGCATTGCTCAGCTGCAACTGGTGCTCAATGCCCTGTCCGCAATCGGTCGTGTGCAGAGCATCGATGGACTGGAGCAGCGTATGGTCGAGCTTGCCAGTGGACGATTCGATGACAGCATCGACGCGACGCGTTTTAACTCGGAGCGAGCGGCGGCTTCATCGGCAACCGGGACTGCGATTCCGTCGGAGCTCGACCTGGCTGGACTCAAGCGACGTGCACTGCACGCGCAGGTATACCTGGTGCGCGATGCGGCGGGTCGTATCGAGCTGATCATCCTGCCGGTGTCAGGACGCGGATACCAGTCGACCCTGCATGCCTGGCTGGTGATGGATGGTGATACCCGCACCGTGCGCGCGCTCAAATTTTATCAGCACGGTGAAACCCCCGGAGTGGGTGCGCGCATCGAGGAACCGGCATGGGAAGCGCGTTGGCGTGGATTGCGTGCCTTTGACGATGCTGGTGTGCTGCGTATCGGTGTGCGCGCCGCGGGTAGCGGCTACAGCGAAGATGCGGCCTATCAGGTCGATGGCATTTCCGGCGCGACGCGCACCACGCAGGGTGTCGACGGCATGCTGCGGTTCTGGCTGGGCGAATTTGGTTATGCTGCGTTGCTGCAGCGCATACGCGAGGAACAATACTGATGCAGGACAGCAACTGGCGCATTCTGACCCGTCCGCTCATTGACGATAACCCGTTGACCCTGCAAATACTCGGTATCTGTTCGGCACTGGCGGTGACCACCTCGCTTGATACGGCTTTACTGATGGGCCTGGTGGTAGTCTGCGTGCTGGGGTTGGGTAGCGCGCTGGTAAGCCTGATGCGCCACCAGATCCCGCACTCGGTGCGCATCATCGTGCAGATCACGGTAATCGCGACGCTGGTCATTGTTGTCGATCAGCTGCTGCAGGCCTACGCCTTTGAACTCAGCAAACGATTGTCGGTGTTTGTCGGCCTGATCATCACCAACTGTATCGTGCTCGGACGCGCCGAGGGATTTGCGATGCACAATGGCGTGGTGGCGAGCGCGCTGGACGGTATCGGCAACGGTCTTGGTTACGCCTTTATCCTGATACTGGTCGGCGCGCTACGTGAGTTTCTCGGCAAGGGCAGTCTGCTCAATATGCAGATTCTGATTCCGACCAGCCAGGGTGGCGGCTTCGAGCCCCTGCAATTGATGTTGTTGCCGCCAAGTGCTTTCTTTATCATCGGTGGCATCATCTGGCTGATACGGCGCAAGCGCCCGCAGCAGGTGGAAGAACCTGAATTCAGCCTGCGGGTGAAAGATCGGAGAGCTAGATGAACGCGCTCTTCGAACTGCTGCTACGCTCGGTCTTTCTCGACAATCTCGCACTGTCGTTCTTTCTCGGCATGTGCACCTTCCTCGCGGTCTCGAAACGGGTCGATACTGCCTTCGGTGTCGGCCTTGCGATGATGTTCGTGCAGACGGTGACGGTGCCGGTGAATAATCTGATCTACCACCAGCTGCTTGCACCGGGCGCATTGGCCTGGGCGGGCCTGGGCGAGGTCGACCTGTCGTTTTTGCGGCTCATTGCTTTTATCGGCGTAATCGCGGCGATGGTGCAGGTTCTCGAAATGATCCTCGAATTTCACCTGCCAAGACTGCATCGTGCGATGGGCATTTTCCTGCCGCTGATCACCGTCAACTGTGCCATCCTCGGCGGCAGTCTGTTCATGGTCGAGCGCAGTTATGGATTTACCGAAAGCGTGGTGTTTGGCTTCGGTTCGGGGCTCGGCTGGGCGCTTGCGATCGTGATGTTCGCGGCCATTCGGGAGCGCCTCAAGTATGCAGACATTCCGCAGGGCCTGCAGGGGCTGGGTATCAATTTCATCGTTGCCGGCCTGATGTCGCTCGGCTTCATGGCTTTTGCAGGTTTGGGATAATGCAGGAAGCTATCCTCGGAATTCTATTCTTTTGCGGTATCGTATTGCTGTTGACGCTGTTTGTGCTCGGTGCGCGACGCCTGCTGGTGCCACGCGGAGAGTGCAAAATTGAAATCAACGGGCGTAGAACCGTAACCGCCACCATCGGTGAGCGCCTGTTGGCCGTTTGCCAGAAGGCCGGAATACTGTTGCCCAGCGCCTGTGCCGGTGCCGGTACCTGCGGTTTGTGCAAGGTCCGCGTGTTGTCGGGCGGCGGCGAGGCCGGACCGCAGGAGCTCGCGCAACTGAAGCTTGCAGAGGTGCGCAAGGGCGCCAGGCTGGCCTGTCAGGTGAGTTTGCTGGGGCCGCTTGAGGTCGAGGTTGACGAGGCTTATTTCGACATCAGGAGCTGGCATTGTACGGTAGCCGAAACCCGCAACGTCAGTACTTTGATCCGCGAGATTGTATTAAACCTGCCTGCGGGTGAAGTGATGGAATTCCGCGCGGGTGCCTTCGTCGAGTTGAGCTGCCCTCCTTACCGGTTAGACTTTTCCGATTTCGACATCGAGGCCGAATATCGCGACGTCTGGGATCAGCACAAACTGTGGCAACTCAATGTCGCCACCGACAGCCCGGTGACGCGCGCCTATTCGATGGCAAATCACCCCGCCGAGAAAGGTATCGTTATACTAAACATCCGTATCGCCCTGCCGCCTCCGGGTGCGGTAAAGGCGCCACCGGGACTGGTATCGAGCTGGCTGTTTTCCCTCAAAGCTGGCGACGAGGTGACGCTGCGCGGTCCCTATGGTCATTTTGCGGTCGAACCCGGTGAGCGCGAACTGGTGTTTATCGGTGGTGGTGCCGGTATGGCACCGCTGCGCGCGCAGGTGCTTGATCTGCTGGAGACGCAGGCCACGCGGCGCAAGATAAGCTACTGGTACGGCGCACGTTCACGACGTGAACTCTATTACGCCGACCTGTTCGAGCGACTGCAGGGAGAATTCGATAATTTCGAGTGGCACCCGGCGTTGTCCGCGCCCGAGAAGAGCGATGCCTGGGAGGGTGACACCGGATTTATCCACCAGGTCGCCTTTGACCAATATCTGGGACGGCATGCGGCGCCCGAGAGCTGCGACTATTATCTCTGCGGTCCGCCGATGATGGTGCAGTCGGTTCTGGCGATGCTCGATGAACTTGGAGTTGCCGCGGAGCATATCCACTATGATGATTTCGGCACTTAAGCCGGTGAAAAGGGTTTTGCTATGATGACATTTCTTATTGCTGTGCCACTGTTCCTGCTGGCCGTTGTCGGTCTCGGTGCCGGCCTGGTTTTGCGTCGCAGACCGCTGGGCGGCAGTTGTGGAAACTGCACCGAGTGCGTGGTGCGCAGGGCCGCATCGTGAGCGCCACGATCGCCGATTACATGAGCACCGAGCTGGTCAGTTTTGGCCCCGACGATACCATTGTCGAAGCGATGCGGGTGTTGCTGAGTCGGCAGCTATCGGGTGCGCCGGTTGTTGATCAAGCAGGACAGATGGTCGGTATTTTATCGCAGAAGGATTGCTTCGCGATTGTCTACAATGCTGCTTATCATCAGGAGCCGGGCGGGCATGTTCAACAATACATGAGCCGAGAAGTTGAACATCTGGAGGCTGACTGCAGTGTGGTCGATGCCGCGGATTGGTTCCTGCATTCGAATTTCCGGCGTTTCCCGGTATTGCGTGAAGGCAGGCTGGTAGGTCTGATCAGCCGCCACGATATTCTGCGCGCGCTGGACGAACTCTATCTACGCCCTGCGACCTAACACCTCAGGCTAGCGCCGCGTAGACGAGGTCGCGAAATTCCTTGCGTCCGGGATGGTGTAAGGACGGAATGTATTGCTGCATCAGGATGCCGATCAACCGTTGCTGTGGATCGACCCAGCAGTAGGTGTCGGCCAGACCACCCCAGCTGAAATCACCCGTCGAGCCGGCAGCTGCGGTGTCTTGCGGATCGATATTGATGCAGTAGCCCAGGCCGAAACCGTAGCCGTTAAATGCGCCCTTCGCTACCCCGTTGAAAGTGAGCGGCAGCATGGGCAAGGGTAAGTGGTTACGCGTCATCAGTGCCACCGTTTCAGGCTTGAGGATGCGCCTCCCGTCGAGTATTCCCTGGTTCAGCATCATTTGCGCAAAGCGCAGGTAATCGGGTGCGGTTGCGGTCAGGCCGCCCCCGCCTGAATGCATTTTGACCGGTATACCGGAGACCGCCGAGATAAACGGGGAAGTCTCGATATGCTCTATTTGCGCCAGCGGATCGTCCGCGGTGTACCCGTAAAGCGTTGCGAAGCGATCGAGTTTATCGGCACTGACTTCGAATGCGGTATCGATCATGCCAAGAGGATCGAATATGGTTTGCTGCAGGTAATCGGCGAAAGGCATCCCGCTGATCAGTTCGACCAGATAACCGCAGATGTCGGTGGCTACGCTGTAATGCCAGCGACTCCCCGGCTGCGCCAGAAGTGGTAATTCGAACAGGGTTTGCATCAACTCTTCGAGGGTTTGATTCTGTGAGCGTTGGCGCCACAGTTTGCTGTAAAGTTTATCGAGCGGATATTTGTCGGGTTCGAATCCGTAGCTGAATCCTGCGGTATGCGTCAGCAGTTGGCGGATGGTGATATCGGATTCCATTTTCTGATGCGGATAAACTTCGAGGTGGGCAAGTGCTGGAATCCAGCGTTTGGCCGGGTCGTCCAGTTCAAACAGACCTTGCTCCATCAGCGTCATCAAGGCCACACTGGTGATTGGCTTGGTCATCGAATAAAGGCGGAAGATGGTATCGGCTTGCAGTGGGCGAGCGTTTGCAATGTCGGCGTAACCGCGGCAGGACAGTTGCGCAATTTCACCGTCTCGGTATATCAGCGCTAACATGCCTGCCGATTTGCCACTTTCGACATAGCCATCCATCCATTTCTCGATTTGCGCGAGCCCCATGTCACAGAAACCGGGCGCTGAATTTTCTGCTGATGGAATCATATCTCGAGCTTATGCAGCGCGCTGTCGAGTGCCGCCAGTACCTTGTCGGCATCGGTGCGCGAAAAAACCAGCGGTGGTCGTAACTTGAGAATCTGTCCGTAGCGTCCCGAAGTGCCGGTGATCACTCCCTGCTCGGCGATCAGGCTGCCGAGATGGCGCATCTGTATTTCGCTGAAGGGCGTGCGCGCAGTGCGATCGGTTACCATGTCCAGGCCCCAGAACAATCCACGTCCCTGTAAGTCGCCGATGCACTCGTGCTGTGCGGCCAGATCGCGTAATCCGGCTTCGAGATAGGCGCCGGTCTCGTGGGCATTTTGTAACAGTCCCTCGGCTTCGATGACTTCGATAACGGCTTTGCCCACGGCAGCCGAGACCGGGTTGCCACCGAAGGTGCTGAAATAATGATACTGGCTGGCATAATCGTCGATGATGGCGCGTTTGGTGGCCATCAGCGCGAGCGGGTGACCTGCTCCCATCGGTTTGCCACAGGTCAGTATGTCGGGTTCCAGACCATAAACGTCGGAGGTCCACCAGTGCTCACCGCTACGACAATACCCTGACTGGACTTCGTCGGCGATGACCAGGCCTCCGCGTTTGCGCACTTCGGCGCATAAACCGAGAAGATACTCGGGCGGAGACACCAGCGGGCCATTGGAATCCCATACCAGGTCGATCATTACCGCGGCCAGTTTGTGACCGCGAGCTTCGAGCAGGTCGAACTGTTGGCAGGCCTGTTGCAGGTATTTCTGCGCGGCTTCCGGGTCATCACGGCGATACGGTCCGCGGTACAGGTTTGGCGGTTCGATAACGGCAAGCCAGTCGGGACGATCCTGCGCCGGGTAACTGTCGGTCGACAAACGGCGTGTCAATTCCGAGACGCCGTGGTAAGACGCTTCGGTGACCGCCACGCCCTGGTTGCCGGTGACGTGCCGCGCGATCTGGGTCGCCAGGTCGTTGGCCTCGCTGCCGGTGCAGTTAAAGATACAGGTGTCGATAGCGGCGGGCATTCTCGCTACCAGCATTTCGCCAAGCTCAACAATCCCTTCATGCAGATAGCGAGTATGTGTGTTGAGCGTGGCGGCCTGCTTGCACAGAGCCTCTACGACATGAGGATGGCAATGTCCCACCGAAACCACGTTGTTGTAACTGTCGATGTATTCACGCCCGTCCACGTCCCAGAGTTTGGTCCCGGAACCACGCACCAGGTGCAGCGGTTTGTCGTAGAAGTTCTGGTAGGTGGGTCCGAGGATTGCCTTGCGTCTGGCAATCAGCTTGCTGTCGTTCATGATGGTATAAACCTGTATTTAACTATTCAATTTTAATTCGAGTGTCGCCACCCAGTATTGGCTTGCTCAGGTGGATTTGCATGCCTTCCGCCGCGCAAAGGCTGCGTGCCGGGGCCCGATGCGATTTAAGGTAGATCTGATTTTCGATCTGGATTTCATCGAGCTGCGAATCACTGCGATCGGGGTCATGGTGAAACATGACCAGGGTGCCTACTTCGGCATCGGTCGCCAACTGGCGCACCTGCGACAGTAGCGAATGTCCCCAGCCATGCTTGTGCGGCATATCGTCCTCGGTGTATTGCGCATCGTGAATCAACACGTCGACGCCATGCAGGTAGTTAACCCACTGGTCGTAGTTGGTGCTGACTGCATAGGGTGGGTCGAGTTCATTGTCGGTGACATAGGCGAGGCTGGCACCGTTTTCGTCGATCTTGTAAGCAGATCCACCCCCGGGATGATTGAGTGCCTGTCTGACCACCTTGATGCCCTCGCGCTCGTAGAGCTCGCTTTCGATGCCCTTGAACTTGGGGAAATTGTTCGATGGCAGGTCTTCCACGCGCACAGGAAAGTGAGTCCCATCCATCTGCTGAAACAGCGTGCTCAGCAGTTTGTGCCCCTTTTCGGCGTTGATGTAGACGTGGATTTCGCGATCAGACTGATAGATCGGTGCAAAAAACGGATAACCCTGAATGTGATCCCAGTGACCGTGTGATAACAGTATGTTAGCCGCGGTCGACTTGCTGGCGAGCTTTTTACCGAGCAGCCGGATACCGGTGCCGGCGTCGAGAATCAGATCATGGCCGCTCTCCAGTTCGATGTGGACGCAGGAGGTATTGCCGCCGTATTTGACGGTCTCTGGTCCCGGCGCGGCGGTGGAACCTCTCACGCCGTAAAAGGTGATGATCATGGCGCCAGCGCGTCAGTCGGCGCTGTTCGCGGCCGCGGTACTATCATTATCTTTGACCTCCGCTACTTTATCTGGCGCTGCTTCATCCGGTGATACCAGTGCGAGTCCGATCATCATGACCGCCATCGAAATCCAGATCCAGATACTGTGTTGCTCAGAAAAGACGATAATACCCCAGATTACGCCTGAAATTGTGACCACGTAGGCACATTGACTGGCAAATACGGGTCCAGCCGTCTTGATGGTGAAGAAAAACATCGCGTAGGCGAAACCACTGCCGATCGCGATGCCGGCAATGGCGAGTCCGGCTTCGCTTACCAGCCAGCCTGCGGGTTCGTCCACACCAAGGTACATAGCGAGCGGAAACTGGAACAGTGATGCCAGCAGATTGGACCCGAACAGCAACTCGCGAATATCAATCGAAGGTTCGACGCCTCTGCCGATATAGACGTTCTCAATAGCGTAGAGCAGGGCGCAAACGATCACCACCAGGACCCAGAAACTGGCATCGTCACTGCTGAACCCATGGTCCGGCAATACCAGTAAGAGAATCGCGATCATGCCGAGCAGGATGCCGAGCATGCGGTGCACGACGATGGATTCGAATCGCAACAGCAGCATGATGGCGTAGGTGAACAGCGGTACCGTAGAGATGGTGATGGCCAGTAGGCCGGCAGACAGATGCGGTGCAGCGTAGTAATAGAACAGGTTCGGGGCGGTTATGCCGACCAGCGCCAGTATCAGATAGTGGCGAAGATGCCTGATATTGAACAGGGTGAAGCGTGAGAAAAGAAAAGCGAGCAGGAAAAAAGCGGCGGTGAGCACTACCTGCCAGGCCGACAGGCCGAGCGGATGTGCGCCCTGTGCTGTCGCAATCAATGCCAGCGAAAAGGTAGCGCCCCAGATGCCCCCGGCCGTGACAATCAGGAAATACGGGAACAGTCGATGTCCGGTCATCTTCCCGGGCTCCGCTAAAAGCAAGACAGCGATTATAGGGATCATTAGCTAACGCCGATATCATTTTCTGCTGGGCTCGCAGGCTGGTCGGGAGGTGGGATTTTGGGTGCTCGCGCCAGGTCGACTGACGGTAGTGGCTGAATAAAGTTATCCACTGGTGGGTGGATTGCTATTGGAACCTCGGTATTTGCCCCAATATTGAAAAAAGCCTTGCGCGGCGAAGCGCTACACGGCACATTTGACTTTCATCTAAACACTAGAGTTACGCGGAAACAAACCTGATGGACCATTTGAAATTTTACATCGACGGCGCCTGGGTTGATCCTATTAACCCGGCAACTATAGACGTTATCAATCCTGCCACTGAAAAGGCCTTTACCCAGGTCAGTGCCGGCAGTGCAGAGGACGTTGACAAGGCAGTTTTGGCGGCGCGGCGCGCGTTCGTCGATTACTCGCAGTGGAGCGTGCAGCAAAGGCTTGCACTGCTGGAAAAAATTCGTGTTGTCTACAAGAAATATTTTGACGAAATCGCCGAAGCTATCCAGCTGGAAATGGGTGCGCCTTTAGATCTGGCGCGTGGTTCGCAGGCCAAGCTGGGCGCCGGCCACATCAAGAGCTCGATCAAGGCGCTGCTTAATTTCAGCTTCGAAACCGTTGAAGAGGACATGATACTGCGCCATGAGCCTATTGGTGTCTGTGGCATGATCACGCCCTGGAACTGGCCGATGAACCAGGTTGCGGTGAAGGTGATACCGGCGCTTGCGGCTGGCTGCACCATGGTGTTGAAGCCGAGTGAGGAATCTCCGCTGGATTCGATGATTTTTGCCGAGGTGCTGGCCGAAGCGGGAGTGCCCGCGGGTGTCTTCAACCTGGTGAATGGTTATGGGCCGGTTGTCGGAGAAGCCATGTCGCGGCATCCACAGATCGATATGATGTCGTTTACCGGATCGACGCGTGGCGGCATTGCCGTCGCCAAGGCTGCTGCCGATACCGTCAAACGTGTCGGTCAGGAACTCGGCGGTAAGTCGGCCAACATCATCCTGATCGATACCGATATCGAAAAGGCGGTTAAAGATGGCGTTGGTTACATGATGGGTAATAGCGGTCAGTCCTGCAATGCGCCAACGCGCATGCTGGTGCCAAATTCGAAACTCGACGTCGCTGTTGCCGCTGCCAAAGAGGCTGCGGAAAGCATCGGTGTCGACGATCCATCCAAGTCTGGAAATCACATCGGTCCGGTGGTAAACAAGGTCCAGTTCGACAAGATCCAGGGTTTGATTCAGCAGGGCATCGATGAAGGTGCGACCCTGGTGACCGGTGGTACTGGTCGTCCCGAAAATCTGCCGACGGGCTACTATGTCAAGCCGACCATATTCGCCAATGTCGATAACAATATGACCATTGCGCGTGAAGAAATTTTCGGACCGGTGCTGGTTATTATCGGCTATGACGGCGAAGACGAAGCGGTAGCCATCGCCAACGATACTGACTTCGGTCTGGCCGCCTACGTCAGCTCGACCGAAATGGAAAGAGCCAAGATGGTGGCACGGCGTTTGCGAGCCGGGCAGGTTGCCATAAATTACGTTGGCGGTACCAGCGATACGCCTTTTGGTGGTTACAAGCAATCAGGCAATGGTCGTGAGAAAGGTAAGTGGGGTCTCGCCGAGTTTCTCGAGCTGAAGGCCATTACCGGTTTACCCAGGAGGTAACGGCAAGTGTCGACGTCACCCCAATTCGATTTCAGTGGCAAACGGGTGCTGATTACTGGCGGTACCTCGGGCATGGGTGAGGCCTCCGCGCTCAGCTTTGCCAGCGCAGGCGCTCGCGTTGTGATCAGCGGTCGCAACCACGACCGGGCACGTACCATTATCAGCAACAGTAAACGTATGGCCGGCACTGTTGCTTTTGTCGGTGGAGATATCGGTGAGCGCAGAAAATGTGACCTCATCGTCACCGAAGCCGTTGGCATACTCGGTGGCCTCGATATCCTGGTGAACAGTGCCGGTGTTATCCATCACGCTACAGCCGAGGAGACGACCGACGAGCAGTGGCTGGAGACGATGAATGTCAATGTTAACGGTATGTTTTATATCTGCCGAGCGGCATTGCCGCATTTGAAATCCAGCCAGGGCGCGATCATCAATATCGCGTCAGATGCGGCGCTCACCGGCAGTCGTCATCTGACCGCCTATTGCGCGAGCAAAGGTGCAGTGTTGCAGATGACTCGTGCCATGGCGCTCGACTACGCTCCTGCGGGTATCCGTATCGTGCCAATCTGTCCGGGTGATGTCGATACACCGATGTTGCGTGGTGAATTCAGTGATCGCGGTCTCGATGCCGAAGCCGGTTTGCGTGAATCAGCCGAAGCAGTGCCGCTGAATCGCGTCTGCACCGCCCAGGAAGTCGCCGATCTGGTGTTGTTTGCCAGTAGCGATTCGGCGCGGTTTATTACCGGATTCCCCTTAGTCCTCGACGGCGGCAACCGCGCTTAGCTGCGGTGCCGTACCCCGCCGGACTTTCACTCGGTCGGGGCGCTCGACACAGGTCCGGCTATGCCTGCGCACCCCCCGCTCGCGAAAGATCGGCAGGATACGACCTATCGGCCCCTCGCAACTTATACTTTTCACGAATATATTTTGAAAGCAGACGCTGGGAATCAATTTCTCAGCGACCGAGAAGTGCGGTGGGTTCAACTGAGACACTCACTGGTATCCACAAATTAATGTTTTAGTGGCCCCAAATTGTTTTGCTAGGTTAGCCAGCGAGATCCGTTTGACCCAGTCAACTCACCAAATTGCTGTGAGCAAAAGTAGCGGCAGGTAGTCGGTATGCCTGGTGGCCGAAATTTGGCAGGATTGATCCCCTGGCAGGAGTGATATTGGGTGTGTCAGCTGGAATCAGTCAATTTTCGGGTGTTCCGGGGATGGCCGACGTTGTTAATCCCTTTCTTTCCCTGGTGGAATAAAGGTAATAGGGTGTTAATATTTTATATACTTCCAACATGCTGAGAGTACTCACGGTCGACTAAAAGACGAACG
>JAIBDO010000089.1 GCA_024686195.1 Gammaproteobacteria bacterium | reverse complement strand
TCAATTTTTTTCAGGTAGTTAATCGCCGCAGCGGGCAGATCATCCCACGAGGTGAGGCCTTCGGTTGAATCCTGCCATCCCGGCATTTCGATATACACCGGTTCGCAATCAGCGATACCTTCAGCACCCGATGGCGGGGTCGAGGTTTCCACACCGTTGTAGCGATAGGCTACCGCCAGTTTCAGCGTTTCGAGTCCATCGAGAACGTCGAGCTTGGTGACGCATAAGCCACTGACGGAGTTGATCTGGAAGGAACGTTTCAGGGCCACCAGATCAAGCCAGCCGCAACGACGCTTGCGGCCGGTAGTCGCGCCGAATTCATGGCCACGCTCGCCCATGTGATTGCCGCAGGCATCATCCAGTTCGGTGGGAAAAGGTCCGGCACCGACGCGCGTGGTGTAGGCTTTTACGATCCCGAGGATATAGTCGAGATCACGCGGCCCGACGCCGGAACCCGAAGCGGCACCTCCGGCAGTGGTGGTCGATGACGTCACGTAAGGATAGGTACCGTGATCGATATCGAGCAATGCGCCCTGCGCACCTTCGAACATGATCGATGCGTCGTCTGCCATCAATTGGTGCAATATGGCGCTGACATCACCCACCATGGGTCGTATCAATTCGGCCTGCGCCATTGCCTCGTCGAGCATTTGCTGGTAATCCAGCGGCGCGACCCGATAGTAATGCTCGAGCGTGAAATTGTGGTATTCAAGCACCTCGGCCAGACGCGCTGCAAAATGCTCAGCGCGCATCATTTCACCGAGACGTATCCCGCGACGCGCTGCCTTGTCTTCATAACAGGGGCCAATACCGCGCCCCGTGGTGCCGATCGCCTTGTTACCGCGTGCCGCTTCGCGCGCCTGGTCGAGCGCGATGTGATAGGGCAGAATCAGTGGGCAGGCATCGCTGATGGTGATTCGTTCACCAGCCGGGACTCCGGTGCTTTCGAGTTCATTCATTTCGCGCAGTAACGCTTCCGGTGACAAAACCACTCCGTTACCGATCAAGCATTGGACTTTGTCTCGCAGTACGCCCGACGGAATCAGGTGTAGAACGGTTTTCACCCCGTCTATTACCAGCGTATGGCCAGCGTTGTGCCCGCCCTGAAAACGCACCACCGCACTCGCCTGGTCGGTCAGCAGATCGACGATCTTGCCTTTACCTTCATCGCCCCACTGGGTACCAATCACCACTACTGTCTTGGCCATAAAACGCTTAAACCTCTTTTACTGCCCAGGTATCATCGACCTGGATTAATTGTCGGTTGCAATTTTGTTCCCGCGCAGCAACCGTCGCTGCGGTTAAATCGACCACGACTCGCTCGCCCTGGCGGCGCAGGTCTTCGATCAGCGTGAACAATTCCGGATCACTGTGATCCGGTGCCAGAATCCCTGCAGCCACCGCACCAGCGGAACCGCAGAGCTGGTAAAGATTCAACAGGTCGGCACTGAAACCGGTTGCCGGGCGCGCGTTGCCGAACACTTCGCCGACATCATTGTAACGGCCACCACGGGCGATTTCGCGCCCCTGCCCCGGCAAAAAGGCAGCGAACACGAGGCCGGTGTGATAGCTGTAGCCGCGCAATTCTGCCAGATCGCAGTTGATCAGGGTAGCTGGATATTTTTCCTGCAACGACTCCACCACCTTCTGCATGTAATCGAGACTTGCGATTAACTCGGCATCAACATCAGCATAGCGCACACGCGCTTCTTCGATAACGGGCAGGTCACCGTTTAACAGCGCAAGCTGACAAATTTCCTGGCGTCGTTGCTCACTGAGTGGCAGGGTTTGCAGATACTCCTGCAAATCTGGGATCGATTTACGCTGCAGCATATCGAACAGCCGCGCTTCCTGATCATGGTCGAGATCGGTGTTTTTCACCAGGTTACGAAATATACCGACGTGGCCGACATCGATGCAGACATCTGCCAGGCCGACACCTTGCAGGGTTGCAACCATCAGGCTGAGCACCTCGACATCGGCACTAATCGAATCACTGCCGAAAATTTCTGCGCCGATTTGAATGGGTGTACGGCTGGAAGTAACACCATCACCGATGGCGTGTAACAGGTGACCGCAGTAGCACAGGCGTGCAACACGCTGCTGCTTTGCTGAATCGGCCAGCAGGTGGGCATCGATACGGGCAACCTGCGGTGTCATATCGGAGCGCACACCCATCTGTTTACCGGATAATTGATCGACCAGCGCAAAGGTGCGGGTATCGAGAGAATGCGCGGTTCCCGTCAACAACGAGTCCATGTACTCGATCATCGCCGGCATCACCAGATCGTAACCCCAGCGCGCGAACACCTGCAGAATTTCATGCCGCAGCGCTTCGACCGCAACCGCGTCGGGCGGCAGGGTCTCCTGCACGCCATCGGGCAAAAGCCAACGTTTACTGGAAGTCATAGACTAAGCCTAACCCCGCACCAATAACAGCAACACCAGCCCACAAAAGATGAGCACCAGGCCGACACTTCTCAGCGTTTTCTCGGGCATTGCCGCCATCTGTTGAACCATATTCCTGTATCCCCCCGGGCTCGCAAAGGGTATCAACCCTTCGAGAATTAACACCAGCGCCAACGCCGCCCACAAATCAGCCCAATTCATAGTCTTCTCACAAAAAAACGGGCCCACTTAGTGGCCCGTTGTAGTGTATACCCTAAAGTATTCGGCTGCGGCTATTTCGATTTCTTGAAATACTTGAAGAAGTCGGATTCAGGGCTCAGCAGGATCATGTCCTGATCATTTCCGAAGCTGACCTCATAAGCTTTCATGCTGCGGTAAAACGAATAGAATTCGCGATCCTGGTTATAGGAATCAGCATACGTCTTTGCCGAGGTAGCATCACCTTCACCGCGAATCTCTTCTGACTTACGATAGGCTTCAGCCAGAATTTCCTCGCGCTGGCGGTCGGCGTTGGCGCGAATCTGCTTGGCCTGCTCTTCACCGCGTGAGCGGAATTCCTTGGCAACCGTCTCCCGTTCGGTGGCCATACGCCGGTAAACGTTACTACTGACGTTGTCCGGCAATTCCACTTTCTTGATGCGCACGTCGATCAGATCGATACCAAGATCACGGATCTTGACGTCGGCATTATCGGTGACTTCCTGCATGATGGTGGCACGTTCACCGGAAATGACTTCACGCATGTTCTTGGATGCGATCTGGCCTTTCAGCTCATTGTTGATGATCGACGCCATACGCGCGATCGCCTGGCGTTCGTCACCGGCGGTGGCGGTATAAAAAGTCTTCGGATCGACGATGCGCCACTTGGCGAACGAATTGACGATCACGTTTTTCTTTTCGGCGGTCAGGAAACGTTCCGACGGGGTATCCATGGTGAGGATGCGGCTGTCGAATTTGCGCACGTTATTGATGAATGGAATCTGGAAGTAAATTCCGGGTTCGTAATCGGAATCGACGATCTCGCCAAGCTTGAATTTAATCGCGATTTCACGCTCATGCACGATGAATGTCGACATCGACACCACCGCGGCCACGACCACTAACAGGACAAAACCAAATTTGATATTACTCATTGCCGTGTCTCCCTGGTGCGGTTGCGACTCGCGTTATTGTTGAACTCGTTGATCAACGATCTGCTATCGCCGCCTGATGCATCTGAATTCTGCAGCGAGCTGGAACCGGATCTGGAACCGGACAACAACTGATCAAGAGGCAGGAACATCAAATTATTGCCGTCAGGTACATCGATCATCACCTTGGGCGAGCGCGCCATAACCGATTCCATGGTGCGGATGTAAATACGTTCGCGGGTGACATCAGGCGCACGCTGGTACTCTGCCAGTAACTGGTTGAAACGGCTGGTTTCACCCTCTGCAGATTTGATTACCCGGGTCTTGTAGGCTTCAGCCTGCTCGAGCAGTCCCTGCCCCTCACCACGCGCCTGGGGTACGACCCCGTTGCGATAGGCGTTGGCCTCGTTGATGATGCGCTGCTCGTCTTCACGCGCCTTGATAGCGTCTTCAAACGCATCCTGCACTTCTTCGGGCGGTTGCGCCTCATCCATGTTAACGGTGACAACATTGATACCGGTTCCATAGTAATCCAGTATCTGTTGCATGATTTCCTTGGTCGCACTACCCACAACGGCACGCCCTTCGGTGATGATCAAATCCATATCATTGTTACCGACGACTTCGCGGATCGCGGTTTCGGCCGTCTGCTGCAAGGTCAGGTCCGGATCGCGCACTTCGAAGGCAAAATCCTGTGCATCCTTGACGTTGTACTGAATTTCAATACTCATAACGACGATATTTTCGTCGCTGGTGAGCATCTTGGAGTTGTTACGCGCGGTGCGGATATCGGCAACGTTGATCAGTTCGACATCTTCAATAGGGTACGGCAAATGCCAGTGAGGACCGGCCTGGGTTACCACGGTGCGTTCACCGAAGCGTGTTTCGACACCACGCCAGCCTTCATCGACGATGTAAATGCCGGTCAGGCCCCAGACGACGAGCAAGGCAACTACCACAAAACCGATGATGCCGCTCAGGTTCCCTGCGCCACCGGGCACACTGGGTGATCCACCTTTACCGCCACCGCCCAGCAATCCGCCGAACTTGTCTTTCAAATTCTTGAACAGTTCGTCCAAATCGGGAGGGCCATCATTATTGCGCTGCCCCCAGGGATCCTTATCTTTACCCGGTTCATTCCAAGGCATATTAAAACTCCAATTAAAGTGGTGTGATCAGTGGCTTGCGGACGCGCGACGACTGCGGATTGTAATGGTTATCATGCGGCTCCTGCAAGCGCATCAGCGAGTATCTCGAAACGATCAGCGGGTATATCAAACCTACGACTCAAACGCTTTAAAAATGCGGGCGTTAAGCGCAGTTTCAAGTGTATATCGCCATTATTTTGGTATTTTTCCGACTCGATAGAACCATTCTCAAACAGGTAGGCACGAATCTGCCCTTCGTTTGCCTGTAAAACAAGGTTATAGAACGCAGTCTGTTCGCAAAATCGTTGCCGCAGGACATCGTGGAGAAGATCGAATCCACTGCGGTTCATCGCCGACAGCCAGATGCGCCAGGGTTTATCCTGCTCGTCAACATCGATACGCGCTTCGATACCAGAGAGGTCAATCTTGTTGTACACCAGCAGCTGCGGCGTTTCGCCTGCACCGACTTCGTCGAGAATGCGGTTAACCGCAGTCATTTTTTCCTGGCGATTGTCATCCGCACTGTCGACCACGTGCAGGATCAGGTCGGCTTCGCGGGTTTCCACCAGAGTCGCTCGAAACGCGGCGACCAGGTCGTGCGGCAAGTGCCGGATAAATCCGACCGTGTCGGCCAGTATGATGGTCTGCTGTTCGGTCAGAGGCAACTTGCGCAGCGTTGGGTCCAGCGTGGCAAACAGCTGGTCCGCGGCATAAACTTCGGCATCGGTGAGCGCATTGAACAGCGTTGATTTACCGGCATTGGTATAGCCAACCAGCGAAACGGTCGGAATATCGGCCTTGTTACGCGCCTGACGACCCTGCTCGCGCTGGCGCGAGACCTTGGTCAGGCGATTGTTCAGATACTTGATGCGTTTACCGAGCAGCCGGCGGTCCGTTTCCAGCTGAGTTTCACCGGGCCCACGCAAACCGATACCACCCTTTTGTCTTTCAAGATGTGTCCAGCCACGCACCAGGCGCGTCGACAAATGCTTCAACTGCGCCAGTTCAACCTGCAACTTACCCTCAAAGGATTGCGCGCGCTGCGCAAATATATCCAGGATCAAACCGGTACGATCCAGCACTCGACACTTGAGTGCACCTTCCAGATTGCGTTCCTGCGATGGCGACAGCGCATGATTGAACAGCACCACGTCGATCTCGAGCGCCTCGACCTGACCAGCTATCTCTTCAAGTTTGCCCTTGCCGACAAAAGTTTTGGCCGAAGCCTGCACGCGGCTGCCAACAATCAGTTCGACATGCTCGACGTCGGCGGAACCGACAAGCTCGATGAACTCATCCAGATCGTCCTGATCCGCCTGATGAGGAAAATTGATGTGGACCAGAAGTGCTCGCTCCCCCCCGCGTGGTCGCTCAAATTCGAACAACGAGTTCTCCGGTGTTGATCATGCCTTAGCGGTTACCTGCGTCTTCTTCGACGTGAGGATGATCAATCTCTACATTTCGCGCAGGCACGATAGTCGAAATCGCATGTTTGTAGACCATTTGACTGACATTATTCTTCAACAGCACCACAAACTGATCAAAAGATTCTATTTGGCCCTGCAGCTTTATGCCGTTGACCAGGAAGATTGAAACCGGCACGTGCTCTTTTCGCAACGCATTAAGATAGGGTTCTTGTAGCATTTGCCCCTTGGACATGTTCAGTACTCCTTAAATTTATTATTGTAGGTCTAGTGCAACCACCACTGGCGTGGACACCGGAGTGTATGATTCCTTTCCCTTTGATTCGTTCCCGTCAAAGCGTGTTAAAAGCTGCTTCAACCTGCCGAAATATAGCATCTTTACGGTAATTCAAGCAATCGTAGGTGGTGCCACTGGTTTGCTTTCGCAACCAGGTGATCTGTCGCTTGGCAAGCTGTCGGGTCGCTGCAACGGCCTTATCTATCATTTCTTCACGCGTCAGTTCGCCGTCCAGATGCTGCCACAACTGGCGGTAGCCGACGCAGCGAATCGAAGGCAGCGCCAGGTTTAGATCACCTCGCAGTCGCAGACGCTCGACCTCTTCGATGAACCCACGCTCGAGCATTTCCAGAAACCTGCTATGGATACGCTGGTGCAGCAATTTACGATCACTGGCTGCAAGAATGATTTTTTCCACTGCGCCCGGATATCCGCTGGTTTCCTGTTGCTGCAATTGAGACAGCGGCTTACCCGCGAGTTCGTAGACTTCCAGCGCACGCTGAATACGTTGTGAATCGGTCGCCTTGATGCGCCCGGCACTGACAGGATCAACCGTTTCCAGGCGCTGGTGCAGCGCTGCGAGGCCCCGTTCCCTGACTTCCAGGTCCAGCCGCTTGCGTAACTCCGGATCCGCCGCAGGTAGTCGATTCAAGCCCTGTTCGAATGCATGAAAATACATCATCGTACCGCCCGCCAGCAGCGGAATGCGCCCGCGCTGGACAATATCATCCACCAGCCGTCGACTTTGCTCGACAAAATCCCATACCGAATACGCCTCGGCGGGATCGATGATATCAATCAGATGATGCGGCACCGATGCCAGCACATCAGCCTCTGGTTTGGCGGTGCCGATATTCATATCGCGGAAAATCAATGCCGAATCGACACTGATTATCTCTACATCGAATCGTTGACTGAGGGCCAGCGCCAGGTCGGTTTTACCGGTCGCGGTCGCCCCCATCAGCAGGATAACCCCGGGACTAGCCTGCATTTCTTACCACCCTCCTGCTGCGACCGCCGATATGCTCGCTGTGACGGGGAGTACTCCCGCCGGCCGGCTTAACGTGATGTATACCACGCCGACGCCGGCCTTGCCCCCAATGTGCCAAAGGCACATTGGGTTGTGCCCCCCGCCACAACGGCATCTCGACGCCCTCGCGACGGATCGTGGTAAGAAATACAGGCTTGCCACGTTACTGTCCGCGCAGAAAAAACTTGTCGAGCTGATCCAGCCCGAGCTGCTTCCAGGTAGGGCGACCATGATTGCATTGCCCGCTGCGCTCGGTGTGCTCGATATCGCGTAACAACGCATTCATCTCGGCAATGGAAAGCTGTCGGTTGGCGCGCACGGCCGCGTGGCAGGCCATGGTTGACAGCATTTCGTTTTGAAAGTCCTGGACGCGCTGGGAGCGACCGTGTTCCACCAGGTCTGCCAGAACATCGCGCAGCAATTGCTCGCTGTCCGCATGCTTGAGCAGAGCTGGAATAGTGCGCAAACGCAGTTGTTCAGGGCCCAGGCGTTCAACACTGAAACCCAGGTGAGCAAAAAATTCGACATTCTCCTCGACCAGGTCTGCCTCGCTGCGGGAGACATTGAACGACACCGGCACCAACAGGGGCTGGGTGATCACCTTCTCTTCTTCCGCATTTTGTTTCATGCGTTCGTAGACGATGCGCTCATGCGCCGCATGCATGTCGACAACAATCAGGCCGTCGGCATTCTCGGCCAGGATATAGATACCCTTTAACTGCGCCAGCGCGAATCCGAGCGGCGGAATCTGCCCCGCTGCAGCGACAGCCTCCTGATCCTCAGCGTCAGCCGCCGTACCCAGCAGGCCCGCATAGGATTGCATCTGTTCGCGTAGATTGGCGCTACGATCACCACTCGGGAACTGGCTGAAACCCGCGCTCAAACCCTGGCCGCCCTGCCCCCTTAAATTCAACCCGCCCTGATCCGCAAGCGGCCTGTCGAGATTTTGTGAAATCGCAAAGCCAGGGGATTCGATCTGCTGTTCGGGCTGCACGCCGGCCAGTGCCTGATGCAGGCTGCGAAACAGAAAATCGTGAACCCGCCGTGAATTACGGAAACGGACCTCGTGCTTTTGCGGGTGCACATTGACGTCAAGCTCGCGCGCATCCATCGTCAACGACAGAACATAGGCCGGGTGACGCCCGTGAAACAGAACGTCATGATAGGCCTGGCGTACCGCATGACTGATCAGCTTGTCACGTACCACGCGCTGGTTGACAAAAAAGTACTGCATGTCGGCCTGACTGCGGTTGAAGGTAGGCAGGGCCACCCAGCCCTGCAGGCGCAAATCATCATTGACGACATCAATTTCGACCAGGCTATCGGCAAAGGCCTTGCCACATACCTGTGCCAATCGACGTCTTTGATCGTCGAGGTTACGGGCCGACGGCAATTGATAAACGACTTTCTGATTGTGAATCAGCTTGAAAGCCACCGCCGGGTGGCTGAGCACCATGTTCTTGAACAGGGTTTCGATGTGTTTGTATTCGGTCTGCTCGGTGCGCAGGAACTTTTTACGCGCGGGCACGTTGTAGAACAGTTCGAGTACTTCGACCTGGGTACCCTGCGGCAGTGCATCGGGCAGCGCTTCGTCGTCATCGCGCGCCTGCAAACGCCAGGCGCAGTCGCCGTCAGGCAGACGCGACGCGAGGCTAAGCCTTGAGACCGAGGCGATACTCGGCAGAGCCTCGCCACGAAAACCGAGCGAAGCGATATTCTCCAGATCTTCAAGGCTACCGATCTTGCTGGTGGCATGGCGCGACAGCGCACTGGTGAGCTCTTCCCTGTCGATGCCGCAACCATCATCGCTGATCCGAATCATACGCGTGCCGCCGGCTTCCACCTCGATGGTGATTGATCCGGCACCGGCGTCGAGGCTGTTTTCCACCAGTTCCTTGACGACCGAGGCAGGACGCTCGACCACCTCTCCGGCGGCGATCTGATTGACCAGATGCGATGGTAGCGTATGAATCTGTGGCAAGTTAAAAGACTCCGGCGAAATAGTCAGCTCAGTCGACCAGCCGCGATTCCAGTTTTTCCTGATCGACCGCAAACTGACGGATACCGGCGGCGAGTTTTTCCGTCGCCATGGCGTCCTGGTTCATCATCCAGCGAAATGCATTCTCATCAAGCTCGATTCGCGGACCGACGCCAGCGCTGTGCCCGGGTTCGAGTTTGCGCGCCAACGGCGAATCATCTTCGGCCAACGCCTGCATCAACTGCGGGCTGATCGTCAATCGATCACAGCCGGCCAGTTGCTCGATCTCTCCGGTATTGCGAAAGCTCGCACCCATCACTACGGTTTTATAACCGTAGTGCTTGTAGTAATTGTAAATCTCGGTAACCGAACCGACCCCGGGATCCTCCTCGGCAGGGATGCTGCTAACACCGCGCGCCGCGAGGTGCCAGTCCAGAATACGGCCAACAAACGGCGAGATCAGATAGGCGCCGGCATCCGCACAGGCAACGGCCTGCGCGAAGCTGAACAGCAAGGTGAGATTGCAGTTTATGCCTTCCTTTTCGAGTTCAGCTGCGGCCTGTATGCCTTCCCAGGTAGACGCGATCTTGATCAACACCCGGCTTTTGTCGCTGCCCCGGGATTCGTACAAATCGATCAGGCGCCGGGCGCGCGCAACGGTCGCTTCACGGTCGAACGACAGGCGCGCATCGACTTCAGTCGAAATACGTCCGGGAATCGTTTGCTGGATTTCGAGTCCGATACTGACCGCGAGATAGTCACAGGCCGCCCCGGCGCGCGCGCCAGGATGACTTTCCTGATCCAGCGCCCATTTCCGGGCTTCATCCAGCAGGGGCTGATAGCGCGGCAGATCGGCTGCTTTCAGCAATAACGATGGATTAGTGGTTGCATCCTGCGGCTGATACTGGATGATGGCGTCGAGGTCACCGGTGTCGGCGACCACCTGGGTCATGGATTTCAGTTGATCGAGTTTATTCATTTAGCGCTACTTGGATAACATTGACGGAAGACGGACTGGCGCAGAGAATACCAGAAAACCCGCACCCGGATTATCATAATTCACAATGAAAGAAATCTCACTTGTCCTTGTGGCATTAGTCCTCATCTACCTGTTGATAAGCGGCTATCTCTACCTGTTCCAGCGCAAACTTATCTATTATCCGGTGCTGCCTGACCCCACTTTCCAGGCACAGGCAATTTCCATCGACAACAATGGCGTGCAACTGCAAGGCTGGGTTTTGAATCCAGGGAAGGCAAAAGCCGTTATCTATTTTGGTGGTAATTCGGAATTGATCACGCATCGAAGCGGCTATTTCGAATCGGTTTTCGCCGACTACAGCGTCTA
>JAIBDO010000153.1 GCA_024686195.1 Gammaproteobacteria bacterium | reverse complement strand
TCATCGCGCAGCTCATCGCTGAAACCAGTCGGTTAATTGGACAGGATGTCAGCGGGGCCGACCACGTCGCACTGCACCGCTGGCGTTACGCGAATCCCGGACAGCGAGAGGGGGCGCACTCACTCGTCGATGCATCGCAGCGGCTGGCTGCAATGGGTGACTGGTGTATACGTGGGCGTGTTGAATCCGCTTTCCTCAGCGGGCTGGATGCCGCGCAGAGAATCCGCAAGCTGATCTGAAGTTGCAAGCTTAACCTGGGGTCCCGTGCAATACGGGTCACGGAGGAATATCGCCTGACTGTTGATTCGGGCTGCTGCTGTGCTCGTCGAAACCCGTGAACTATGACAGTTTCAGGGAAAAATAGGGTATCCAGACCAGCAGGGTAATGCCGAGCACCGCAAGCTCGATCCGACCGATAGTGGTATAGCGCAGGCGCTCGGCACCCTCACCGTCGGCTGCGCGTACCCTGGACATGATGTAGTCGAAGAGGGTGACGACCATCAGCAGTGGCGCGTTGACCGGCGCGACAATGGTTATCAGCACCGACCAAAAGCTGTGTTTGTCACCCTCCAGCAGCAATGGGAACGCAATTGCGAGCAGAGGAAACAAACAGTTAAGCAGCGCCAGCGTGATCAATGCGATGCGCAGGAAACCAAGCGAGCGCAGCAGATTATTGTCTTGTGATGTCATGGGCGTGATTGTGACAGAAATGCTGAGTCATGGTGAACCGTTTTCCGGTTCTGATTTAACTGCACCTGTATGCTTCGATGCCGTTACACTTGGCGCATGGATTCGACGTTTATTATTGCTGAAGACGCGCCGCCGCTGTCGCGCTCGCCCTGGCGCTTTGCGCTGTATTTTTATCTCAAGGCGCGCAACACGCTATTGGTTATTTTCATATTTGAAGCGTTGCAGGCGACTTGCACCATTTTGCTGCCATACGCCGTCAAGGAGATAATCGATGCGGTAACGCTGGCCAATGAAACGGGCATGGATATCTTTGTCGCAAGCCGGGATGCCCTGATTCTGTTTGCCGCGCTGAACCTGGGAATCGTGTTGTTCAGCCGCGCAAGCGGGGCAGCGCTGGTTTTGACCGGGCCGTTTTTGCGTGCGGAGATACGCAAGTCTCTGTTTAGCTACCTGCAGCATCATTCGCATCGTTATTTCGTTTCGCATTTTGCCGGTTCACTGGCGAGCCGCATCGCAGAAGTCTCCATGAGCTGCATGCATGCATTGTGGACGCTCACCTTCGATTTTTATCCGTTGATCATCAAGTCGCTGGTGGCCCTGGTGGTGCTTTTCGGTGCCAGTGGCGACCTGGCGCTGGTGCTCTGCCTGTGGCTGGGGATTTATATCTACGTTTCCTATCTGCTGGCCAAACGCTGTCGTATTTATGCCCAGGACTTTGCCGAGGCGCGTTCGCTGGTGACCGGCAAGGTGGTCGATTCGGTCACTAATGTGATGAATGCCAAGATGTTTGCGCGCCGTCAGTATGAGGAAGATTACCTGACCGATTACCTGAACCATGAAGTTAATCATGCGCTGCGCACCTACTGGTATATGGAGAAATTGCGCTGGTTCCAGTTTACCGCCGCAATGGTGCTGATGGTCGGGATGGTGGGCTATGCCCTGAAGATATGGTCCGAGGGCAACATGACTGTCGGCGAGTTCTCCATGGTCGCGGGTCTGGCGATCATGCTGATTGAAGCGGCACGCGGTTTGAGTCGCAGCTTTCTCGAGTTTTTCGAGTACCTCGGTAACATCAGTGATGGTGTAGCCGTCTTCGTACAGCCGCATGAAATTGTGGATAAACCCGAAGCTAAGCGGTTGGCAGTAGAGCGAGGTGAAATTGCTTTTAACGACGTTACTTTTATCTACAAAGAAGGCCTGCAGGTTTTTGAGCACCTGGATGTTAGGATCGAATCGAAACAGCAGGTTGGACTGGTAGGGTTTTCCGGCTCCGGTAAATCCACCTTTGTGAACCTGGTATTGCGCCTGTTCGAACCGCAAAGTGGCACTATCGAGATTGACGGGCAGAATATTCTTGATGTGACCCAGGATAGCCTGCGCGAGAGCGTGTCGATGATTCCGCAGGACCCGCAGTTGTTTCATCGTTCACTGATGGAAAATATTCGCTATGGGCGTCTCGATGCCAGCGATGACGAGGTCATCGAAGCCGCCAAAAAAGCACATGCCCATGAATTTATTCTGCAGACCGAGATGCAGTACGATTCGCTGGTGGGCGAGCGTGGGGTAAAGCTTTCGGGTGGTCAGCGACAGCGCGTGGCGATTGCGCGCGCAATCCTTAAGAATGCGCCGATTCTGATACTGGACGAAGCGACCTCTGCACTCGACTCGGTGACCGAGAAGAAAATACAGCTGGGCCTGGATAACCTGATGAAGGGCAGGACCGTGGTGGTGGTGGCGCACCGCCTGTCGACGATTTCGCATATGGATCGTATCCTGGTTTTTGATCAGGGCAGGATTATTGAAGATGGTAGTCACCAGCAGCTATTGATCAGGGATGGACATTATGCCCGCCTGTGGAACATGCAGGCAGGTGGATTTCTGCCGGAGCAGGAGCCAGGCTAGCCCATGATTACAAGCCGGTGATTTTAGAAAGATGAGTTTGATGCAGTGGAGTTCCAGGCAGTGGAGTTTTAGGCGGTGAGTACGATACCAGTCCTCTACTCATTTCGCCGTTGCCCCTTTGCGATGCGCGCGCGCATGGCGCTTGCCTACAGTGGTATCCAGGTCGAACTGCGCGAGGTGAAGCTCAGTGATATGCCGGAATCAATGCTGCGGCTCTCGCCCAAAGCGACAGTCCCGGTGCTTGTCCTCGCTGATGGACAGGTGATAGATGAAAGCCTCGACGTGATGCTTTGGAGCCTGTCTCAGTCTGACCCGGATCAGTGGCTTGATATTGACGAAAGCTCGCAACAACTCATTCGGCGCAGTGACGAAGAGTTCAAGCCTTTGCTGGATTGTTATAAATATGCTGATCGACATCCGCAGTTGACCCCACTCGAGCACCGAGTTCGAGCTGAAGTTTTTGTGGGTGAACTGAATCAGCTATTGAGCCGACACTCGTATTTGAGTGACGACCAATGCCGGCTAACCGACATGGCTATTTTCCCGTTCATTCGCCAGTTTGCCGGTGTCGATGCCACATGGTTCGACAGCTCGCAATACTCATCCGTCCGAAGTTGGCTAAACAGGCTGCTGGCGCACGATTTGTTCCAACGGATTATGAAGAAAAGACCGTTCTGGCAGCCTGGTGATGAAGCCGGGTTTTTGTGAGCAGGGGCGGGGCGTCAAACAATTTTCTTTCTGTGCAGGTTAAGCGCGAGGCATCACGGCCTTTATACGGTTTGGATTGCTTCAGCCTGCCATAGTGTGATCGGCGATTCCTTTACTATACTCAAGCGCTAACACGGGTTTTGAGAACAGGACTGGCTTATGCGGGCACAAGCTGATACTTCTCGATCATGCGGATGGCAAGTAACTGGCGGCTATCACTATATTTATGATCCTGTTTCTGGTGTTTCATCCAGGATGCAGGTCGGCTTGATCATAAGCCCGGCAAACTGAAGCCGTTTGTAATCTGCGACTTGTAATCTGCTGTTTGTAACCTGCGACTACACGGCATAAACTAATTTTTTTCTGGAGCGCATATGGAAATTTCAAGCATCGTTTTTTTCGTGATCCTCGGGATCCTCGTGATTTATTTTGTCAGCATCTTCAATCAGCTGGTGGCATTGCGCAATCGTTTCAAAAACGCGTTTGCGCAAATCGAAGTTCAGCTCAAGCGGCGTTACGATTTGATACCAAACCTGGTGGAAACCGCGAAGGGTTATCTAAAGCATGAGCGCGAGACCCTGGAGTCGGTGATTCAGGCGCGTAACACGGCGTCCGACAATCTTTCCGCGGCGCAGCGTAACCCTGGGGATGCGAACTCGATGCAAGGGCTCGGACAGGCGGAGGGTAACCTGACGGGGGCGCTTGGTCGCTTTAACCTGGTGGTGGAGGCTTATCCGGAGTTGAAGGCCAATGAGACCATGCAACAGCTTACCGAAGAATTGACCAGCACAGAAAACAAGGTTGCCTTTGCACGCCAGGCCTTTAATGACCAGGTGATGCAATACAATATCTACAAACAATCCTTCCCGCAGAATATTCTGGCGGGTATGTTCGGTCATGCGCTGGATGCCAGCTTGCTGGAGTTTGAAGATAGCGCCGAGATCCAGGCAGCACCGAAAGTGTCATTCTAGTCATTGCTTAAGGACTGCTAACCTTGAATTTCTTCCAGGCACAGGACAACGCCCGCAAGAACACTTTCCGGCTGGTCCTGCTTTTTTCTCTTGCAGTCATCGGCCTGATCCTGCTGACGAATCTGTTTTTGCTGATTGCTTATGTTTTTGCCACAACCAATCAACTCGTTTTCTCGCCGCAGGCGCTTTATCACTACTACACCTGGAAGGAATTCACTCTAGTTTCCGCGGGCGTGTGCCTGTTCGTACTGGGCGGCAGCCTGTACAAAATCCAGGCATTGTCGGGTGGAGGACCTGCGATCGCGCAAATGCTGGGGGGCCAGTTGATTCCTCACTCGACCAGAGATCGCCAGCAACGCCAGTTGCTCAATGTGGTCGAAGAAATGGCCATTGCCGCGGGTATGCCGATTCCCCAGGTGTATCTGTTGAATGAAACATCGATTAATGCCTTTGCCGCGGGCATGACTCCGTCAAACGCGGTGATCGGGATTACCCAGGGTGCTTTACAGCGCCTTGATCGGGATGAACTGCAGGGTGTTATCGCACATGAATTCAGTCATATTGCCAATGGCGACATGCGCATCAATATCCGTTTGATGGGCATATTGCACGGTATCCTACTGATCGGATTGATGGGGTACTTCCTGTTTCGCTCGTTACGTTTTACCGGGCGTTCGCGCAATAGCAAGGGCATGGGTGGGATAGCCGCGATTGCGGCAATAGGCATGGGCCTGATGATTATCGGCTACGCGGGGTCATTCTTTGGACAGTGGATAAAAGCCGTCGTGAGTCGTCAACGCGAGTATCTTGCCGATTCGTCTGCGGTTCAGTTTACGCGCAACAAAGATGGTATTGCCGATGCGCTGAAAAAAATTGGTGGTACCGCCAACGTCGGATCCTACCTCGATTCCCGCTCTGCGCCACAATACAGCCACGCCTATTTTGCTAACGGCGTCAGTAGCTTCTGGCAGTCGTTGCTATCGACTCATCCACCACTGGATGAGCGCATCAAACGCATAGAACCCGCATGGGACGGAAAGTTTCTGGCCTCTGAAGCCAGGCCCGACAGGGATATTGATGCAGCCGAAGCGCCGCAACGCGATTTTTCGAAAGTTGCGGTAACGGCCGCAATCCTGACATCAGTCGAGCAGGCTATCAGCCAGGTCGGCACACTCAATGAACAGAACATCGAGTATGTACGTCAATTGATCGTGGCGCTGCCTGGCGCCCTCAGGGAAGCCTCGCAGGACCCCTACAGCGCGCGTGCCCTGATCTATGCCGTGCTGGTCGGATTACAAAAAGACCGGAAAGCCGCTCAAGCCGTACTGGAGAATCTGGTTGATCCTGATTTGAGCGCACTCACGCTGACATTGCTGCCGCAACTGATCACGATGGAAGCCAGGTTCAGGCTCCCGCTACTGGAGCTCAGTGCTAGCGCGTTGCGCGAGCTTTCGCCCAACCAGTTTGTGCAGTTTAAAACCGTGGTGGAACACATCATTGCCTCGGACCAGTCGGTCAATTTGCGCGAATGGGTAATACAACGATTCCTGCTGCAGCAGCTGGATGAGTTCTTTGGCTTTCGCAAACCGATCAGGGCGAAACATGCGAGCCTGGAGGTGGTGCGCAACGATGTTGGCGTTATTCTTTCGCTGATTGCGCACATCGAACACAAGGATGGTGATGCGGCCACGGCTGCATTCAATTCAGGTGCTCAAGAAGCGGGCCTCGCGCCACTGGAAATGTTGGCTGGATCGGCCTTCAAACTCAGCATGCTGGATCGTGCACTGGATAATTTGATGTTACTCCGGCCATTGGTGAAGCCGCGTCTGTTGCGGGCCTGCGTGGCGGTCATTTTCTACGATGGCAAATCGACAACAGCGGGCATTGAACTGGTGCGAACTATCTCGACCTGCCTTGATTGCCCGATGCCGCCGTTGCAACCTGGTGAGCCCGATTAATCGAATCAGAACCCCGGTGTAGATTTCTGTATCTGTCGCGGGACTCTGTCTACGGAACCAGGTCTATGTGACTATCTTCCAGAACGATCTCACCGGGCTATCTTTCGGCTCAACCACCACCGCCATTCATCCACTCCAGCGTTGCCTGCCTGCTCTCATCGGTGATGGCTTTTACCACCGGGTTGTCGTAAATCGTCTCACGCCAGGCCTGCACCCTCGGGCCGAAACGTATCTCTCGGGAAAAAACCGGCAGCATCAATTCGGCCAGCGTGAAGGTCGCGGGGAAGGCGAGATCAGCGATGGAAATCTGATCGCCACACATATAGGGCGCCGGCTCAATGAGTTTTTCCATCAGATCTATGCGTTGCTGAAACTTGTCCAGCAGGTCATTGCTGATTTTCTCGTCGCGCGTTGCCGGATCAAGCTGTGCAAAGGTTTTGCGCAGATGAGGTTCCAGCCAGAGATCGTGGTAGCGCGCCATGTAGCGTTGCCGTGCGTGGTCCTGTGCATCCCCGGGCATGAGCGAAGGTTGTGGATATTTTTCTTCGAGATACGAAGTGATGACATCCGATTCACTGATGCAGAAGTCGCCATCCTTGAGCCCCGGCAGTGTCCCCAGTGAAATGATCTCCATATACTCCGGCGAGCTGTAGCCACCCGGCGGTGGCAGCATGTCGTAATCGATGTTTTTCAACTCCAGTTGCATACGCACTTTGGCGCTGTAGCTACTGACGGGAATCGCGTAAAGAATCATAAAAACACCTGTTTACTGTCACTATTGTTTAGCGGCGCAGAGCAGTTGATGGAGAGCAGTCGATACAAATAAGTCGATACAGATTGGACCCGGTTTCCCAGGCATTACCTGCCGGTGAGCCAGTCCGTTCAGTGACGCTGAGGTGAAATTAACTACTCCTTTTCAAGGACTCCGCGACCGATCAGCTCGGCACCGTTTGCTGCAGGCTTTCACGCTCCATGATTTGCTCGTACCAGGCCGCGAGGGCAGGGCGCCCATTGCGCCAGTCGTCCTCTGCATAGCGAAAAT
>JAIBDO010000065.1 GCA_024686195.1 Gammaproteobacteria bacterium | reverse complement strand
TGGGGCGTGAGCCCGACGTGGGCCATCACCGGAATCTCCGCGGTGACGATGCGCTCGATGGTGGCCTGCATCGAAGTGCCGCCCTCGAGCTTCACCGCGTGGGCGCCGCCCTCCTTCACGCAGCGCTTTGCGTGGTATATCAATAGAGTCAGTAACACGCTTTAAAACCCTGTGATAACATTCTTTTTTTTCATCCGATTCAACCATGACAAGATTTGCATATGTATTCCCCGGCCAGGGCTCACAATCGGTCGGAATGATGTCCGATTGGGGTGAACATCAGGGCATCGTCGATGAGGTTTATGAACAAGCTTCTGCTGCACTTGGATACGATCTTTGGGCGGTGACGTCGCAAGGACCACTCGATCAGTTGAATCAGACCGAAGTCACACAACCCGCCATGCTCTGTGCCGGTGTTGCCAGCTGGCGTATTATCAATCAACAGCTCGAACTGCCACCGGCAGCCATGATGGCGGGCCACAGTCTCGGTGAATACAGTGCGCTGGTGTGCGCCGGTAGCCTGGATCTGAATGATGCTGCCACGCTCGTAGCGCGCCGAGGCCAATTGATGCAGTCCGCGGTAAAGACAGGGGAAGGCGCTATGGCGGCAATAATTGGCCTCGACGATACCGCGGTACGCGAGGCATGCGCCAGCGTTAGCGATGGCGTTGTCGAAGCGGTCAATTTCAATGCTCCCGGACAAGTGGTAATCGCAGGTGATACAGTTTCCGTTGAAAACGCCATCGTAAACGCCAAAAGATTGGGAGCCAAACGAGCATTGCTACTGCCTGTCAGCGTGCCTTGCCATTGTTCATTATTACGCGACTCCGCCAACCAACTTGCCGCAGAACTCGAATCCGTTACAATTGCCATGCCTCAGATACCGGTGATCCATAATCATGGAGCCATCGTTGTTAACTCGGTTGCTGAAATTCGTGAGCGACTCAAAATCCAACTCTACAGCCCGGTTGAATGGGTCGCCAGCGTGCAGGCCATGCATGCCCAGGGCATCGAAGTGCTGATCGAATGCGGGCCCGGAAAAGTGTTAACCGGGCTCACACGGCGTATTGAGAAAACGATGCAGGCCTACGCGATATTCGATATCGCCTCGCTTGATCAAGTCCGCTCATCAACAATTTAAGTATCATCAAGTTAATTCAGGGAGACCCATAACATGTTAACTGATCAAATTGCGCTCGTTACCGGCGCGAGCCGTGGCATTGGCCGGGCCATCGCCGAAGCACTCGGTGGCGAGCAGGCAACCGTCATCGGCACCGCGACCAGTCAGGGCGGGGCCGATAGTATTACTGCCGCTCTCGCCGAAGCCGGTATCAAAGGCACCGGTATGGTACTCAATGTGGCCAGCCCTGAATCGATCAGTGATTGCATCAAGCAGGTAACCGACAATTATGGTGCACCCGACATCCTGGTGAATAACGCCGGCATCACCCGCGACACTTTGTTGATGATGATGAAAGACGAGCAATGGAATGATATTCTGGAAACCAATCTGAGTTCAGTGTTCCGCATGAGCAAGGCCGTCATTCGTCCGATGATGAAGAAGCGTAGCGGACGCATTATCAATATTTCTTCCGTGGTCGGTGCCACCGGCAACGCCGGTCAAACCAACTATGCGGCAAGCAAAGCAGGGTTGGTTGGTTTCGGTAAATCATTGGCTCGTGAAATCGGCTCGCGCAACATTACGGTCAACACCGTAGCACCGGGGTTTATAGACACGGACATGACTCGGGAGCTACCTGAGGAACAACGCCAGGCCCTGGCAGCGCAGATCCCCCTGGGGCGTCTTGGTAGTGCCGATGAAGTCGCTGCGACTGTCGTATTTCTAGCTTCACCGGCGGCTGCTTATATCACCGGAGAAACGATTCACGTCAACGGCGGAATGTTTATGGCGTAAACGCAAACCGCGGTGATTAAGCCTAAGTTATTGTTTTATAAGTTTTTTATGGTTTAAAAAAAATATTAGACATTTGTGGTAACTATTCCGGGTTTTCAATACAATATCGCAGCTTACAGTTGTCGATTTATCAAACAGGAGAAACTCTCAAAATGAGCTCTGTAGAAGAACGTGTTAAGAAGATTGTCGCAGAACAATTAGGCGTCAAGGAAGAGGAAGTAACCAACCAGGCATCTTTTGTTGATGATCTGGGCGCTGACTCCCTCGATACTGTAGAGCTGGTTATGGCATTGGAAGAGGAATTTGAAACCGAAATTCCTGATGAAGAGGCGGAAAAAATCACCAGCGTTCAACTTGCTATCGATTACGTCAACGCTAACCTGTAGAAAGTTACTCGAATTGATGGATGCCGCTTATCATCTAGCATGTTAAGCGGCATTTTCATTTATTGATCGGAATGTACATCTGAAGAGGAATTAGTTTTGTCAAAACGTCGCGTCGTAATAACGGGTCTCGGATTGTTGACGCCGGTTGGAAACACGGTCGAAGAATCCTGGAAGAACATAGTTGCTGGAAAGAGCGGCATCGCACCAATTACTGCATTTGATGCCAGTGATTTCACAACACGCATCTCCGGATCGGTGAAAGGCTTCGATCCTACTGACTATATTGCGTCAAAGGACGTCAAGAAAATGGATACCTTTATCCATTTCGGCATCGCGGCCGGTATTCAGGCACTGGATGATTGCGGCCTTGAAGTCACCGAGGAAAATGCGGAGCGGATTGGCGTAGCGATTGGTTCCGGTATTGGCGGCTTGCCATCGATCGAAAGAAATCGTGATGCATTCGTGAGCGGTGGCCCGCGTAAAATCTCACCCTTTTTCGTCCCCAGCTCGTTGATCAACATGGTATCGGGTAATTTGTCGATTATGCGCGGTTTGAAGGGGCCAAATATTTCAATCGTCAGCGCCTGTACCACCGGGGCACATAATATTGGCGATGCTGCGCGCATGATTTCCTACGGCGATGCGGATGTGATGGTTGCCGGAGCCTCTGAAATGGCGACCTCGGCACTGGGTGTCGGCGGTTTCGCCGCGGCCAGGGCACTGTCGACGCGCAATGACGATCCGGAAGCGGCCAGCCGCCCCTGGGATCGCGATCGCGATGGTTTTGTACTCGGTGATGGCGCCGGAGTGGTGGTTCTCGAAGAATATGAAATGGCGAAGAAACGTGGTGCCAGTATCTACTGCGAACTCGTCGGTTATGGTATGAGCGGTGACGCCTATCACATGACATCACCCTCACAGGGTGGCGAGGGCGCTGCGCGCTGCATGGTCAACGCGATAAAGGATGCGGGTCTCAATCCTGAGGACATCAGCTACATCAACGCTCACGGCACCTCAACCCCGGCTGGCGATGTCGCCGAAACCAATGCGGTTAAACTGGCCATGGGTGAGCATGCTCACAAGCTGGTCGTCAGTTCAACCAAATCGATGACGGGCCATTTGCTGGGCGCAGCAGGTGGTATCGAGGCGATATTCTCGATCCTGGCGCTTCGCGATCAGGTGGTCCCACCGACCATCAATCTCGAAAACCAGGACCCGGAATGTGACCTCGATTATGTTGCCAACACAGCCCGCGATATGAAACTTACCGCTACCATGTCAAATTCTTTCGGGTTTGGCGGCACTAACGGTACCTGTGTCTTCAAGCCGATTTAGTCGTCGGATTATGTATCCTGCCGGGCTACTGAAAATCGTTGATAGCGGCCCAATTGGCTCGGGATGAAGGCATTAAAGTGATGACAGACGGTCCCCTCGGAACTGTCTGTCGCTTTAATCATTGAAAATGGTAAAACTCATACGCCGATTGCTGACCTGGAGTTTCGTCGCCGCCTTGCTGCTGACGGCTGTCCTGGCTTTTCAATTATTGCGCTTTCAGCACGGTGCCATCCCTCTGGCCTCCGGACCCGCCGTATTCCTGATTCGCTCTGGTAGCAACATCAAGTCTATCTCGCAGGAACTTGCACGCCAGAAAATCATCGATGACCCCTGGTTGTTTATTCTGCTGGCCAAGCTACGCGGCGTGGAAACGCGCGTACGAGCCGGAGAATACCAGCTGGAACCAGGCTTGACGGCCGATGAATTACTGGGAAAGTTTATCCAGGGCAACGCCATACAATACAAACTGACGATCATCGAAGGCTGGTCATTTCGCCAGATGCTCGCGGCAATCGCCGAAGATCCAGTCATCGAATCAACCCTGCAGGGTAAAACCGATGCGGAAATAATGACGCTACTGGGGCAGTCTGATCAGCATCCTGAAGGCTTGTTCTTTCCGGATACCTATCGTTTTCCCAAGGGAACCAGCGACCTCGATTTCCTCAGGCGCGCTTACCAGGTTATGCAGAAACATCTCGAGCGTGAATGGAGTCAACGAGTTCCCGGGCTGCCGCTCAAGTCGAGTTACGAGGCTTTGATTCTGGCATCGATAATCGAAAAGGAAACCGGCGCAGGGTTTGAGCGTCCGCTCATTGCGGGGGTGTTCGTCGAGCGTCTCAAACTAAAAATGCGCCTGCAAACCGACCCCACGATCATCTACGGGCTCGGTCCTGATTTCGACGGTAACATAAGATATCGCGACCTTAGAAAGGACACACCGTATAATACCTACTTGCGTGCCGGGCTGACGCCAACGCCTATCGCTTTACCCGGCCTTGACTCGATACGCGCTGCCTTGAATCCCGCTTCCACCAAGGCGCTGTACTTTGTATCGAAGGGTGACGGAACGCATCAATTCTCGGCCACACTGGACGAACACAATGCCGCCGTCTCCCGTTATCAGCTGAACAAGCAGAAATAGACTTGAACTAAGCGCACAATGACTTCAGCCATTCGCCCACAGCATCACCCGGAACAACTACCCAGGCGCATGATAGTTATCGATGGTATCGATGGTTCCGGCAAGGGCGTGCAGTCACGCCACCTGTTGCAGGCCTTTATCGATGCCGGTGAAAGCACCATTCTGACACGGGAACCCGGGGGATCACCGGCAGCGGAGGATATACGACAACTGTTGGTCAAAGGTGACCCGGACAAATGGGATGCCATGACCGAATTGTTGCTGATGTATGCGTCGCGCCGAACACATCTGCGCGACACCATCTGGCCGGCGCTCGCTGCCGGAAAATGGGTTATCAGCGATCGTTATGCCGATTCCAGCCGAGCCTTTCAGGGTATTGCCGGCAAACTCGGACTGCAAACGGTCGAACAAGTACATCGACTGGTCGTTGGCGACTTTGAACCAGCCCTGGTCATCATTCTCGATCTCCCCGAAACCATAGCGCTCGAGCGGACGCGGGCGCGTGGCGACGATGAAGACCGCTTTGAGAACAAAGGAGGGGACTATCACGCCCGCGTGCGCGCCGCTTTTCGGCAGATCGCTGCGACCGATCCCACGCTGTATCGGGTCATTGACGCCAATCGGGAAATCTCCGAGGTCAACGCCGATATTACACAGACCATTAACACCCATTTTGAGTTACAGCTGAAAGCGCTTCAGGGCTCTCGATAGTGGAGGCTGATATACCGACATTGCTGCCCTGGCAATCAGAAGTATTTCAGCGAGCGCTGAAGCTGAAACGCGAACAGCACCTGCCGCATGCGGTCATGCTGGAAACACCCAGCGACTACCAGATGGAGCATCTGGCCCGCTATTTGTCGATGTTACTGCTGTGCGATCAACCACAGGATATTTCACTTTGCGGCACCTGCGAAGCCTGCCGCATGATGTCAGCCGGCACCTATGCTGATTTCAAGCTGGTCACCCAGGAAGTCGACCCTAAAACAAAGAAACTTAGTAAAAACATAAAGATAGAGCAGATTCGTAACCTGATACATGAGATATTTCTGACGCGCAAGTATGACCGCTTGAAGATTGCCGTGATTTATCCCGCCGAGACCATGAACAAGTCCAGCGCCAATGCGTTATTGAAAACACTGGAAGAGCCGGCCGACGATGTACTGTTGTTGCTGATAACCCGAAATCCTGGGCGTATTCCCATTACCCTGCGCAGCCGTTGCCAATCGTGGACGATCGACCCGCCGGATGAGGCCCAATCCCTGACCTGGATAGAGAGCCAGGGAGTCAATTCTGCCAATGCCCTGCAATACCTGCAATATGCCGGTGGTGATCCGTTACTCGCACAGAATCTGCAACAACATAATTACGCGCAAACCGTAGACAGTTTCAAATCGAATTTTTCTGCATTTCTGCGCGGTGGACGCAGTGCCAGTGAGCTCTGCAAGAGCCTGTCATCGAGCGAAATCGCAGTCTCGCGCCGGTTGATCGAAATGACGCTGAATGCCTATTGTTTTAAAACCTGTGGGGTTGGTAGCGAGGAGCAGGGGAGCAGCACGCAGGACAGGGAACGCGCCCGCAGTTTGCTCGATTTGCAGCGTCGTGCACAGCGACAGCTGCAGGTAGAAGAAAATAATCTCGATTTCCAACTTCAGCTCGAAGATGTGCTAATCTCATTGAAACAAATTCTTACCCGGAGATTGAATTAATGGGAGCCCCAGGTAGCCAGGGTATACTTTCGCTGAACATCAAGGACAAGAGTGCGCTCTACGCTGCTTACATGCCCTATGTTAAAAACGGCGGATTGTTTATCCCCACCAGCAAGAAATACTCGCTGGGTGATGAAGTATTCATGTTGTTGAGCCTGATGGATGATAAGGAACGCCTGCCCGTGGCCGGCAAGATCATCTGGGTGACCCCGCAGGGTGCGCAGAGCAATAAATCTGCCGGTATTGGCGTCCAGTTCAGTTCGCAGGACAACGGTACGACACGCAATAAAATAGAAGGCTTCCTTGCCGGCGCATTACAGGCAGATCGCCCAACGCATACTATGTAAATCCGTTATTTTGTGGCAGGCTCAGAACCCTGGGTTTGCACATTCACAGAGCACCCGATGTACTTTGACTCGCATTGCCATCTGGATCGCATTGATCTGGACAGTTTCAATAATGATTTCGACACACTGCTGCAAACCATCTCAGACGGTGGCGTAACCCGGCTGATCTGTATCGGGGTCGATCTCGATTCATTCGATTCCATGCAACAACTCATCCAGCCCTATGACCAGGTCTTCTGCAGTGCCGGCGTGCATCCCGACTATGCCGATGCCACCGAACCCAGCGTCGAGCAGCTGTGTGAACTTGCTGAAGGAAACAAGGTAGTGGCCATCGGAGAAACCGGACTCGACTATTTTCACCAGTCCGGCGATCTCGACTGGCAACGCAAGCGTTTCGTCACCCATATCGAAGCGGCACGCAGCTGCCGCCTGCCGTTGATCGTCCACACCCGTAACGCGCGTCAGGATACCCTTGATTTGCTGCGCCGGCACAAGGCCGATGAAGTAGGTGGCGTATTGCATTGCTTCACCGAGGATTGGGAAATGGCACGTGCCGCAATCGATCTCGGTTTCTACATATCCATTTCAGGAATAGTCACCTTTACCCAGGCACAGAACGTTCGCGACATGGCACAGCAGATACCGCTTGAGCGCCTGCTTATCGAGACTGATTCTCCCTGGCTTTCGCCCGCACCTTACCGGGGGAAAGTGAATCATCCCGGACGGGTTGGGCTGGTTGCCGAGAAACTTGCCGAAATTCGTGGTGAATCGCTGCAAACGCTGGCGAGCGCCACCTATCAAAACGCCAATCGTCTATTCGGCCTGTCGTAAACTGAGCTGACCCTTGTTCGTAGCCTAAGCGGCCAAAGACAACAACCAGATTCAGACGCTCAACCAGGCGCACCGATCGATTGCCGGATTTGAATCTTCGCACAAAAACTAAACAGGCTCTTTAGCGTCCAGTAAAGACCAGCCAGCAGACGGTTTGAAACGCTCACCGAAACGCGTTTCATACTCAGTCATCAGGGCAACCATCGACTCGACGCCCTGGTCCAGACTGTAATTCATCGGGCCGCCACGAAACGGAGCAAAGCCGGTACCGAAAATGATGCCGGCATCGAGTAAATCCCGATCTTCGACGATACCCTCCTGCAAACAGTCCGCGGCCTCGTTGACGAAGCGCATTACCAAACGATTCTGAATCATTCTCTGGTCACCCAGATCAACATCTTTATCCTTCACCGGCTTACCTTTCTGGTACTGATAAAAGCCGCGTCCAGACTTCTTGCCGAGGTGCTTCTTTTCAACAAAGCGATTGATGCCCGCTGGCACTTCAATGCCATAGGCCGCAGACAGATTTTGTGCCACGGACAGACAGATATCGAGACCCACTGTATCGGCAAGCTCGACCGGTCCCATCGGCATTCCGAAATCGGTGGCGGCTTTATCGATTGCCTCCGGTGCGATACCTTCCGCGTAAAGCGTAAACGCTTCCACCAGGTAGGGCATCAGGATTCTGTTGACCAGGAAACCCGGTGAACTTTTAACGGGTAACGGTAATTTGCCGATGTGCTGGGTGAATGCCGTCGCCTGCTGCAGTGTTTTTGCAGAAGTCGTTTTAGACACGACGACTTCTACCAGTGGCATCATTGCCACCGGGTTGAAAAAGTGAATGCCGACGAGGCGCTCGGGTTGCTTCAACACCGTGGTCAGAGTCTCCAACGGAATGCTGGAGGTATTGGTAGCGAGCACAGCATCGGGTTTCATGCGCGCCTCAACATCGCGATAAATCGCATGCTTGGCATCGACGTCTTCGAAAATAGCTTCGATGATAACGTCCGCTTTCTCCACGCCGGCACCGTCGATGTCCGGAATCAGACGGTCCACGGCGGCATTACGTTCATGGGTGGTCTTCAGGCGTTTGGCAAAAAGTTGATGTGCACGCTTGAAAGCATTGGTCAGGAATTTTGCTTCACGATCCTGCAAGGTCACGGTAAAGCCACGCAACGCACACCAGGCAGCAATATCGCCACCCATAGTGCCGGCACCGATGACATGCACGTGTTGCGGTACAAACGCCTTCTTATCGCCCAGACTCTTCAGACGTGTCTGCAGGAAGAATACCCGCACCAGGTTACGCACCTTGTCACCCTGGATCAGGCGCGCCACCGAATTGGCTTCCTCTTCCATCATGCGCGCGGGATTACCATAGTAATTGGCCCAGACGTCGAGGATGGCATAGGGAGCAGGGTAGTGCTGTCGCGCAGCCTTCTTTGCGACCTGTTTCTTCATGTACTCTGCCAGCAGACTGCGAATGCCGGGCAAAGACAACAGCTTGCCGAACAGCGGCATTTGCTGTTGTGGCGGCCTGGTCAAAGCAATCTGGCGCACGGCACGCTCCATCTGCCGCTCGGGCTGAGCCGCATCCACCAGGCCGATAGCTTGCGCGGCCCGAGCCGACAACGCTCTGCCGGTCAGCATTAATTCGAGCGACTTGAGCGGATTGATCATTGACGTGGCGCGCACCAGGCCACCGTAGGCTGGATGAATACCGAGCTTTACCTCGGGTAATCCAATGCGCGTACCATTATCATCAAGCGCGACCCGATAATCACAGGCCAGCGCGAGTTCGGTGCCACCACCCATACAAAAGCCTTCGATCATCGCTACGGTCGGGCAGGGCAGAGCTGCGATCCGACTGAACAGTGTCTGTCCACGTTTGATCATGATCAGCGCTTCCTGCGTGTTCGTGACCTGCAGGAATTCATTGACGTCGGCGCCGGCAATAAAGCCCTTCGCTTTACCCGAGCGGAACACCAGTGCCTTTGGAAGGTTTTGCGCCACGTCGTCAAGCAGGCTGTCGAGTTGCTCCAGCACCGTTACCGATAGCACGTTGGTACTGGTATTTTGCTGATCCAGAATCAACCAGAGGATGCCCTCGTCATCGATCTGGCGATGCCAGTCGGGTGTCTTGGCAGATCCTTTTCGAGTTGATTGTTTTGGAGATGATTTTTCTGGCGCTGCTTTGTCTGCAGAATTTGCGTTCATGCCACACTCCTTTCGATCAGCATGGCGCCACCCTGGCCACCGCCAATGCATAACGATGCAATGCCTTTACTGGCGTTTTTCTGCTGCAGAACTTTGGCCAGGTGCAAAACAATACGCGCACCGCTGGCCCCGACAGGATGTCCCAGACTCACACCGCCACCATGAATATTGAGGCGCTCGAGTGGAATGCCACCGACCGCTGATTTAAGCCCCAGGTGCTGTTGGCAGTATTCCTTGTCATCGAGTGCGGCAAGCACGGCCAGCACCTGCGCAGCAAATGCTTCATTGATTTCCCAGTAGTCGATATCACCGACTTGCAGACGCTGGGACTTCAACAATGGCGCAATGGCATGTGCTGGTCCGAGCCCCATCTCGGCCGGATCGAGCGCGGCCCATTCGGTGCTGACCAGGCGAGCTAATACAGGCAAATCATGCTTTTTGACTGCTGCTTCGCTCGCCAGTACCAGTGCCGCCGCACCATCGGTGATCTGCGCACTGTTACCTGGCGTCACCAGGCCGTAAGGTTTGTCGAAAGCAGGGCGTAAGCGGCCTAGTTTCTCCAGCGTAGAATCGATACGCACACCATCGTCGAGATCGTAGACATTACCCTGTGCGTCGTAAATCGGAATGACTTCGGATAACTCGTTTTGCTGCTGGGCCTGATGCAGCTTCTGGTGACTTTCCAATGCAAACTGGTCCATTTGGGCGCGCGTAATACCGAAACGCCAGGCAATCTGCTCAGCGGTCTGGCCCATGTTGAGTCCAACCACGGGATCGGTTAAACCCTTTAAAAGTGCGATTACCGGTGTGAGCAGGCGTGGTTTGAAGCCCGACAGGACCTTGAGACGTTGACCGATGGATTTTGCACCCCACCATTGCGCCAGCCAAGCGACCATTTTCGGATGCAACAATAACGGTGCCTGGCTCATCGCTTCAATGCCGCCCGCCAGTACCAGGTCCGAACGGCCCGAGACAATCGACATGGCGGCATTATCGAGCGCTTGCATGCCCGAAGCGCAGTTGCGATGTACCGTGTAAGCGGGCACCTGATCGCCGCACCCAAGCCGCAAGGCGACGATACGAGCGATATTTGCTTCATCTGGCCCCGGCATGGTGGAGCCGAAAATGACCTCGTCGATTTCATTGGCAGCAAACGGCATGCGCAGTAATACCGATCTTGCGGCATTGATACCAAGGTCGGCATGCTTGAAGGGTCCGGGTTTGCCTCGCGCCTTCAAAAACGGCGTTCGACTGCCGTCTACGAGGTAAACGGGTTTGGCGTATTTCTTGTGGGCGTTTGCCATCGGATATCTCAAGCTGGTGGTGGTCAAGTATATAAATTTAAGCGAGCATCATAAACCATTCAATTTAAGTTTTGAATTGAAACCTTTGCAGCGGTTTGAAGTAATGAAACAAAATGACAGTAAAGGATCTTCAATTCGCAAAATAAACGATCTCACTGGATTAATCAGACGAACATGACCGCGGTTACCAGGATCCACAAGTATGCCCGCGACATTTATCATTCTGTCGCTGATTACGTCGTTTTGTTTGATGTCGGCCATACCTTTAATGTTTGCAGTGACACCTTAAGCGCGAAATAGACGCTGGAAACCGTATCAAACCGGAACCGCCTCTAGAACGGATCACGCGGTAACATCCAAGACCGGGGCCATTTTGTACCTGTATGCTCCCTCTGAATTTATATCGTTATGCGCATAATGTATATTATGTAAAGTTAAGCATAAATATCTAAATCCGTATCAAATGACCGCGATAAACCACCAGGTTGCACTCAGGTTATATTCTTCAAGCTAAACAACTGATCCGTACGTACCAGGCCCCTCTTCTCAAGTGATCCGAATATCATTGGTGCAAGCACCTGCCATCATCAGCGAAAACCGCAAGCCAATGCAGACTTACAAAAGTCAGTCTTTCGAAATGGAATCCCATATCTGGCGAACACGATCCCGTATAATCAACGCTTCTTCCCAGCGATCGGACAACTCTTCACCATCAGCCCCGGTAATCGCATACTCGCGCGGGCCGAGCTCGCAGAGAAAATTCAAACGTGCATCCTTTTTGTGGCGTTGCTGCCATGAACGAAATCCATATTCCCACCAGGCTGCAAACTGATCGAACCATTCGCGATGATGCTCAAAACTGATCTGTAACTGAATTTGCTCGCGCGACGCAACTCGACCCTGGAAACTGAGCGAGCGATCCAGAACCGATTCAACCTGCTCCTGAACCAGTGGCGTAATCGGCCATTTAAATTCCCGCCCCACGACGAAATGCGACAGATCAGCACATAGATCCATTTCAGGTACGGCCTCCATCAGCTGCAAAGTGTAGAGCAGGTCCGTGGTGATGCAATCTCGATGCGTTTCGATGGTGACTGGCATTTCGGCCTGTCGACAAAGGTCGAGCCATCCGTGAACAAAAGCCGCGCCTTCCTCGATACTAAACGGATAAACCGCACCGATTATATTGAGATGTCGTGACTGCAGTGCCACGGCCAACTCGAGCGCGGGTTCCAGGGCATCAACACTGTCTGGGAATGCCGTGACCGTAGATGCCAACTGGTGTTCCTGAAGACTTTTCAGTAGATCGCTTTGTTGATAATCACCGTACACGATGTCAACACCGTCAAAACCGGCAGCAGAGATTTTTGCCACCATTTCAGCCAAAGGCATCTCTACACCCTGCCTCGGTCTTTGAGTCATTGCCCAAAGTGATTGAAATATCTCCAGTTTTTGCATTTCAGTGAACCACTCTCCGGTTATCAGCCTCAGCCGCGTAGATAGCTGTTGTCAGGATCGAACAGCGGCTTCGTGTACAATCTCGCCGGAATCATCTCGCCCAGAATTTCTATTTCGACTTCGCGCCCCTCAGTAGCCAGTTCGACTGGCAAAAAGCCAAAGGCGACACTCTTTTGTG
>JAIBDO010000202.1 GCA_024686195.1 Gammaproteobacteria bacterium | reverse complement strand
GTTGCAGGAAATTGCAATTCGTACCGGTTTCAGTTCGCTATCGGCTTTCTCGCGCGGTTTTAAAAACCATTACCAGCAAACACCGCGCGACTGCCGTCGTCAGGCCCAGGCCAACGTTTAAAGAGCAACATTCGCTCGAGATTAGCGGCCTGTTATCGACTGAACGCAGGTGCCGTCCGCTATGGTGAATTTGTCTTCTATTTAATGTACCATCCGGCGCGTCTTCTTATTAGCAACTGGAACAATCTCATTATGAAGAAATTAGAATTTTCTGTGGCGATCAGATTGACGATGCTGGCAACGTTTTTGGTCTGCAGCGCGGTCGCAAATGCCACTACAAAACCAAACATTGTTGTCATCATGGCCGACGATGTCGGTTGGGCCAGCCTCGGCAGCTATCACCAGGGTGTCAAAAGCATTGAGACCCCAAATCTGGATAAGCTTGCGAGCCAGGGAGTCCGGCTCACCGATTATTACGCGCAACCATCCTGCACCGCTGGTCGAGCTGCTTTTATGACCGGTCAGCTCCCGGTCAGAAATGGCATGCACACGGTTGGTTTGCCAGGAGAGTCCGCCGGCCTGCACGAGGATGACCCAACCATACCCACAATGCTCAAGAAGCTGGGTTATACCACCGGCCAGTTTGGCAAGAATCATCTTGGTGATCGCAACGAGGTACTCCCCACAAATCGCGGCTTTGATGAGTATTGGGGATGGCTTTATCACCTGAATGCCATGGAATATACGGTTGATCCGGACTGGCCGCAGGACGAGGCTTTCAACAACAAGTATGGCCCGCGCAATATTATTCATTCCTATGCGACCGATACGGATCAGAATGTGGTCGACAAGCGCTTTGGACCGGTTGGCAAACAACGAATCGAAGATGATGGTCCGGCACCACCCTCGCGTCAGGAAACGCTGGATGATGAAGTAACGGCGCATACACTCGATTTTATTAATCGTGCGGTAGACAAGGAAACACCATTCTTTGTGTGGATGGCCCCGGCGCGAGCGCATGTCTGGACCTATTTGTCGCCAAAATATAAAGCGCAACTGGGCAATGGCAAGGGTTTGCAGGACATCATCATGAAAGAGCTTGATGACAATGTGGGCAAGGTGCTGGCCGAACTCGACAAGCTGGGAATAGCGGATAACACCATCGTTGTCTTCACCTCAGATAACGGTCCGGAAACCATGACCTGGCCGGATGGTGGGACAACACCCTTCCATGGTGAAAAAGGCACTACCTGGGAAGGTGGGTTTCGAGTCCCTGCTATCGCCAGGTGGCCGGGACACTTCCCCGAAGGCAAGGTCTTCAACGGGATATTTGATGGTATGGACTGGATGCCGACACTGGTTGCGGCCGCCGGTGGTGCACAGGATTTACCCGCGAAACTGTTGACCGGCTATGAAGGTTATAAGGTGCATCTGGATGGCTACAATCAGCTGTCGTTTCTCAAGGGTGAATCGGAAAGTAACCGCGACGAGATTTTCTATTACGCGGGCGCAACGCTGCAGGCCGTGCGCTATCGCGACTGGAAGGCTCATTTCGTGGTTCAGAATCATGGCTGGGGAGGTCCAAAGGATGAGTTGAATGCGCCGCTGTTATTCAACCTGCGCAGAGACCCCTACGAAAAAGCCGCTGACGAATCCGGTATGTACACCAAATGGATGGGCAAGAAAATGTGGGCATTTGGCCCGGCCAAAAATCTGGTGGTACAACACCTCGGCACCTTGAAAGAGTTTCCGCCGCGGGGCGCGGCCTTGTCGAATGAGACTGAAATAGAACAGCAGGCAACGGGAGACAATGGCCTGGCGCAGTAGCTGTATCGATTAGCCGTTTAACGGGAGGCGTCACGATTTGTTTTGTGGCGCCTTTCTGTTTAAGGATGCTGTCGATGGCCGTTTGTCAGGCGACGAATTTAGCGCACGCTTTGTGCTTCACAAAAAGACTGAATTGAGATCACGAAATGCAACTTAAGAAAGGTTTACTGGTTATTGCCTTCATGACCATATCCGTTATCGGATTACTATACGGTGTTTCCCCGGGTTGGTTCTACGAATCCTTCCTGGTGAATTCACAGCCACCGGGTATCGATCAATCACACATTATGCGCGCCGTAATGATGCTTTACCTGGGGCTTGGACTGTTCTGGCTCTATAGCGCTTTTTCAGATAAGTATCGCGATGCGGGAATTATTGTGCTCGGCGTTTTTTGTGCCGGACTGGTGTCAGGAAGAATCCTGAGTGTTGTTGTCGACGGTACTCCTTCTCCTATTCTGATCCTTTATATCTTCATGGAGCTGGGTCTGGTTCCGGTCTGTATCTGGCTGTTAAAACGGGATGGCTGAAGTACTGGCAGTCGGATAGTCTTCAGTAGGGGTGCAACCGACGGATATTGGGTATGAGTATTCTATGCTGCGGCTGATATGAATAAGCTTGTTCTTTCCATTATCCCTTTGCTGTTTTTGGCTGCCTGCAGTTCGCCAGAATTCAGTGCCAACCGTCAGGATGAGCTGGCACAGACGGACGCCGTATTCGCACAGATTGAGCGCAATGCCATTGCTGAGCAAATCCAGCCTTTGTTTGATATTGACCATTCGCGCATGGCTGAAAAATCGGGTGAAGTCCTGGATGCCAGTAGAGTCGCGTTTTACACCAGTCCAAAACTTAATAGTCAGCTTCTGCAAGGCGAGATTCGCACCGGTTTAGACTTGCCCTATCGTGTTCAGGCTTTTTACCAAAATGGCGAGTTGAAGGTTCGTTATACCGATGTTCAGTACTTGAAAATTCGCCATGGCCTGGAAGATTCAACGGTGTTGACCAGGGTCGACGGGGAGATTAAGAAACTGGTTGCCGATCTGCCAAATGCGACGCCGGTGTCGCACGAGGGTCTGCAAAAAGATTACGGCATTGTTGAGCTGGTTTCCGAGTATGTATTTGCTGAAACAGTAGATCGTCTTAAAGCGGCAATCCTGGCGGAAGGTGACACCGTCTGGTTTCAGGATATCGACTACCAGCAACAGGCGCTCGACTTTGACATCGAATTACCCAGGACAATGCTATTAGTGTTTGGTGCACCGGCTCCGGGTGCTAAAGCGATGCGGGACTATCCTTCGATCGGTCTGGATGCGTTTGGCCAGAAGGTTCTTGTGTATGAGCAGGGCGCTAAAGTGAACGTCATTTATAACGACATTCCGGCATTTGCAGAACTGCATTACGCTGACAACGCTATCGTACACAAGGTCATTAAATTTCGATTAAACAGCACGCTATCTTCTGCCATAGAAGATTAAATCCGCTATTGCGACTGCAATAAACAGGTGGCAGAGCAGCGTTCTCGTAGTCGTCCGCTCCTGAAGGGATCCTGGTCGCATGCCCTTATTTGTTTTAGCGCTCACTACTCACGCGTAAAAGTCGGCACAGTCATACTGCCTGCCCGCTTTAGATGATCTGGCGCAATTAGATAATCGGCAGTCGTGCTTAAATCTTACGCGCGAAATGGCTGTGATAATATCCTTCGAACTGGCAGGGTTTTAATGCCCTGGAAAGTGAATCGCGAGGAATATGGCGACTTAAAGCGGGTCTTGCGGCAAACCTGCGGGTACATTGGCAGTAGCGCTGTCACTTGATTCCAATGCAAATGTCGATAGAATATCCGGCCCGTTGATCGGGCATCTGGCCTGTTGTCGGCTTCGACAAAAGCGTTGAATGCTTTGGCAGAAAGGCGCTGCCTGGAGATTGCATGAGCGGAAGGTATGAAAAGGGTGCCGAGTTGTAGTGAGATTCTCGGAGAGTTAATTAAAGCCACGGTGATCCCGGCATTTTGCTGAGCATTTTGCAGCGACCACCAGAACGAAAGTTGCGAGCGTAATGAAAATACTGGTATGTGTGAAACGCGTGCTCGACCCCCAGGTCAAGGCGCGCGTCAAAGCGGACGAATCGGGTGTCGATCTGGCCAACGCCAAGATGACCATGAACCCATTTTGTGAAAATGCACTGGAAGAGGCATTGCGCCTGCGCGAAGCCGGTGTTGTCGAGGAGATTATTGTCGCCTCGGTCGGTGGCGGAAAAACCGAGGAAACCCTGCGTCACGGTCTCGCCATGGGCGCCGATCGTGCCATCCAGGTGGTCACCGAAGATGCGCTGGAGCCGCTTGGCATCGCCAAGGTGCTGAAGCAGATTGCCGAGCAGGAAGGCGTTGGCATGGTAATCGCCGGCAAGCAGGCCATCGATGATGACTCCAACCAGACCGCTCAAATGCTGTCCGCACTGCTGGGCTGGTCGCAGGCGACTTATTGTTCGGAAATTAAGATCGAAGGTGACATGGCAACGGTAACCCGCGAAGTGGATGCGGGCCTCGAGACCATCCAGGTGAAAATGCCGGCGGTAATGAGTGCCGACCTGCGTCTCAACGAGCCGCGTTACGTCAAGCTCCCCGACGTCATGAAAGCCAAGCGTAAGCCGATGGATAAGATCGAACTCGATAGCCTGGGGTTAGATACGGCGAACCGCCTGACGACTCTCAAAGTCGAAGAGCCGGAAGGCCGTGCCGCCGGTGTGATTGTCAACAGTGTCAGTGAGCTGGTCGAAAAACTGCGCAACGAAGCGAAGGTGATATAGTCATGGAAAATCGGGTCATGGGAAATCTGGTAATCGTTGAACACGATAATAATGAAGTTGGCGCAGCTACTTTGCACGCGGTCACCGCTGCACAGCAGATCGGTGGTGATATAGATCTGCTGGTTGCCGGTGAGAACTGTAGCGCGGTCGCCGATGCGGCTGCCAAAATCGCTGGCGTCAGCTCGGTGAAACTGGCCGATGATGCGAAGTTCGGACATCACCTGGCGGAAAATCTCGCGAGTCTGATCGTCGACGTCGCCGCTGGTTACACTCACGTGCTGGCCTCTGCTACCACTTTCGGCAAGAACGTCATGCCGCGTGCTGCGGCATTGCTGGACAAGGCGCAGATTTCTGAAATCGTTGAAGTCAAATCACCTGACACCTTCGTACGCCCGATTTATGCGGGCAACGCACTGGCTACGGTACAGTCGTCTGATGACATCAAAATGATCACTGTGCGCACCATCAAGTTCGAACCCGCGGCAACCGAAGGTGGTTCAGCGAGCGTTGAAGCGATCAGCGGTGGCACCGACGCCGGGCTTTCCAGCTGGGTATCACAGGCTGTCTCCAATAATGACCAGGTCGATCTGACCTCGGCCAAGATCGTCGTTTCCGGCGGTCGTGGTATGCAAAATGGTGATAATTTCAGCATGCTGCATTCAGTGGCTGCAAAGCTGGGTGCCGCAGTTGGTGCTTCGCGCGCTGCGGTTGATTCCGGTTTCGTGCCGAACGAGCTTCAGGTTGGCCAGACCGGTAAGGTTATCGCGCCTGATCTGTACATCGCGGTCGGTATCTCCGGCGCGATCCAGCATCTCGCCGGTATGAAGGAAAGCAAGGTCATCGTCGCCATCAACAACGACAGTGAAGCGCCGATCTTCCAGGTAGCTGACTACGGACTGGTCGCCGACCTGTTCGAAGCGGTGCCCGAGCTCGACGCTGCCCTCTAGGCAGGTTTGACGTCATCCCGATGCGCCGAACCACGCGCAGCAGGGAGGCTTTCAGCAGTAACATAAAAACGCCGGATTAATTCCGGCTTTTTTATTGGATGATACTTATTGGGTAATATTTGGCAGGCCAACAGATGACAGATTCACTCATGACTGATCCAGGCGACTCTGACGCGATAATCGTATCCGTTCGCCACTGGCTGGAGAGCTTTGTTGTTGGTCTGAATCTGTGTCCGTTTGCAGGACGAGAACTGCGCCAGGAGCGAATCCGTTTCGTTGTCACCCCGTCAACAACCGAAGCCGAATTATTGGCGAGCCTGCAGGCCGAACTGGAAAGGCTCGATACTGATCCTGCGATTGAAACCACCCTGCTGATTCACCC
>JAIBDO010000168.1 GCA_024686195.1 Gammaproteobacteria bacterium | reverse complement strand
GGCGAATATCCTTGAAAGTATCAAGATCGGGCGCGGCTCCGTGGCGTTCGTAGAGCATGTAGGAACCCGAATAGATGATGGCACGCGCCATGATGTCATCGTCATCGGTGGTGAGCAGGCCGCCTTCGCCGGAATTCATGTGTTTGTAGGTCTGCGTGCTGAAGCAGGCAACCTTGCCGAAACTACCGGAGCGCTTGCCGTTCCAGGTAGCTCCCATGGTATGGGCGCAATCCTCGATGAGAATGACATCGTGACGTTCGCACAGTTCGGTGATCGCATCCATGTCAGCAATGTGACCGCGCATGTGGGACAACATAAAGAAGCGCGCGCCGGATTGTTGCATTTGTGATTCCAGGTGCGCGAGATCGACACAGTAATCTGCATCAATTTCAACCAGCACCGGTTTGCCACCGGCATTGTCGATAGCACCCGGTACCGGCGCCAGGGTAAAGGCGTTGGTGAGCACTGCTTCGCCTGCGCGCAAACCAGCCGCCTTTAGCGCAACGTGCATCGCATAACCACCCGAGGTGCAGGCCAGACAATAGCGCTGCCCCATGTAATCGGCATATTCACGCTCCAACTGTGCCGCGGCCGCCGTTTCTCCGGCAATGGTGTTATAGCGGTGCAGACGGCCGGTTTGCATCAGTGCCACTGCGGCATCGATGCCAGCCTGTGGAATGGCTTCCTGCTGCGTAAAAGGTTTGTTGAAGCGGATTTTTGTCATAGGTTTAGAGTATCGATCGATTGAATTAGGTGCGGGTAGATTATCGTTCGGCTAACTTTACAAGATTCACGTTGGTGCGGGAATGATTTTATTGCAGCCAGTCTGGCTTGCAGCCTGACAAAAACTAGCAGATGGTTTGCCGTCGACTACCGATAATGCCCGGGGTGCGGAGCCGATCGAAAATTTCAGGGCCAGGTTTTTGCCAGGGTAGTGTCTGTGCTGCCGCGCAAAGCGGGATAGATGCATGCCGCTCTCCAAAATGAACAAACTGCGGGTTTAAACGATCTGTTATGCGATAATAATGCCAACTATCGGGTGTATGAATACAATTGTTAATGTTAAGTCGTCCCTGCCTGCTCCAGGTAATCCGGGATTTCCGTTTACAGACTATCTGTGAATCAGCTGTTTCGGCGAGGCTCGAGGAAATGGTGTTGGCCGATCTGGGACCTGCCTGGTTGACTGGCGATATCAGCGGCCAGCAACCGACCGACCAACGGCTCATTTCCGCTGTGCGCGGACGCGGAGAAATCGAATTTGATAGCGTATTTTATTGCCGAGACGAGGGATTGGTAAAGCCGGTGGGCGAGGTGATTGCGACCATGGAACGGCGGTCATGACGCCGGGGTTCCTGTTAACCCGACAATGGCTGGATGATAGCGATGGTGTGCGCCTTGATTTCTGGCTGAGCACCGCCGAGGGTCCGCTGATGGTATCGATTCACGGTCAGCAGGCATTGTTTTTCATTCGCCAGGCTGATGTGCCGGCGGCGACTGAACTGCTCGCAAACAACCGTGCTAGCAGCATCAAATCGCTGCAGTTGAAAAGCTTTGACGGGGAGGCGATCAGCGCGGTTTACTTCACGTCACAGCAACAGCTTTATCGTGCGCGTGATCGCCTGGAACAGCAGGGCATTGCCTGTTACGAAGCGGATATCCGCCCGACCGAGCGTTTTCTGTGTGAACGTTTCATCACGGCGGCGATTGATGTCGACGCGCAATACAAGCCCGAGTCACTGCACAATGTGCGTCTGCAAGCCGGTGATTATCGTCCCGATTTCGAAGTCATGTCATTCGACATCGAAACCGACTACGAGAGCGATGCATTGTTTTCAATTGCCTTCGTTAGTTCACAAGTTCGCCGTGTGCTGATGATTGGCGCTGGTGAGGACGACGATGTGATCGAGTATGTCGCCGATGAGCGCAGCCTGTTGCTGCGCTGGATCGAATGGGTCACACAGGTTGATCCGGATATTCTAATCGGCTGGAACGTCATCAATTTTGATCTACGCATGCTGCAGAAAAAAGCAACGGCGCTGGCGCTGCCGCTGGCGATCGGTCGCAATGCTTCAATACCCCGGTGGCGGCAATCGCAGGCGGATCGCAGCCACCATTTCGTGTTGATTCCCGGCAGGGTGGTTCTCGATGGCATCGATACGCTGCGTGCGGCGACCTATATTTTCCAGAGTTTTGCGTTGGAAGCGGTAGCGCAGGAATTACTCGGGCGCGGCAAGCTGATTCATGACCAGCAGCAAACCGATCCGCTTTACAAGGCCAAACAGATTCGTCAGCAGTTTAAAGACAACAAAGCGGAACTGGCGGCTTACAATCTGGAAGACTGTCAGTTGGTGTGGGATATTTTCGAACATGCCGAGCTGATCCGCTTTTCCATCGAACGTGCGCAGCTCACCGGGCTTGAAATGGACCGCGCGGGGGGCTCGGTCGCAGCCTTCGATAATCTTTATCTGCCGCGTCTGCATCGCAAGGGTTATATCGCTCCCAACATCGGCGATTACCAGGGTGATTTGAGCGCGCCCGGTGGCTATGTGATGGATTCAAAGCCGGGGCTTCAGGGCTCGGTGCTGGTGCTCGATTACAAGAGCCTGTACCCGAGCATTATCCGTACTTTCCGTGTCGATCCCTACGCGCGGATCGCCGCCGCTACGGCAGATGAGGCTGATGTCATTCCGGGCTACGATGGTGCCAGCTTTCACCGGGATGATCATATTCTTCCGCAAATTATCGAGAGCTTGTGGGCGGCACGCGACCAGGCCAAGCGCGATGCCAACGCGGCGCTGTCGCAGGCGATCAAGATCATCATGAATTCTTTTTACGGTGTGCTTGGTACCGAGGGCTGTCGGCTGCATGATTCGCGTTTGACCAGTTCGATTACCAAACGCGGACACGACATCATCATTCAGACGGTCAAGCTGATCGAGGCCGAGGGCTACGAGGTGATATACGGCGATACCGATTCGGTGTTTGTCTCGCTCAATGGCAGTTTCGATAATCAGGCCGCGGCGGCGATCGGCGATCACCTGGTGGCGCAGATCAATCAGTATTGGAAAGACCATCTGCAACAGCAATACGCTATCGAGTCCTGCCTCGAGATGGAATACGAAACTCATTTTCACCAGTTTTTCATGCCGACCACACGCGGCTCCGATCAGGGCAGCAAAAAACGTTACGCCGGGCTGGTCGACGATGACAAGGGCAATCGGAAAATCATATATAAGGGGCTGGAGACGGTGCGCACTGACTGGACCGAACTCGCGCGCGAATTTCAGCAGGCCCTGTACCAGTTGATCTTCGATGGTGCCGACGCCGCCGACTATATCGAGCAAACGCTCGTCGATCTGCTTGCTGGCAAGCTGGATGCCAAGCTGGTATATCGCAAGCGCCTGCACAAGAAACTTGCCGAATATCAGAAAAACATTCCGCCGCATGCCCAGGCAGCCATCAAGGCGGAAGCCGAATTCAAACTAAACCAGCAACCATCACGTTACCGCGATCGCAGCTGGATCCGTTACGTGGTCACCGTGGCCGGCGCGCAAACACTGGAATGCCAGAATGCGCGTCTCGATTACGAACACATCGTCGAGCGTCAGTTAACGCCGATAGCGGATACTATTTTGAATGCCATCGGTTCGTCGATGGACGCGATCACTGGACAGCAGCAGGATCTGTTTTGATTGCTGGTTAATCCGACAGCTAGTACTGCCGGCGCGCAAGATGCTGGCTGGTCGGTCATCGCCGCGTGAAATTTTCAGGCAATCCCTGCGACCACGAACCTTTCAGCCTTTGGCCTTGCGTGGTTGCAACTCGTCGTAGTGGGGTAGCGATTCGACGGCTTCCCGCCAGACCGCGCGATTTTTCCAGAATATATTCTGGCTGGGCCTGATTTCGGGATCCTCGTCGAGCGTGCCGGCCGGGATGATCATGGCACCGCCGCTTTGGGCCAACCAGGGTAACGATGATCCACATTGCCGACAGAAACAGGTTGCGAAATGTTTGGCCTCGGGGTGCTCGTAGCGACCGATCTGATCAGCGCCAGTTAACCATTCGAACTGTTCGGGCGAGATGATGATATTGCTGGCATGAGCGCTGCCGGTGAACTTGCGGCAACGCGAGCAGTGGCAATACTGGAATACGTATTCGGGGCCGTGAAACTGGTAGCTGACAGTGCCACAGAGGCAGCTGCCCTTTATTGATTTACTCATGTGCTTTTCCTCGTGCTGACGGGTTCCTGGTTAACGGCAGTTTAGCTCGGAGACGATTCGCTCAGCAAATCCGGCGCGAGTTGCGCCAGCATTTCTCGCAGGCTGTCATCGGCCAGGTTCGGTTGCAATAAAGCGGCATCGCAAACGTCGAAGCTGCCGCTGCGAATCGCAAGGAAACAGGTCTCGCTTTGGCGGTCGATAAATTCGATCAGAGCGAAGCGTTTTATGCATTGTTTGAAGAAGCCGAGGTTGTTGGCTACCTGTTGCTGTTCTGCAGGTGCCGCTACTTCTTCAGGGCGGGTGGCGAGTACATTGATGCGCTGATAACGCTCGATATCGATCAGTGAGCGCAGCTGGTAAATCTGCATCTTGCCCTGGGTACCGCGCGCAATCAGCAGCGGATAAGTTCCTTTGGGGACACTGTTGTCGAGAAATTCGAAAAAGTAGGTCGGTGTCTTGTGCGAGGTCCACTTGAACAATAGCTTGGGCATTCCGGCGTAGGCCTCGATGCAATGCCCGAGAAAATCCTCGACGGCTTTGTAGCGGCCACGCACCTGACCGCGTTCCCAGCCGCGCTCGACGGTAGCCTCGGGCGGGGTAACGACAAAATACATGTACATGGTATCGATGTAGCGTACGTAGGTTCGGTGCAACACGCGGGTGATTTTTTCACTGGCGAAACTGTCGAAGCGAAATCGGTCAACCATCAGATGAGGTATGGATTGGCGGCTGTCCGCCTTGGCGCGGATGTAGTGATCGAGTTTATTGTCGATGATATTGACTTCGTGGCTGCTGAAACGACCGGCATACTTGTGGACTGCTCCAAGAGCCTCGTAGTCGATCAGCATGCGTCGCCAGATGTCCGGGCTGATGGTGCCGAAGCCCTGTTCTTCGATGCCAAGTTGCGACATCATTTCGCTCAGCATCGGTCGTAGCGAACTCTTGCCGGCCGCGGAAGCGCCTTTCAGGCTGAGCAGGATCGGTATCTCGGCATCGGCGATACGGTCGTAGCCCTCGGCATCGATTGCCTTGTTGACCAGCACCCCAACCTTGGCACCGATCTCACGGCTGCCGAGATAATTGCAGGCGTGCCGCACGCAGATGTCGCACAGGTAGGCCGGATCATTGCCGAGGAATCCGCGTGTGGTGGCGATGGCTCCGAGTACCCGATAGAGGCTGCGATACACGGCTGCGGATAATTCATCATCGGCTGCAAGACCCAGTGTTTTGAAATTGTTGATTAACTCGAACTCGCGTTCCTGGCGCGTCTGCAGTGGTGCCGTTGGTGGTTTCGGTGCAGTCCTGAACAGGCTTGCCAACAGTGTTGATTTCGGCTTTGCTGCCGGCACCGGCGGCAACAATGCCTTCTCCAGTTCGATTCTGGCCATGTCCTCGATGCGGGTGCGCATGGTATCGAAACCATGTTCGATCTGCATCAGCGCAGGGATGATGTACTGGCTGAAAATAAGGTTGGCGATATTGCGGAAATTGATGCCGAGATCTTCCTCATTTTCTCCTTCACGCACGACGATATCGGCGGTAATGCGCACGATAAGCTCGTGCAACACCAGGCGATGCGGCCGGAAGGCGATCAGTTCTTCGGGGCTCAAACCGGTTTCGATCGACAGTTGGTTGATGTCATCGAGCCGGGTAAAGACGTTGGCGGGGTTATAAATAGTTTCCAGCTCGCGGCAGGCCTTCGGTATTTCTGATTCGATACCGGGGTTCCAGGCGCTGAATTCCGCCGCACTCATTTAGCGAATTGCCGAATGTGGAGCGCCGCAAACTGCTGCCAACAGGGTAGACGTCAATAGCACAGTAACGGTGGCCGACACAGGCGCGCTGATCTGAAGTTGCCCCGCTGCGGCGCTTAGCTTTACCTGAATCTGATCGCTGGTCTTTGCCATGGTGTATCTCACGCCCTGTCTCAGGTTATTATCCGCGGGGTTCAGCCAGGCCGGATCAACCCGCAGCCTTCTGATATGTGAGCACAATAGAAAATAATGGAGCACGGAGTCAAGCTGGAAACACTGAGCTGAGTCGTCGAGCGATAAACGCAGTACTCGAGGCCGTGTAAGCGGCTCAGGCAGGAATCTCAGCACTGCGGCGCGCGATGAACTCCAGTAGCGCTTCGTCCAGCCCCTCGTCAATCGCCGGTGCCTCGTATCTGGCGAGCCACTTCTTGGCCTTTTGCACCCCGACCGCTTCACTGTCGAGCCGACCTTCCATGTCCCACTGCTCATAGGAGTTGTTGTGTTGCGACTCGAAGATGAACAAATTGCTGTTCAAGGTATGAGTTTCACCCAGAAAGTGCCCGCCCGGGCCGACGCGTTTGGTGGCCTCGAAGGTTTCCTCGAGGTCACTGAAATCCGGACCCTGCAGGAAGTGGTAGAAGGCATCGAGTTGCTCGAAATCAATCATGGTCTTGCCATAGCCGACAGTGAGCGCGCCTTCCAGCATACCGCCCGCCATGGTCATCCAGTTCGCATCGGAGAGCATGCTTGGAAACAGGCCCCACATCGAATCGTAGGCCGCCTGCATATCGCCGGATTTCGATGTAGCAACATTGAGGATCGAACGGTGCGGTAACTGGTAGTGGCGGGCCATCGCGCTGGACAGAAATTGCACCATCGCCGAGTCGGGTGAGCCATGCACCGGTGCGCCACTGTTGAGTGCCACGGTCATTGCCGGGACCCCAAACAGCATCGGC
>JAIBDO010000151.1 GCA_024686195.1 Gammaproteobacteria bacterium | reverse complement strand
GTCGCCAGTAGCAAATCGTATCAATGGATACTCCGCACCGAGATTGGTAACCACGACTTCACCCACTTCGCCCGCAGCGACCGGTTCCCCGGTTCCCGGGCGCACGATTTCGAGGTAAACACCCTCGTCGATAATCAAGCCTTCCAGCGCGTTCGATTCATAGGCGATCAGCCCCAGATCGGCGGTGCCATAACACTGTTGGACGCGCAGGCCACGTTCACTGAAACCATCGCGCAATGGGCCCGGCAGGGCTTCACCGCTGACCATGGCCTTATTGATGCAGCTGACATCGCTGCCGAGCGCATCGGCCTGGTCGAGAATAATCTTGAGAAATGACGGCGTGCCGACATAGCCACTGGGTGCTAAGTCAGCAATGGTTTGCACCTGCAGTTCGGTCTGCCCGACGCCCGCAGGGATGACAATACAACCCAGTGCCTGCGCTGCGCTATCGAACATCTGCCCGGCGGGGGTGAGGTGATAGCTGAAACAGTTATGCACCCGTTCACCACTGCGAAAACCACTGGCATACAGCGAGCGCGCAAAGCGCCAGAAATCGCTGACGGCAAAGCCGGGTTCATAGATGGGGCCGGGCGAGGCAAAAACATGAGAAGGTTGCTGACCGTTTTGCGAGGTGTAGCCGCCAAAAGGTCGTCGCTCAACCTGCAGTGCGATCAGCTCCGATTTGCGTGTTAGTGGAATCCGTGAGAATGCTTCGAGATCAGTAATCGAATCGACATCGATCTCCCTGAAACGGTCGGCATAGGCAGTGGTGTTGTGCGTAACGTGGCTGAGCTGGGCGCGTAAAGCGGCAAGCTGTGCGGTGGCACGTTCGTCGCTGCTGCGGGTTTCCAGCTGGTCGTAGAATTCGTTCATGGTTACTCCATGGGGGCAGGGGCTGGAACTGGGTTCGCTTTTGGAGCGTTCAGGTCAGCCAGCGCTTGCGTCGGCGATAGTGTTTGACGTCGCGGAAATTGACGCGCTCGCCCTCACTGATGCCAAGGTAAAATTCCTTGACGTCGGTATTTTCGCGCAGCTCGGCGGCACTGCCATCGAGTACCACGCGACCGTTCTCGAGGATATAGCCGTGGTTGGCGTAGCGCAGCGCAATGTTGGTATTTTGTTCGGCGAGCAGAAAGGTGACGCCTTCGTCTTTATTGAGGCGCGCAACGATCTCGAATATCTCTTCCACCAGTTGTGGTGCCAGCCCCATTGAGGGTTCATCGAGCAGGATCATCTTGGGTTGTGACATGAGTGCGCGGCCGATAGCGACCATCTGTTGTTCACCGCCCGAGGTATAGCCTGCCTGGGCCCGGCTGCGACTCTTTAATCTGGGAAAGTATCCGTACACCAACTCCAGGTCTCGCTGAATGGCCGCATTTCCGTCGCGCCGGGTATAGGCACCGGTGAGCAGGTTTTCCTCGACCGTCAGGTGTTCGAAGCAGTGTCTGCCTTCCATCACCTGGATGACGCCTCGCTGCACCAGCTGCGCCGGAGTCATTTTATCGATGCGCTGGCCCTGAAATTCGATAGAGCCCTTGGTAATGTCGCCACGCTCGGCGCGCAGTAAATTCGATATAGCCTTCAGTGTCGTGGTCTTGCCCGCACCGTTGGCCCCGAGCAGGGCAACAATGCCCTGCTCGGGTACTTCGAGCGAAATACCTTTAAGCACCAGGATGACGTGGTCGTAGATAACCTCGATGTTGTTCACTGACAGCATCGAGGTTGCTGCCACTGGTTGTTTATCTGCTTCCACGTATATCGGTCCTGGACTTTAGATGGTGTCGACTACGAACCGCAGATACGCGGTACGACGCCATTCTCTTTGGCGTACTGCGCCGAATCTTCTGCTATCAGAGGTCCGGTAATGTCGCGTAATGGCTCATAGAAATCACTCACCAGGCTCCACTTCTTGGCATGCGCATCCCATTGTTGCAAGGCAACCTTGCCAGGACCTTCGTGATTTTCACAGGTAATTTTCACCGGTATGGTAAATCCCGGCAGACCCAGTTCCGTCAGACGCGCCTCGTCTACATCGAGCGCTTCGAAACCATCGCGAACATGCACTGCCTTGACTTCATTGGTGCCGTGTATTTCCATCGCTTTGCGAATCGCTTCGGTTGTCCACATGGCTGCCACCAGACCCCGGTTATAAAGCACTTCACCGATTCGATCCTCGTCACCCAGGCCCATGCCCTTGCCGTATACATGCTTGCGAATGTCAGCGTGTGCGGGGAAGTTGCTACCGGGCTGATGAAAGGCTCCGGACAGATAGCCGTGTGCCGCTTTGCCCGCGGGCAGTACGTCGTTTTCAGATCCGGACCACCAGACACCGATGAAATGATCCATCGGGAAACGAATCGATGCAGCTTCCTTGATTGCGACCTGGTTCATCACGCCCCAGCCCCACATCATCACCCAGTCAGGGCGTTCCTTACGTACCTGCAGCCAGGTTGACTTCTGTTCCTGGCCGGGATGATCCACGGGCAGAGCGAGGAATTCGAAACCGTACTTTTCGGCTGCCTTTTCAAGGGTTCGAATCGGTTCTTTACCATAGGCGGAATTATGGTAGACGAGTGCGATTTTCTTACCTTTGAGCTTGTCCATGCCGCCTTCTTTTTCGGCAATATACTGGATGAACACAGTGGCCTGACTCCAGTAAGTGGCGGGAAAGTTAAACACCCACGGGAAAATCTTGCCATTGGCAGCCGATGTACGACCATAGCCCATCGAAAACACGGGAATTTTGTCGACGCTTGATTTTGGAATCAGCTGGTAGGTGATGCCGGTGGACAATGGTTGATACACCAGTGCGCCGGATTCGCCTTCACCCTTGGTGTTTTCGTAGCACTCGACACCACGTTTGGTGTTGTAGGCCGTTTCGCAGGCTACCAGGTTGATTTTGCTGCCATTGATGCCGCCATCGCGTTCGTTGAGCATGTTCATGTAATCGCCGTAGCCATTGGCGAAGGGTATGCCGTTGGGGGCATAGGGTCCGGTGCGATAATCGAGCGACGGTATGGTCAACTCGTAAGCACTGGCCACACCCGATAAGAGTGGCAGGGCCAGTAACGCGGCCAGGATCGACCTGCATAGTTTTGCGCTATTCATAACTTCACTTCCTCCGGTTGTTTTCTGTCGTTTCGACAGTTTATATGACGCCATACGACTATACCCTCGTTAGTGAGGGAATGGCCACAGACGCATTTTTTCCTTGGCGATCCTCCACAGGCGTGCAAGCCCGTGGGGTTCGACAATCAAAAATCCGATGATCAGTACACCAACGGTAATTATTTCGATGTGCGCGGCCAGCGCAGCATCGGTGCCGAGACCGTCGACCATGATGTTTTTCAGCAGTATCGGCATCAGCACCAGGAATCCGGCGCCGAGGAATGAGCCGAGAACCGAACCCAACCCACCGATTATGATCATGAACAACACCAGAAATGACTGGTTGATATCGAAGGCCTCGGTGGGTTCTGCTGACCCCAGCCAAACCGCGAAATAGAGCGCTCCAGCCATACCGATATAAAACGAAGACACCGCAAAAGCCGAGAGTTTGGCGATTAACGGGCGCACACCGATAAGCTCGGCGGCGATGTCCATGTCACGGATGGCCATCCAGTTGCGTCCAATGCGCCCGCGCGCAATATTCTTGGCGGCCAGCGCGAACACCGCCACAAAAGCAGCGACCAGATAGTACTTGCCGTGCATGTCGCCTTCGGGACCGGTAATGATGACACCGAACACGGTCATCGGCGGCGAGTTGATCATGCCGGATGCGTTGTAATTGTAAAACCAGCCGACCTTGTTAAACAGCCAGACCAGGAAAAACTGTGCTGCCAGCGTGGCGACCGCAAGATAAAACCCCTTGATGCGCAGCGATGGTAAACCGAACAGGGTGCCGACGGCGGCCGTGATGAATCCGGAAATCAGCACCAGCGGTATAAAACCCAGTTCCGGAAAGGCGATCATCAGCTTGTATACCGAAAACGCACCGACGGCCATAAAACCGCCCGTGCCGAGCGATACCTGGCCGCAATACCCGGTCAGGATGTTCAGCCCCAGCGCGGCCAGCGAATAGATCAGAAACGGCAGCATAATGGCGTTTAGCCAGTACTGGTTCAGCAGCATCGGCACAATGGCGAAGGTGACGATCAGGATGCCGAGAATGACGTAGCGATCCTGCTTGATCGGGAACAGCGCCTGGTCGGCCTGGTAGCTACTCTTGAATTGTCCGGTTTCGCGATAAATCATCAGTCAGTCCCGTTACACTCGCTCGATTATCTTGTCGCCAAACAGGCCTTGCGGTCGAAACAGCAGGAATGCCAGCGCCAGCATATAAGCGAACCAGTTTTCGATGGCACCGCCGACGATGGGCCCGATATAAACCTCGGCCAGTTTCTCGCCGACACCGATAATCATGCCACCGATGATCGCCCCCGGGACCGAGGTGAAACCGCCCAGAATCAAAACCGGTAACGCTTTCAATGCGATCAACGACAGTGAAAACTGCACGCCCGACTTGCTACCCCACATGATGCCGGCGACCAGTGCCACGATACCGGAGACTGACCAGACGACGACCCAGATCGTATTCAGGGAAATGCCCACCGACAGGGCTGCCTGATGATCGTCGGCGACCGCGCGCAGGGCGCGCCCGATGCGCGTCTTCTGAAAGAAGATTGCCAGAAAAATAACCAGAACTGCTGCGGTGCCGGCAGCGAACAGTTCCAGTTTCTCGACGTAAATTCCCTGGTCCCAGAGCCATCCCCAGGCGCCTTGTGGAATACCGATGTCGAGCAGTTTGACGTCCGATCCCCACATAATGTCGCCGACGCCTTCGAGCACGTAGGCAAGTCCGATGGTTGCCATGAACAGGATGATCGGTTCCTGGTTGACCAGGTGGCGCAGCATCACGCGTTCGATGAGCCAGGCGAGTGCAATCATCACGGCGATGGTGCCGATGATCGCCAGCCACACCGGGAAGTTGAATTTCTCCATCAAACCAACGAGTGTCAGCGCGGCAAACAATGCCATTACACCCTGGGCAAAATTGAAGATTCCCGAGGCCTTGAAGATCAATACGAAGCCGAGTGCCACCAGCGAATACATCACGCCGGCCATCAGGCCACTCAGGGTTACTTCAATGAAGAACAACATCAGTGGCCGCCCCTGTTCACGAGATACTTATTCATGCGGTACTCCAAGGTAGGCGTCGATGACGCTCTGATTGTTGCGAACCTCATCGGGTATTCCGTCTGCCAATTGCTTGCCGTAGTCGAGCACCAGCACGCGATCCGACAGGTCCATGACGACGCCCATGTCGTGTTCGATCAGGGTGATGGTGGTACCGAATTCATCGTTGACGTCGATGATAAAGCGGCACATGTCTTCTTTCTCTTCCGAGTTCATGCCAGCCATGGGTTCGTCCAGCAACAACAACTCGGGTTCTGCGGCTAACGCGCGCCCGAGTTCGACGCGCTTCTGTAATCCATAGGGCAGCTTGCCTACCGGCTTCTTGCGTATCGCCTGGATGTCGAGAAAGTCGATGATGCGCTCCGCCGCCTCCCGGTTTTCGAGTTCTTCGGCGCGCGCCGGGCCGATGTGCAGAGCCTGCCAGAACAGGTTGGTTTTCATTTTCAGATTGCGCCCGGTCATGATGTTGTCGAGCGTACTCATGCCTTTGAACAAGGCGATGTTCTGGAAGGTGCGTGCGATTCCATGACTGGCGGCAACATGCGGCGCCATCTGCTTACGGGTATCGCCCTTGAAGGTTATCGTTCCCTGCTGTGGATGGTAGAAACCGTTGATGACATTCAGCAGGGAGCTCTTGCCGGCACCGTTGGGGCCGATAATAGAGCGAATTTCACCCTGGCGGACATCAAAACTGATGTTATCAAGCACCTTCATTACACCGAAGGACAGGTCGATATTATCAACCTTGAGAATGACGTCGCCGATGTTACGCGTACTCATGCGGCTGCATCCTGCGACGGCGCGGAGGCGCTGAACACCTCAGCGTTGAAGATACCGACGTCGGCGGACAGTAGACCGGTGCGCCCGTCCTCGAAGGTGACTTCGGTTTCGATGTGGCATTGTGGCTGGTCGGAGTAAAGCGCTTCGACCAACACGTCGAAACGCTCACCGACGAAACTGCGACGCACCTTGCGCGTACGCGTCAGTTCACCGTCGTCTGCGTCGAGCTCCTTGTGCAAGATCAAAAAGCGACGGAGCTGCGAATTGGCCAGACGGGTATCGCGTGAAATATCCTGATTGACCTTGTCGACACATTGCTTTATCAGCTCGCTGACCTCGGGTTGTCCAGCGAGGTCGATGTAACCACTGTAGGAGATGTTGCGGCGCTCGGCCCAGTTACCAACGGCATCGAGATCGATGTTGATAAATGCCGTGCTGAAGTCGCGATCATTACCAAACACCACGGCTTCCTTGATGAAGGAGAAAAACTTGAGCTTGTTCTCGATGTACTTGGGCGCAAACAGGGTGCCATCGGTGAGTTTGCCGACATCTTTGGCACGATCAATGATTTTCAGATGGCCGGTCACGTCATCAAAAAAACCGGCATCGCCGGTATGCACCCAGCCATCTGCGGTTTTGGTGCTGGCCGTTGCTTCCGGGTTTTTGTGATAGGCCTGAAAAACGCCCGGGCTGCGATACATGATTTCACCGCTGTCGTCGATCTTGATCTCGACGTCGAGCGCGGGTGTGCCGACGGTGTCGGCATAGACTTCGCCGTCGGGTTGCAGGCAGATAAACACCATGCATTCGGTTTGCCCATAGAGCTGTTTGATGTTGATGCCCAGTGAACGGTAGAAATCGAAGATGTCCGGACCGATAGCCTCGCCCGCGGTGTAGGCGAGACGCGTCCGGCCGAGGCCAAGCACGTCTTTGAGCGGAGCGTAGACCAGGATATTGCCCAGCTTGTAGAGTAACGAGTCTTTGAGGGATACCGCTTCGCCGTTCAGAATCCGCACGCCGACCCGGCGCGCATGGCGCATAAAGAAGTCGAAAATCTTACGTTTACCGGCGGCCGCATCTTCCATGCGGATCATCACCTGGGTGAGCATGTTTTCGTACACGCTGGGTGGCGCAAAATAATAGGTCGGGCCGATTTCACGTAGATCGCTGACGACCGTGGCCGCGCTTTCCGGACAACTCACACAGAAGCCGGCGACGTAGGATTGGGCGTAGGAGAACAGGTTGTCACCGACCCAGGCCATCGGCAGGTAGGCGAGCACTTCTTCCTGTGAACTCAAGCCCTCGCGGATGATGCCATTGCGCGCGGTGATAATG
>JAIBDO010000123.1 GCA_024686195.1 Gammaproteobacteria bacterium | reverse complement strand
TTTCAATACCTTCAGCCCGGATTCACAGGAGAAGATTGCTCCAATGGAATCGACCGGTAGTCATTGTGCAACATGCCGTCCGCATCCAGTTCAAACAGGTGTATCGCATCCCAGGCAAATTCGACGGGCGCCTCTCCGCGCATATCCCAGTTGCAGGCCAGCGCGTAAACACAGCGGATGATGCCCTTATGAACGACTGCAGCCGAATCATGACTGGAATTCGCCAACTGCCGTAACCAGGGGCGCAACCGTGCCTGCACATCGCGCGGGCTTTCTCCGCCAGGTGGGCAGAAATCGAGGCCACGGCTTTCATTATTACGCATCACGTCACCAAGCTTCCTGCGTAGCGGTTTGAGCACCTCCCCTTCCCAGTCGCCCCAATCCATCTCCATCAACGCTGGCTCGATATGACAGTCGTGTAAATCGAGTATTGCAGCCGTTTCGAGGGCACGCTTAAGCGGGCTGCAATACCAGTCATCGGTGCGAAATTCCGCGGGCACCCTGAGACTGCGTAGCTGACGCCGACCGAGATCGCCAAGCGGCTGGTCAATGCGTCCCTGTATTCTTTTTTCAAGGTTCCAGTCGGTGATGCCATGACGAATCAGCGCCAGCCTGGTCATTTGTGTTCTCCATTTTTATGCGACCCATGAAAAGATGACTCAAGGCGTTCCATCAACTTGTCGATACCAGCTCGCATCGAGAATTCACTGCGTACGCGCTCGAATCCGGCCTGCGCCAGACGCCCACGTAATTCCGGTTGCGCAATCAGCTCTTGCAATGCGGTTGCAAGCTCAACACTGTTGCGCTGCTCAACCAGGCAACCGGTTTCACCGTGGATGATCAGTTCCGGAATACCCGATATGCGGGTCGACAGGCAGGCAAGCCCCTGGCTCTGGGCTTCCATCAGCACATTGGGCAAGCCGTCGCGGTCGCCATCGTCGGATATCTTACTGGGCAGTACGAACAGATCGGCTTCGCGATATTGCGCCAGAACCTCTGTTTGTGGCAGCGCACCCAGCCACTCGATACGCTTATCCAGCCCCAGATTGCGCGCCTGTTCCTGTAGTGAATCAAGCAGCTCACCACCACCGATATGACTGAATCGCCAGCACAGCGTCGGCGGCAGTGCGGCGAGCGCCGCCAACAGAACTTCGTATCCTTTTTTGTCGACTGCACGACCCACACTGACAAGTTGCACCGGATCGTCTTCTGAACTGCCATCGCGCCTGGCCGGCACAGCTGTATTCTCATCGAAACGGGTAAAATCAAGACCGTGATACAGCAAAGTCACCTTGTCAGGCTGCACGGCGAGGCTCGCCAGATAACCGGCATTTGCGGCAGTACAGGTGACAACCCAGTCGCAGGCGGATAGTTTGCCACGCAATTCCTGTTCGGAAATGGTCCAGATATCCTTGGCATGCGCCGAAATGCTGAAAGACTGGTTATTGATGATGCTGGCGTATAGGCACACCGACGTCGGAGTATGCATGAAGTGAGCATAGTAATGTTCAACCGAAGCGGGCATTTCGCGGGCGAGGACCAGCCCCTGCGCAAACCGACGCAGGCGATTACGCGTTGGCTCACGCCACAAATCAACACTGAATCTCGCCAGCGCCCGCCAGAACCCAGCCTTAAGGCAAAGTCGCAGCGCCGCGGCGGCCACCCGCCAGGGGTCGTCATGAACGTACTCTGGCAGATAGTAAACAGGGGCCTCGATCTCAGCATGTATCGGATGGCTGGCAGGGTCGTAAGGATGGCGCAGGGAAAAAATACACAACTTGATACCACGCTGTTCCAGCGCCCGAATTTCCTGTGCAATGAAGGTTTCAGACAGTCGCGGGTAGCCCTTTAAGACGATAGCAAGCCTGGGTTGCATAACCTGTATTTGATATAAATCGAATGATGCGCGATAGTACACCGGCCCGGCATCGCTTGCTAGCCGCGCCAGTCTGAGTGACCGTGCCTGACTGGTAACATAATCATTGGGATTTCATGGAACCATCGCTTTTTAAATATATCCTGAAGCACAGCAAAAGAGACCAGATATGGCTGGTCCTGCTGTCGCTAAGCACATTGCCGCTGGTATATATCACCCTCGAATTACCCAAGAAGATCATCAATCTTCTCGAAGGTATGGAGGTACCAGAAACCTTTTTTGGCTACGAAGTCGACCGCCTGAGTTACCTGATGGTGCTCAGCTTTGCCTTCCTGCTGGTGGTGCTGTGCAGTGGGGCCCTGAAATACCTGTTGAATGTATACCGTGGATCGCTAGGCGAGCATTTGCTGCGCCGGCTTCGATACGAACTTTATCAACGCATCCTGCTGTTCCCGATGCCGCACTTCAAGCGCGTATCGTCGGGTGAGTTGATTCCGATGATCACTGCTGAAACCGAGCTGCTCGGTGAATTTATTGGCGAGTCGTTCACCCTGCCGGTATTTCAGGGTGGCACCTTGCTGACCTATTTGTTCTTCATCTTCCAGCAGGACGTGTTTCTCGGTTTGGCTGCAATCGCGCTATATCCATTTCAGCTCATTGTCATTCCGCAATTGCAAAAACGCGTCAACGCGTTGTCCAAGGAACGCGTCGCCGTCGCCCGAAATTTAACCGGACGCATCGGTGAAACCATCTCCGGTATCGACGAAATACATACCAATGATACCAGCCACTACGAACGCGCTCACATCAGCCAGCGTCTGGGCCGGATCTACATGATTCGTTTTGACATCTACAAACGTAAATTTTTCATCAAGTTCCTGAATAACTTCATCGCCCAGTTGACCCCCTTTTTCTTTTACTCGGTCGGCGGCTACTTCGTGTTACGCGGCGACCTGTCTATCGGTTCCATGGTCGCGGTGCTGGTGGCCTACAAGGACCTGTCCGGACCGTGGAAGGAACTGCTGCGCTACTATCAGCGTATGGAAGATATTCGCGTCAAGTACAGCCAGGTGATACAGCAGTTCAATCCACTGAACCTCATCAACCCGGAGATTATCGACCAGCGGCCCGAGACGCTCGAGTTACCGGCACGGGAGATTCAGGCAAACAATCTGCGCTACTCGGAAGACGGTCTTTATTTCGGTATCGATGGTACCAGTTTCAAATTTCCGCTGGATCAACACTGTGCAGCTGTCGGTCTTGGCAATAGCGGTAAAGAGGAACTCGCGCTGTTGATGTCTCGCCTCATCAATCCGACGTCGGGCAGCATAACCATCGGCGAACAAAAGATGGATGACATGCCGGAGGCGATAATCGGTCGACGTATCGGCTATGTCGGTCCTTCGGTGTTCATGTTTAACGGCACGGTGTATGACAACATCTGTTATGCCCTGAAGCATCAACCGGTAAAACGCGACACTGTCGAAACCGACAAGGAAACCCTGAAGGAACGGGCCCTGGCGGTGCAATCAGGGAATTCACCCGATCGCTATACCGATGAATGGGTCGATCCCCTGACGCTGGGGTTGGAGTCGCGCGAGCAACTGAATTCGCAGATCATCAAGATTCTGCAAATGGTCGAACTGGATGGGGAAATCTACCAGTACGGCCTGCTCTCTTTCGTGCAACAGGCCGATCACCATGACCTCGTCGAACGCATCATGGAAGCGCGCAAACAATTGCGCGACAAGTTCCGCGAGCCGGAGATAGAGCGACTGGTCGAGCCATTTGATCATGACAAATACAACCTCAACATGACCGTTTCGGAAAATCTGTTGTTCGGTACGGTGTACGATGAATCCCTAAATGTCGAGCAGCTGATCGACAAGCCAGTCATACAAGATGTGCTCGCCGAGTACGGTCTCAAGGACGAGTTCCTGAATGCTGGATTACAGATTGCTGAAATCATGCTCGACCTGTTTTCCGACGTTGAGCCGGACAGCGAATTGTTCGAGCAGTTCAGTTTTATCGAAGCCGATGATCTGCCCGGATTCAACAAGGTGTTACAACATACGCGACAAAACGGCCTGGACAACATCTCAAACGACGACAAACGGCGTCTGATTTCGCTGCCGTTTAAACTCATCGTGGCGCGCCATCGCCTGGGTTTAATCACCAAACCCATTCAGCAAAGCATTCTTCAGGCCCGCGTAAAGATCAGAGAAATCGCACAAAACGAGGACCTCGGCATCGAGTTCTTTGACGAGGGCAGCTACAACCCGCGCATCTCGATCCAGGACAACATTCTGTTCGGGAAAATCGCCTATGGGCAGGCCCACGCTCAGCAGAAAATCAACTCTTTGATTGCTGACGTAGTCATGGCGCTCAACCTGCGCGACGATATCATTGAAGCGGGACTGCTCTACGAAGTGGGCGTCGCCGGTGGTCGACTGTCTTCCATTCAACGACAGAAACTCGGGCTCGCAAGGACTTTGATGAAAGCACCGGACCTGCTCGTCGTCAACGAGGCGCTATCCAGCCTGGATGCCTCCAGCGAGCGGCGTCTGATCAACAATGTACGCAGCACAATGGGCGAACGCGGAGTATTGTGGATACTGGGACGAGTGCAGCTCGCGGAACTGTTCGACTCGGTAATGATTATGGAGCGTGGCAAGTTGCTCGAAAAAGGTCCGTTTGCGGAAATGCAGAAAAACAACGAACACTTTCGACAACTGCTCGACTCCGCCTGAGCAGGTTTGGCCGTCAACGCTGAACATCAGGTGAGCGGTATAAACCAGCGCTTAGCGATTTCGCCCCAGCTACCGCTGTCAGATACCCTCGTAACAACTGTCTTTGTCTTCGTTTGCTGACCGCACTGCTGGTCCACCCTACCCTGATGAAGCGGCCGCATACCGTCTTCATTCAGATTCATACCTGATACAGGAAATCACAGTTGCCAGAGCGCCGGGCTCGATAGCGAGCGCTGGCAAGTTCGCTCGACAGACAGTCTCCCGCTGCACTCAATTCAGAGACAGTGATTACTTGTAGGGGTCGGCCGCGTCGCGCAATCCGTCGCCGAAAAAGTTGAAGGTCAGGATGACGAGGATGACCGGGACTACCGGGTATAGCAGCCAGGGATATAGCGCGACGACACTGATATTCTGCGCTTCATTCAGCAACACGCCCCAGCTGGTAACCGGTGGGCGCAGGCCCAGGCCAAGAAAACTGAGCGCGGTTTCACCGAGGATCATTGCGGGTACCGACAGAGTCGCCGAGGCGATCAGATGACTCATGAAACCGGGTAACAAATGACGACCGATAATTCGACCGGGTTTGGCTCCCACTAACTCGGCAGCCGCGCAATAATCTTCCTCGCGCAGTGACAACAGCTTGGAACGAACCGCGCGCGCAAGGCCGGTCCAGTCGAGCATGGCCAGAATAACGGTTATGCCGAAAAAGATCAGTATCGGGCTCCAGTTAACCGGTAACACTGCCGACAACGCCATCCACAGGGGTAATTCCGGGAATGAACGGATCACTTCAATCAGGCGCTGCACCGAGGCATCCACCCAGCCGCCGTAATAGCCAGCCAGACCACCGATCATGATACCCAGGGTGAAACTGATGATGATCCCCACGAGGCCGATCGTCAGAGAAATTCGGGCCCCGTAGGTAATGCGTGAAAACATGTCACGCCCAAGGCGGTCGGTGCCCAGTAGAAAGAAAGTGCCATTCTCGGGCGGGCAGATCAGATGAAAACTCGCGTCGAAAAGGCCCCAGAAACGATACTTGTCGCCGGAACAGAAAAAACGCAATGGCTGTACATCGTCCTTGCGCTCGGGGTAGTTACGTTTAAGAATTTCAAGATCGAGCTCGTAATCACGACCGTAAACAAAAGGTCCAATAAATTCACCCTCATGAAATAAATGAATGGACTGGGGCGGTGAATAAATGAAGTCGGCGTTGCGCGTATGCAGATCATAGGGTGCGATGACCTCGCTGAACATGATGGTGGCATAATTCAATGCCAGGATAACACCGCAGATTACCGCGAGGCGGTGCCGCCGAAGTTTCCACCACATCAACTTCCATTGCGACGCCAGGTAGTACTTTTCCTGCGCAGGCGTCAGTTCTTCAATCGAGTGCGCGTTGAACGGCTTTTGCGAAACGAAATGATCCTGGCTCATTTGTTTGCCGTCCCACCGAGGCGTATGCGCGGATCGAGAAAGGCTAGCGCGATGTCGGAAATCAGTACCCCGACCACGGTCAACAACGCCAGAAACATCAGAAAGGAACCGGCCAGATACATATCCTGGCTTTGCAGCGCGCTCAGCAATAGCGGACCGGTGGTCGGCAGCGACATCACCACAGCAACAATTTCGGCACCGGAGATAACGGTTGGCAACAGACTGCCCACATCGGCGACGAAGAAATTAAGCGCGATGCGCAGCGGATACTTGCGTAACAGCTTACCGGGTGGCAGACCTTTGGCTCGCCCGGTGGTGACGTATTGTTTTTGCAGCTCATCCAGCAGATTGGCACGCAGGCGCCTGATCATGCCGGCTGTACCCGAGGTACCGATGACGATAACCGGTATCCACAGATGTTCCAGAATGGATACCAGCTTGTCCAGGCTCCAGGGTTCACCGATGTACTCCGCATCCATCAGACCACCAATGCTGGTTCCGAAGTAGACATTGGCCAGATACAGCATGACCAGCGCCAGCAGAAAGTTCGGCGTTGCCAGTCCCAGGAAGCCAAGCGTTGACAGACCGTAATCACCCCAACTGTACTGATGTGTGGCCGAGTAAATACCGATCGGAAAGGCAATCATCCAGGTAAACAGGATAGTAGCCATGGCAATGATCACCGTGAGGAACAGGCGATCTCCAACAACCTCGGTGACTGGCAGGTCGTACTCGAAGGAATAACCGAAGTCACCTTGCAACATGCCGATAAGCCAGTACCAGTACTGCTCGGCCAGAGGCTTGTCGAGCCCGTATTGTTCACGCAGGAACTGAATCTTCTGTTCATCTACAGCCTCACCCTGGCTTTGCAATTCGGCGATATGGCTTTCCAGATAGTCTCCCGGAGGTAACTGGATGATGACAAAGACCAATACGCTGATCACCAGCAAGGTAGGGATCATCGCCAATATCCGGCGCAGTACATAGCGCAACATCAGCGTCTGTCCTCGTCGAACCAGAAGGTATCCGGTTTGTAGATACCGAAGTAGGCACCGGGTGCAATATCATAAAAGCCGGTTTCCGGTACATTGTGCAGCGAATTATTAACCACTACCGGATGCGGCACGTGATTGACGATGCCGATGGTAAACATTCGATCTCGATTTATGTCCAGCATTTTATGCCAGATTTGAACACGCTCTTCATGGGTAACGGCCTGTGACCACTGATTGGAAAGCGCCAGTAATTCGCGCGCTGCGGGCAACTCGGGCTCCTCACCGCTGGTTCCACTCGATTCATAATAGGCGCCCCACTGTGGCCACTGGTACTGATATTTCGAAGTCGGTGCGAGCGCCATCGGACTGTTTTCCGCTGTCGGAATACCATTCTCGAGTCCGCTCCAGATCGACATAATCGCATCACCAGAAAAAATACGATTGCGGAACACCTCGCGCGTCGACGGAATACTGTAGAGCTTGATGCCTGCCTGCAGCCAACTATCGTGTATCAATTCGAGCACATCGGTTTGCTCGGTACTCTCACCGGCAGTCTGTACCACGATTTCAAGCGGCCGACCATCCGCCAACAGGCGCACACCGCGATCGTCACGCTCGCTTAGACCAAGCTCATCGAGCAGCCGATTCGCCAGCTCGATATCGAATTGAATCCAGTCGCTCTGGTACTCCGGTTTATACAACGGAGATTCGGCGAGCACCGTGTTGTTGCTTTCCTGGACCAGTCGAAAATAAACCACCTGGTTGATTTCGTAGCGATGTATCGCCAGTGACAGAGCGCGTCGAAAGCGAACATCCCGCAGTAGTTCACGATAAACGGCATCGTTGGTGTTCATATTGGGATACAGCGCAAGATGTGCGCCCTTGGCTGTCTGCCACAGGCGTACATCGAAATTGTTACGCTTTGACGTGGTCTTGAGGAAGGTGAAGTTATCCATGCGCAAATAGCGCGCCTGCAGGTCAGACTCACCGGCTCCGGTTTTGGCCGGCACCAGGCCGCTCGAGGCGATACCGATCGCGACCGAATCGATATACGGCAATTGGCGGCCGTTCTGATCGACTCGATGGTAGAACGGGTTACGTTTGAATATGAAACGCTCTGCTGGTGGTTTGGTGGCATTCTTCCACGGCTGCAGGGTAGGTAAATCGGGATTGGTCGCCTTATAAGGTCGATCGCGGTTGACGTGCACGCCCATCCAGTTGCGTTTACCCTCGTCCTTGACCATCTTCTCGAGTACATCTGCATTTTGGTAACGCGCGTGAAACTGGCGCAGATAGTGTGCAGGCTTGTAGATGTAGAGGGGGGTGGCACGCGCCAACGCGGTGAGAAAATAAGGATTCGGCACCGGCCAGCTATAGCGCACCGTGTGTGCATCCGGGAACTCGACCTTTGGCAATTGCCCATCGATCACCAGCGCCCGCGGCGGGCCACTCTTCGAGAGCTCGGGATTGTTGGCGATGTCTTCCCAGTAATAGCGGAAATCCTCACTGGTAAATGGATGCCCATCAGACCACTTGTGTCCCTTGCGCAAATGCAGGGTAAACTCACGCCCATCGACAACGTCGACACTTTTCAGCAGATCCGCCTTGAGCTTAAGCTC
>JAIBDO010000060.1 GCA_024686195.1 Gammaproteobacteria bacterium | reverse complement strand
GCTTTGGCACCGCAGTGCCGATCATTTGCTCGAGCTTCGCCAACGGCAAACTGCAGGCGGCGAGTATATGACCCTGGCTGAAATCACCCGCCTGGCGGGGATCTATCACCGCAAACTCGCTATCAGTCTCAAACATCTTGCAAAAATCACTTATCGAAATAAGTTCAGCCATGCATTGCTCCGTGGTTGCACCCAGAAGGCAGCTTGATTAATTTACAGCCTGGTATAGCCAGCTACGGGATTTCGTTTAGCTCCCCTGTCTCGGGCTAACAATTGTTTCTGCATTCGCAACTGTCACACTTGTCGCCTCATTTGTCACGCACCTGCACGGCGCCCGAACCTCCTTATTCCAGCCGGTCGGACAGCACTTGTGCAGCAGTAATGGCAATGACAGCCACCCGGTAGGAACCAGGTTCGGCGCATCGTCCAGCCACACAGTTCAGGCTTGACGAGGCGAAATCAGGATTATCATCGAGTCACTTCGTGCAATCCTGAATCACGCCAGTTTATAATCACGGCTTTACCACGCGGTTCCCAAAAATGCTCATGCTGAAGCAGCAGGTTGGTAATATAGTGATCGAAAAATGAGAATCATCGCTACAGGCATTCTTCGCGGCGCAATAATCTGCTGCCGCGGAAATTTTATGCGTGTCGTTGGCCGATCATGTGCAGCTGACACCACGAGGCCAGTTATGCAGGCGGATAACGACAGCTCCTTTACCCCGGTTGCGGTGAATGCATGAACACTGACACCAACATGGAACAATTTGCGGCTATCGACCTTGGCTCCAACAGTTTCCATATGGTGATTGCGCGCCAGGAACAGCACGCACTAACCGTCATCGACCGTGAGCGCGAAATGGTAAGGCTCTCGGCTGGACTCGACCGGAAAAACCTGCTCACCGAGGAAGCGAGCGAACGCGCGCTAGCCTGTCTGGCGCGTTTCGGTGAACGACTGCGCGGTCTGAATCCCGATAACGTGCGCGTGGTGGGCACCAACGCGTTACGCAAGGCGAAGAATTCACACCAGTTCATCGCGCGCGCCGAGCAGACGCTCGGTTTTTCCATTGAAATCATATCCGGCGTTGAAGAAGCACGACTGGTCTATCTCGGCGCTGCACAAACGCTACAGGGTGATCGCGGACGACGCATGGTGGTCGACATCGGCGGAGGTAGCACCGAGGTGATCGTCAGCGACAAGAGCGATCCGGTTTACCTGGAAAGTTTTCACATGGGTTGTGTAAGTGCCAGCGAACGATTTTTTACCGATGGTGAATATGACCAGAAGCGCATGCGGCGCGCCGTCCTCAAGGCTAAACTCGAGCTGGAGCCACACATCGTCGCGCTCAAGGCGCTGCGTGCCGAGGATGTTATAGGTACCTCCGGGACGGCTCGTGCGATCAATAACGTGCTGCGTGAGAATGGCTGGAGCGAGAGCGGCATCACCCGTTCCGGCCTTGAAAAGCTGGTCAAGCACATCATCAAAGCCGGCAAGGTTAGCAAACTCAAACTCAGCGGACTGAGCGTTCAACGACGCCCGGTTTTTGCCGGCGGTGTCGCGGTGATGACAGCCATTTTCAATGCGCTCGACATCGATTCCATGCGTGTTTCCGAAGGCTCGTTACGCGAGGGCGTGCTGCACGAACTGATCGGCAGAGAACGATTCGAAGATCGCCGCTCTGTCACCGTGCTGGAATTGATGAAGCGCCATCATATCGACCTGGAACAGGGATTGCGGGTGCGCGATACGACGCTCGCCCTGTTCAAACAGATCAGCCATCGTGGTTTACTCAAGCGTGAAAGTCGCCTGCTCAGCTGGGCCGCACAATTGCATGAAATCGGTTTGATGATAGCGCACAGCCAATATCACCTGCACGGTGGATACCTGCTCGAGAATATGGATTTGCCCGGGTTTTCGCGTCAGGAGCAGGGGGCTCTGTCGATCATGGTGCGACTGCATCGGCGCAAGTACCTGTCGGACCGGATTGAAGACAATGTCTACGTTCGCTCCGAAGCACTGAGCATCATGACACGGCTGCTGCGCCTCGGCGTGCTGCTGAATCGTGGTCGCCTGCCCATCGAAATGCCTGCCTTGAATCTCAAACTCGACACGGTGAAAGACATGACACTGGAAATCTCGACCGCGTGGCTCGATGATCACCCACTGACTGCCGCCGATCTGGATCAGGAAGTCGAGTTACTGAATGCGGCTGATCACAGTCTGCAAATCATCAGCACTTGAGCGACTGCTAACCATGAGTTCGCTGTTACAGGCGGTTGCTATCATGGCCCTCGGCAAATTCCTGTTCGCCATTCAGGACGTCATCATCAAGGAGATGAGCGGTGGTTACCCGGTACACCAGATACTGGTGATTCGCGGAGCGGTCGCCGTGCCGTTACTGCTATTGCTGATTCATTTTCGTGGTGGTCTCGGCATACTGCGTCGACACCGCCCTACCCTGCATCTATTACGCGGCACCTTGATGCTGATTGCTTTCATGTGCTTCTACGTCGCACTGGCGGGCACTTCGCTGACGACCGCCACCGCGCTGTTCTTCACCGCACCGTTTTTTATCACCCTGCTGTCGATTCCGCTACTGGGCGAACAGGTTGGCCTGCGCCGGTTTATCGGTATCGCTATCGGTTTTGCCGGTGTGCTCGTGGTACTGCGCCCCAGCGCATCGGGCTTCAGCTATTACGACCTGCTGCCGATTCTTGCCGCTTTCTTCTATTCCTGTTGCCAGTTGATGGTGCGCGTGTTGAAAATGACCGACCCGCCCGCCATCATGTCATTTTATGCCAGCATCGCCTTCGTGGTGCTCGGTGGCCTTTGCGGGCTGGCACTGTCGACCATAACGGCTGTGCCTGACGCTGACGTCAGCACCCGGTTTCTGTTGCGCGCCTGGTCGATGCCGAATGCGATCGACCTGGTATTACTGGCGCTCACCGGACTGACCAGTGCGCTCGGTTTCATGTGCTCCAGTAACGCCTACCAGCGCGCGCCGGCCTCGCACATCGCGCCTTTCGAATACGTCATGATTATCTGGGTAACGCTCCTCGCTTATCTGGTTTGGTCTGAGCTGCCCGATGCCATGACCCTGCTCGGTATTGCGATGATCGTAAGTTCGGGAATGTACGTGCTTCGTCGGGAAGCCCGAATCGAACCGAAACCCATTGCCTACTCGGGCCTCACCCGGCGTTAATCCAGCCTTCATAGTTCACTTTTGCTATGGGTCATTGGCTGGATGCGCGCCGACTAGCCTTCGAATTTGCTTTCGAAGCTGACAACCGGATCGGGCTCTGCTGTGCACTGCCGCGACTGGCACAAAAGAGATTCTGCGGGGAGCGGCAATATTTCCGCACATGAGGTCGTGAGCCGGCCGCACAGGTCAACCAGTGACGCCATTATCATGGCGTTCGCTCACCCAGCCTGCAGGCCAGCAGGGTGCACACCATCTCTGCACGGGTAAACCCGCGTCGGGTTAGTTGAAATTCAGCCAGGGTATCGCATGCCAGGGCGCGATGCTGAGCTCAAACACATACCAGAACATGTAGATTTCATAACCGATCAGTAGCACATAGCCGCTAAGAAACATCTGCAGCAGGTGCTCTACGTTAAACGGACCGATGAATTTGCGCCGTGCTGCGATCACCAGAACAATGAGCGACAAGCCTGTCATGCTGATTTTGACAGTCACGAACTGGGTTATTCCAATTTCCAACATCCTGGCCATTACCGTATTGGCTTCAGCCGCACCCGCGTTGATCAAATTCAGCGTGAACAGAGCATCGGTGCAACTGAGCAGAAATACGGCCAACGCAAGATACAAAATGCGCGGTTCGTGCCAGTCAAACAGGTAGCAGTGCGCGTCGGCTGCACGGCGGCTGTCGCGGCGACGGGGACGAAAATTCCCATACAGCAAAGCACCCCAGAAACCAGTCCGCCGGTTGACGCTCTGGCGTCGTTCTGCCGTCACCTGAGAAACCGTTTCGCTGCTGCCGGTCAACGGGCATGGCAATTCCGCGACCTGATCAGCGTTAATCGGTTGTGGCTTCAACGCCAGAGATTCACAGGAATCAGAGTTCTGTGCCATAAAATTCTTGTTCTTTCTTCTTATAGGGTCCGGTCATCCTACACGCAACATCATCCCAAAAATTTGACGCAGTTGGCAGTTTCATTTCTATAGCCGTGCCTGGTTGAATGTCGATATCCAGTTATGCCGCTGCAGAATCTGGCAAAAGCATAGTGTCTGTCCCTGTGAAAGCCTGGTTGAATGTCGATATCGCGTTATATCGCTGCAGAATCTGGAAAAAGAAAAATGTCTGTCCCTGTGAAAGGCACTGCTGAACAGCTTTCCACCGGGAAGGGTGTCAAAGCTCTATTTTGCTGTAGAGAAAGCGCCTGTCCCTGAAAGAATCCCGCAAAGTACCGGTCACATGCACGAGTGTTATTGCCAATAAAGGTTGGCATCCTGATGATTTTCGCGAATCTTCTCGAGCGCTATGACCGGGATCCTTGAGCAGGTTGAGCAACCCCGGAGATTTTTTGAAGATTTTGTATATATCCCTCCCAATACACTTCAACAAATGGGACAATCAGGTCCGTTCGGATTTTAACCCCCTGATAAAAATATAAGGAGACATCATGGAGAACCTGACAACCTGGATCTCGCAGAACGCAGTTGACCTGGCAATGCAGATCGGTATCGCAATAGCGATATTCGTGATTGGTAAGATCATTGCTCGCATGCTCGCCAATCTGGTGAAAAAAGGAATGCAAAAAGCTGGCAGTGAGCCGATTCTGATCGGTTTTGTCGGCAACGTATCCTACGGGATTTTGCTGGTAGCAGTAGTACTGGCAGCTATCGATTCACTCGGTGTTAACGTGACTTCGCTGATGGCAATCGTCGGTGCCGCGGGTCTTGCCATCGGTCTGGCACTGAAAGACTCACTGGCTAATTTCGCCGCCGGCGTAATGATCATCATATTTCGCCCGTTCAAGATCGGCGATTACATCAACGCTGCTGGTACCGCAGGTTCGGTCGATGAGATAGGCCTGTTCGCGACGATGATGCACACCCCTGACAATCAGCGCATCATCGTGCCGAACTCAGGCATCATCGGTGGCAATATCGTCAATGTCAGTGCCCTGCCGACCCGACGTGTCGACCTGGTGTTCGGCATCAGTTACGACGACAACATCGGCCAGGCGCGGGACATCATCAAGTCAGTAATCGACGCCGATGAACGCATCCTGAAAGACCCCGCACCGGTGATCGTGGTGGGTGAACTTGGCGACAGCAGCGTCAATATTAACGTACGCCCCTGGGTAAACAGCGCCGACTACTGGGATGTACGCGGTGATCTGCTCGAAACCATCAAGGTGCGCTTCGACGAAGCCGGCGTCTCCATCCCCTACCCGCAGCAGGACGTCTACATGCACGAGGTCAAGGCTGCTGGTTAGGTTGACTTAGCAGTCAAGCAAGTCATTGAAGGGCCGACTTTGTCGGCCTTTTTTATAGCTACAAGGTGATTGTGATCAAGAGTTTGAATTCACCCGCAGCAGGCAGACCCGGTGGGTAAGTTCACGACGGCGAATAAGCGCCAAGGTCATCACCTTCGATGGTAATGCGATGCATCAGGCGACGCTCACCATGATAGTCATTGAGAGCGCAGTGATGGGTTGCGCGATTATCCCAGATAGCGATAGACCCCTGGCGCCAGTTAAATCGACAGGTGAATTCGTTCTGTCTGGCGTGGTTATACAGGTAGTCCAGTAACGGCTGAGATTCCTCCTTGGTCCAGCCCTCAAACCTGACGGTGAAATCACCGTTCAAGTAGAGCGCGGGTCGCCCTGACAACGGATGTCGAATAATGACTGGATGCAAGGCATCCTGGGTTGCCGCTGCGGTATTTCCGAGCCGGTCACCCAGATCGTCGAGGTCAGCATTGAAATAAGCTGCATCTCCAAAGGCATGGCGACTGGAATGTTCCGCGCGCATGGTCAGCAACATCTTCTTGAGACCATCTGATAGTGCATCGTAAGCCGCGTACATACTCGCAAACAAGGTATCGCCGCCAACGCTTGGGACCTCGCGCGCATACAATACCGAACCCATTGCCGGGCGTTGATCATAGGAATGATCGGTATGCCAGGCAGAACCGATATTGCCTTTCTGGTCGGCCTCCTTGCGCACTTCGGCAATCACCGGATAATCATCGGTCGCCTTGAAGAAGCGATTGACGTTAATATTGCCCCAGCGTTCGGCAAAGGCGATGTGCTGTTGCGGAGTGAGCTCCTGGTCGCGCAAAAAAATCACGCCATAGTCGACGAAGGCCTGGCGCAATTCCGAGAACTGCTCATCGCTGATGCCAGCAGCAATATCGATACCGGAGATTTCGGCCCCGACTGCCGGGCTTAGCGGCCTGGCCTGAATGGTTTTATAGTTTGTCGTCATGCGCGGCAATATATTCCTTCGGCGTATTCAATTCAACAATGATCCAAGCTCAGGTGGTGAAATCGATCACGGGCAAGATCGATAGTGGTCAGAATCGGTAGCGCTGAAAACCAGCTGATTGCAGGATAGACGAGTAGACCTCAGAGATAATCGAGCTCGAAGGGATAATCCGACAACACGACCGGGCCGTCAGCGCCAAGCCATACCGGTTGTTCCAGCTTCACCCCTTCATGCCCATCGAGTTCACCGACATAACACTCTATGCAAACGACCATATTTTCTTCAAACAAGCCATCGTAGGCCCCCCATTCTTCGTCTTCACGATACCAGATCAGCGGATACTCGACCCCGAGGCCACAGCCATGGGCAACGTCGGCGTAGCGATTCGGGACACAGTTGTCCGGCAGCTGGTAGGCTTTATCGGAGTACTCGAGAAATCCCATGCCAACCTGCAATAATTCGGTGTTGTGCTGCATCTGCTCATAGGCCAGCGCATAAAGGCGTCGTTGCGAACTGTTGGGCCGCTTATCGCCGACCACCCAGCTGCGCGAAATATCGTTGTAATAGCCCATCGGCCCGATCAGGTCCGTGTCAAAGGCGAGCAGATCACCGTTGTCAATGATGCGATCCGAGGTTTCCTGAAACCAGGGGTTGGTGCGCGGACCGCTGCTGAGTAGACGGGTTTCCGGATATTCTCCACCGCGCCGGATACTGCCCTCGATAAGCATGGCGAGGGCATCGCTTTCGCGCATACCCGGTTCCAGCCGTGCGCGCATCTCCACCACGCTTTGCTCGCAGGTCTGCAATGAGCGTCGCAGCACCTCGATTTCGTCGCCTGATTTTATCGCGCGGGCGCGTTCCATGACCGATTGCCCCTCGATGAGTTGCAGGCCCTGCCGTTGGCTTTCCTGCACCATGGCAAGGTCGGCGCGATCAATAGCGAGCTGGCACTTGCCGTTATCTGCCACAAACCCTTTTTCACGCAGCAGCGACATCATCGATTCCGTCCAGCGCCTGGCCATTTCCGGTCCGCGTGGCCCGACCGCCATGAAATCGGTGGAAAGCGCAGGACGGATATCGCTGGCATACTCGCGCGCCAGGTGCGCCGAACTGCCCAGCTCGAACAACACGGTGTCACCGTTGGCAAACACCACACTGTAACGACAGATGTTGTGCATGGTCCACACCTGCATGTTGCGCGTACCGGTGGCGTAACGGATATTGACAGGATCAAACAATACGATCGCAGCGCAATCTGCTGCCTCCAGCCGCTGACCTATCTGCTGCAGCCGATATGCCTGTATCCCGGCCTGGGTTTCGCCGTCAACAATCGAAGTCATGGCACTGTTCATGGTGGTTACTCAGGGTTAATTTTTGGGCTTAGCTTTTAGCGTCACAATTCTCTTTGCTCGCAAAAAAGGAGAATAATACAGCAAATCAGTCGGCTTTATGGCGGGTGACGTACAGCTGCAATCGGCGTACTCTTGTCAGCATAAAAATATGGAATCGAGGCGGAATATGAATCTGGAAAGAGTTGTTTTTGGTTTTGTCATCATTCTGGCATTGAGTTTCACCTTCGCCTTCGTGATGGGCGATATCGACAACGCCAGCCATCACAATGTCTGGGTTCTGACCGTTGCCATTTTGATCAACTTGATCGCTACCGGACTCAAACTGGGCGACCGATCCCAGGTCGGAGCGCTGTTGCTGGCCAGCAGCCTGGTGGTGGACGTGCTGCTGATTACCGCGCGCGTCATCTGGGTAACCGCGGAGAACCAGACTGCGCAGGGCCCGAGTGCGGAATCCATGGTCAATATCGTATCGCTGGCCGGTGGTGCGCTGGTCGCCAGCATCGTGACCGTGGTCATCCTGGTCAGTGACACGCTAATTTCACGTCGCTAAAGGGCATGTCGCGATGACTTCGGAGCTCGATCGCGTCTCGATGGTGGTGTTGCGCTACATGCGCGGCCCGGTGTTCGTACTGATCGCAGTTTACGCCATTGGCATCATCGGCATGGCCCTCGTCCCCGGACGCGATGCCGAGGGCAACGTCGTCTACATGAATCTGTTTCACTCGTTTTACTTCTTTACCTATACCGCGACCACGATTGGCTATGGTGAGATTCCGCGCGCGTTTTCCGACGAACAACGCCTGTGGGCAATCGTCTGCGTTTACATGGGCGTGGTAGCCTGGCTATACACCATCGGCTCGATTTTCCGCCTGGTACAGAACCGACACTTCCTGCTGGCACTCAACGAACGCAGATTTGCCCAGGAGGTCAGGCGGATCCAACATCCGTTCTACATCATCTGCGGCTTCGGTGACACCGGCAGCCTGCTGGCACGGGGCCTGAGTGATCATTGGCTACGCGGTGTCATCATCGATATCGATCCGGATCGCATCAAGGCGCTGGGGCTGCGCGATTATCGTGTGTCGATGCCCGGCCTGTGCGCCGACCCCACCATACCCCGTTATCTCGAGGATGCGGGCGTACGCATGCCAAATTGCAAGGGCGTGGTCATCCTTACCGTAGACGACGAGGTGAACACGCGCATCGCGGTCATGGCGCGGCTGTTAAATCCCGATATCCATATCCTGTGCCGCTCCACTGCCAAACGACACATCGAACATCTGCGCTCGCTGGGTCATGTGACCATCATCAATCCCTTCGAAATCTTCGCCCAGTTACTCAGTATGGCCATTACCGCCCCGCGGCTGCACAACCTGAATTCCTGCCTGGTACATAACCCCAACGTCCAACTCGGCAAGTCGGTAGAAATACCCACCGGTAACTGGATCATCTGTGGCTACGGTCGCATGGGTAAATGGTTGTACCGCCACTTTGTGCTCAACGGAATTCGACCGGTCGTCATCGATCCCGAGGCCACATCAGTGGAAGGTGCCGCACGGGTGATTTCAAGCCACGCCAATCACGAGACGCTGCAGCAGGCAGGCCTGGAGCAGGCAGCAGGCGTGGTGGCCGGAACCGACAACGATCACGATAATCTCAGCATCCTGATGTGCGTGAATGCGATTAATCCGGATATCTTCACCATCGTACGTCAGAACCGGCATGAGAATCAGATCGTCTTCGACGCGGCCAAAGCCGATCTGGTATTGCAGTCCAGCCTGACGACGGCGCGCCGGGTACTCAAGCATCTGATCTCGCCTCAGGTACAGATGTTTCTCGATTACCTGCGTGATCAGGGCGAGGATATCTGTGAACAGGCTGTCGAGCGCCTGCAGTTACTGATTGGAGACCAGCGCCCCCATTTATGGCACTTCAGAATCAACAACGAGGAAGCTGCCGCTTTGAGCGAATATCTGCGCAGCGGTAAGACACTGACCCTTGGTCAATTAGGCCGTGATCCCCACCAGCTGGATAGCAGCATCGCCTGCATGCCCTTTACCATCCGCCGTGACGGCGAGTGTCTGATGCTGCCGACCGACAGCGAACCCGTCAAGCTCGATGATGACATCCTGTGCTGCGGCACCGAGGCTGGCGAAAACCTGCTATCAGCGACGATGAACAACGCCTATACGCTGGAATACCTGGTGAGTGGACACGATCCGGTGCGCGGCTCCTTTTTCCGTTGGTTGCAAGGTCGCGGCAGGCAAGGTGATGAGCAGCGAACTGGCTGATGCTAAAGTCGACGACGGATATCGCCGCCACGCCTTTTTGTCGCCGGGTCAATGAAACCGTCTTGTTCGCACACCGGATTAACGTAGAATATCGCCCATATTGAGCAATGCTCACACAGGTTCAGGTAACCTTCCGGCAACTCGCTGACTGACAGTTTTTATGATCACTACCGACAAATTTGCGTTCGTGCACATGCACAAGACCGGCGGCCAATCGTTAGCGCACATTCTAGACGCCTGCGTGCCCACCATGAAGCACATCGGCTATCACTATCCCTACCATATGCTGCCCGCAAAGTACGCCGATCTACCGGTGGTCGGCATGGTGCGCAATCCCTGGGACTGGTACATTTCCTGGTATGCCTTCAACACCCGTCCGGAAGTCGGTAATCCACTATTTTTCATTATTTCCGACGGCTTTCAGGCTGACTGCAAGCGCACTATCACCAACTTGATCAAGTTGTCTTCCGATCTACCCGAAAGTCGCAATTATCGTAAGGCGCTGATCGACATTCTACCGGATACGCTCGATGGTAATGCCGGCGTCGGCCTCACCAGCGATTGCATTCGCAATATGAATGCACCCGAACTCGGCTATTACTCGTGGCAATTTCAGCGCATGCACGGCGATCTCGACAATGACCAGCTTCACATAGGCCGATTCGAGAATCTGAAGGCGGATTTTCTATCTATCATGGAGACGCTGGAAGTCGAACAGGTCGACGCAATCCGGGCGCAGTTCGAGTCCAGCCCGCGCATGAACACATCGCGCCACAGTCACTATTCGAAATACATTGACGATGAGTTACGCGACCTGATTGCACAGAAAGAATCCGCGTTGATCGAACGCTTCGGCTATCGCTTCGAGGAAGATGATTCTGACGAAAAGCCAATCGAATTTCCCAGCATCCAGATTGGCTATCGTAACGATGGCTTCCACAAACTATCCGGTGAGGCGCGCAATTTCCTGCTCCTGAAGCCCGATGTCGACCTCAGTTTCATCAAACGCAAATTATCGAAAATTCCGCAACGCGCCTGGTTTGGATCCGGTCGTGAAAAAACCTACGAGGTGCACAAGCAGACGCAGGCGATGCTGCTGATTCACGATGATGACTTCCGACATTACAATCCGACCCAGCACGATTTGTACAAGGATTTCCGCCGCGAACTGCAACCGATTTTCGATTTCATCGCCGAACGCTACAACCATGATGGATACGTGGTGCGAGCTCTGTTCGCACGCCTCAAGGGCCATGGTCGCATCGATACCCACACCGACGGCCTGTACAGCCTGCTCAAGTGCCATCGTATTCACATTCCGATCATCACCAATGACCAGGTGGTATTCACCATTGGTGGCGAGGAAAAAGTACTCGGCGAGGGCGAGATGTGGGAAATCAACAACGCCACGTTACACGCCGTCGACAATAAAGACGATGCCGATCGCATACACCTGATCATTGACTGGGTACCGAATTCGACAGTACGCCCGGAGGATAAACGCCCCGCACCAGCACCGAAAAAAACCGCGGCGGCGGCTATTCCGCGTTACCAGAATCGTATCGTTGGCCGCAACGAACCGTGCCCCTGTAATTCAGGCAAAAAATTCAAGCAATGCCACGGTGCGCCGAAGTAACGACCATTGCGGGTCACAGGGGCCGATAGGCGACGCACTCGATTTCAACCAGGATATCGATCAGAAAATCGCTGACCAACGCTGAACGAGTCGGTGGTTCTTCGGCAAAGTACTCGGCGTAGACCGCGTTGAAACCGGGAAAATCTTCGCGCCGCTTGAGCCAGACCATCGATTTGACCACGTCGGCGAGCTCGCATCCGGCCTCGCTCAGGATCTCCCGCAAACTTTCGATGCAGGCGCGCGTCTGCTCCTCGATGCTGCCATCGGTCATCGGCACGCCATCGCGCATCGGCACCTGCCCGGTGATAAATACAAAATCCCCGGCACGGATCGCGCGTGACAGTGATAACACGCGGCCACCTATTTCGAGGGGGCCTCCAATAACCTGCTTACGCGACATGCTGGTGTACTCCTGTTGAGATTAAGGTTAAATTCGTGTAACTATTCAGTTCACCTCTGATTGGCTCGATTCCGGTGTCAAAAGTGCTCATATACACTTGTATACTGCGCTCTTTTTCCTGGGACTCGAACCAATCAGAGGCAATCTGAATAGCTACAGATAATTTAAGCGCTGAGCTGAATAGTTGCAAATTCGCCACAATTCCTTATGCACTGTGATGTGCATAACTGATGTGCAAGCCTGAAGCTCGATCATGCCCTGCGATCAAGCTGCACAAAATTACGACTATATTGGAATATCGATGAGCCTGACACAAGAACTGATCGCGCTGATCCGCGCCAAAACCATCACCGACGAAGACCTGCAACAGGCGGCCCTGTTCACGCTCGACGCAGTCGCCTGTGCCTATGCGGGTAGCAACACGCCGGTCGGTGCAATCCTGCATCGCTGGGCTGCGCAGGGGGATATGGATAGCCAGCGCAAGGCGCTGTTGATGGGTGCGCTGACCCACATTACCGAAACCGATGACCTGCATCGTGCATCGGTCACCCATCCGGGTTGCGTGGTGGTACCTGCCGTGCTGGCGCTGGGCGAAAAGCTTGGTTCGAGTAACCGCCAGATGTTAACCGCCATTCTGCAAGGCTTCGAAGCGATGTGTCGTATCGGCGCCGCAGTCGGGCCGGCCCATTACCGCATCTGGCACAATACCGCGACCTGTGGCCCGTTCGGCTCAGCCATGGCCGCGGCAGCGCTGCTGCAACTCGACGACGCTCAAACACGGGACGCCCTGGGTAATGCCGGTACCCAGTCGAGCGGTTTCTGGCAGTTCATGGAAACCGCTGCGATGAGCAAGCACCTGCACGCCGGTCGCGCCAGTGAGTCCGGTTGGCTTGCCGCAGAGCTCGCGGCACTGGGATTCACCGGACCAGCGCAGATACTCGAAGGCCGCAAGGGAATGTTCGCCGCCATGTGCGACGACCCCGCGCCCGAGAAAGTGCTC
>JAIBDO010000052.1 GCA_024686195.1 Gammaproteobacteria bacterium | reverse complement strand
TGCCAACGCTGCCCCCGCAACGGTAAGCAGGTTTAACCTGCGAGCCCGGAGACCGGCCTTTACAACTAGCTGATTCGGCTGATGAGAAGCGGTTTTGCTCCGCCAGATCTGTCGTATTTTTTCTTGCCTTTTATCGGTACGGGCGGTGCCGGAGGTTCAAAAATGTCCCTGAAACTGTTTCGAACGGTTGTTCCAACCGTGTTTTCCCTGCTGGCCTCGGCGTCGCTTTTTGCCCAGGATGATAGCGAGCCAATGGTCATTGTGGTAACGCCTTCCGGAATCGAGCAATCGGTCAACGATGCCAATACGACGCTGACGGTTATCGACCAGAAAACCATCGAAGAATCAAACGCAAGGTCGGTTGCGGAGTTACTGCGCGGTAAGGCTGGCGTGAACGTCACCGATTTTTTTGGTGATGGTAGCCAGGCCACCATCGATTTGCGTGGTTTCGGTCCTACCGCAAGCAGCAATACACTGATACTGATCGACGGCAGAAAGCTGAACAATTCGTCGGACACTGGCGCACCCGACCTGTCTTTGATCGACATAGATGACATTGCACAGATCGAAATACTGCAGGGCAGTAGCGGTGTGCTGTATGGCAACCAGGCGGTGGGTGGTGTGGTCAATATCATCCGCAAAAAGTCGTTTGAAGATAGCGCCAGGATTAGTGTCGGCGGTGGCAGTTACGATGCACACCGGGTTAGCGTTTCGGGAAACAAGGTGTTTGGGCGCAACCGGATAACGGCTTCTGCTACTGACTGGGGCACTGACAACTATCGCGACAATAACGAATCAGATAGCCAGCGCCTGTCCTTGCGCGCGGAAAGAATCGCCAATGGACTGACCACCTTCATCGAAGCCGAGGCCGTCGATGAAGATATCAATACGCCCGGTGCACTGCTAAAAGATGAGCTGGATGACGACAGGGAGCAATCCCTCGACTTTTACAAGGATGATTACTTTAAAACCGAAACCCGTATGGTGCGGGCTGGTTTGAGCAAGGTGCTGGATGAAGCGCGCACGGTCAGTTTTGACTTCACCAGTCGTGATACCGACCGCGATTTTATCCAGACCTTTCGTCCGTTCCCGGGTTCCAAGACAACTCAGGATCGCGATAACCAGCTTTATGCGGCTAGCTACAAGGTTGTGCCGGTCGAGCCCGGTATCCTGACCAGTTACGTGGTTGGCTTCAATCGCGATGACACGGATTACAAACTGGATTCTGCATTCGGCACCCAGAAGATCGACCAGTCGATCAACGACGTTTATCTTTCTACACAATGGTCGGCCGGCGTGCGCGGAAACTTCGATGCCGGTGTGCGCTACAGTGATCAGGATGCCGATATTGAAGACGATGACTTTGATGATTCGTTAACGGTTTTCAGTCTCGGCTACAGTCATAGTTTCGACAGGGTGAAACTGTTTGTCAGGGCGGATCAGAACTTCCGTTATCCAACCGTGGAAGAACATACCAATGTGCCTTTTGGTGATGAACCTGGCCTTGATACCCAGACCGGCGTGTCTATGGAGATCGGGGTGGAGTACCGCATGGACCAGAACCGTATACGCGGAACGGTATATCGTATCGATCTGGACGACGAGATTGCCTTCGATTCAAATTCGGCCAACATTAATCTCGACGAGACCACGCGCAATGGGTTGATTCTGGAAGCTGCCAGGCAGTGGTCCAGCGCGCTTGAGACCAGCCTCAGTGTGACGGTTCTCGACGCCGAAATATCCGATGGTGAATTCGATGGTAAAGACCTGCCACTGGTGCCGGAACGTACCATCAGGCTGGATGGTAATTATCGTTTCAGCCCCGAATTTTTCGCCGGCGTGGAAATGATTGCGATCGATGAGCAGGTTTTCGGTGGCGATTTTGGCAATGACCTGAAAAAACTTGATTCCTACGAAGTCGTTAATGCCCACGTTTCCTATGATTATAAAAACTGGTCGCTGGGCTTGCGCGTGAATAACCTGCTGGATGAAGAGTACAGCGAAATTGGTAATCAGTTTACCAGCTTTGGCCCGCCACCAAATTTTGATCAGGTTAGCGAGCGATCCTACTATCCATCTCCGGAACGCAACTTCTGGGTGAGCGCGAAAGTCAATTTTTAGCCCGCAGGGGAGGGCCTGAAACGAACGCAGGTTCCTCCCTTGATTCAATTAGCGCAAACTAACCTGGTTTTAAATTAGAATGCGTTCATGAATCGTTGCCTGCTCACAATCACCGCTCTGCTTGGACTCGTGCTGTTGTCGGCCGGGCTGCAGGCAGGTTCGGTAAAAGGCATTGTCTCGCTCGATCTGTGCACCGACTGGATGCTGTTGAAGTTCGCCGACCCTGCGCAGGTGCGTGCCTACTCTCCGCTGCTGTACAAATATCATGCCGACTGGGTGCCGCTCGACCTGCCGGTGCACGACGGCAGTCTTGAGCATATCCTGCAACTCGAACCGGAGCTGCTGATCAGCGGTGAGTACAACGCGATACTGTTGCGCAAACGTTTGCAGCAGCTCGGTAACAAGGTCGAGGTGCTGCAGTTGCCGACCACGCTGGATAGCATTCGCGCCTACCAGGCTGAATTTCTCAGGTTAATCGGTGCCAACGAAGGTTCCGGGGCTGTTGGCTGGGACAGGGCCTATCCGCCGCGCCAGCAGTCGCTGCTGCTGCTCGGTGCCAACGGAATCGGTACCGGCACCAATACCCTTGAAGACGACCTGCTGCGCAAGGCGGGCTGGGTGAACTATATCGATGCCAATGGCTATGTCAGCTTGCAGATGGAGCGCATCGTCGCCAATCCGCCGGATGCGATCTACTCATCGGCACCGCTATCGAATTCGCTCGCCAACCTGTTTGTTCGCCACCCCGCAATCCAGTCGCTTATGACTGCGAACGAAACCCCGCGTGGTGAGAACTGGCGCTGGCAATGTCCCGGGCCCTGGAGCCTTGATCTGATACAGGAGCTGTCGCTGTGGAAAGGCTCCTGAATCCCGTCCTGATCCTGTTGCTGCTACTGGTTGCGTTGCTATCACTGACCATCGGCACCCTGGACCTTGAGGTCAGCTCCGCCCTGGCTAACTGGTTTTCCAATTTATTCACCGGCAAGGCGTTAACCCGGGAGGCGCTCATCGTCGGTGAGATCAGGCTGCCGCGTACGCTTTTGGCGTTGGTGGTTGGTGCGGCGATGGGAATGTCCGGGGCCGCTCTGCAGGGGCTGCTGCGTAATCCACTGGTCGACCCGGGTTTGATCGGCGCGAGCCAGGGTGCGGCGCTCGGTGCGGCGCTGGTATTTTATTTCAACATTTTTCCCGGTCTCGGAACACTGGCCACACCGATTGCAGGCCTGGTCGGTGCGGCATTGACGCTGTTTATTCTCATGGGGCTGTCAGGCTCCATGGCGCGACCGGCCATTATCATCATGGCGGGTCTCGCTATCTCAACCTTGTCGAGTGCACTACTCGCCGTCGTGCTGAACTTCGCACCCAATCCCTACGCGATGCAGGAGCTTGTGTTCTGGCTACTGGGCTCGGTATCCAATCGTGGCCTCGATAATCTGGCAATTCTGTTTCCGGCCTTTGTGATCGGTTCGATCATGCTATTGATGCAACGCAAGTTACTGCTTGGCCTCAGCCTGGGTGAACAGGTCGCTGACAGCATGGGACTGGAAGTGACCAAACGCGGCAGGTACATCGTCCTGGGGACAGCGTTGCTGGTCGGGTCGTCGGTTGCCGTAGCCGGTAACATCGGTTTTATCGGTTTGATTGTGCCGCATCTCATGCGCCCACTGGTCAGGTACCGGCCTGACCGGTTGCTGCTGCCATCGGCACTGGCGGGTGCAATTTTTGTGTTGCTCGCCGACATACTGGTGCGCCAGCTACCCCCCGAACGTGAACTCAAGCTGGGTGTGTTAACAGCGCTCGTCGGTGCCCCGTTTTTTGTGTGGCTGGTGTGGAAGGAGCGACAGCGATGGCTTTGATGTCGATCGATAACCTGTCGGTACAGCAGCGTCTGTTTGATGCTTGTCTCGACATTCATGAAGGCGAAGTGCTCGGCCTGATCGGCCCCAATGGTGCCGGTAAATCAACCTTGCTGAATGCGATTACCGGATTGCTGCCGCGCAGCGGCCGCATCAGCCTGGGTGGGCAGAATCTCGAGCAGCTTGGCAGCCTGCAAAGAGCCAGGCAGATTGCGTTACAACCCCAGTTCATCGAGAGCGTCTGGGCACTATCGGTACACGATATTGTGTCGATGGGGCGCCTGCCCTGGGGGGATAGTGATCAAAGCATTATTCGCCAGGTGATGGAGCAAGCCAATATCAGCGAATTTGCCGCGCGCCATGTGGACGAGTTGTCCGGTGGCGAGCGAGCGCGGGTCTGGCTTGCGCGCGTGCTGGCGAATCAACCCCGGGTGCTGCTGGTGGATGAGCCGGTGGCTAACCTCGACATCCACTACCAGCAGGAAGTGATGCAGATACTGGTTGATTATGCGCGTGCCGGGCATGCTGTCATGATCGCTATCCACGATCTGAGCCTGGCGGCGCGTTACTGCGACCGGCTGTGTCTGATGGATAATGGCAGAGTCGTAAAAACGGATTCTATCGGCGCGGTGTTGAGTAGCGAGATACTGACACCCGTATTCAATGTCGAAGTCTATGTTGATCTGGAAAATCAGCCGCCCGTGGTTCTGGCGCAGTAGCGCAGCTGAGAATTGCTGTCCTTGCCTTACCGTGATGTCGGTTAAGCGTTTTCTGCGATCGAGAAGTGGGGTAAGGTATCGGCGATGATTAATCGTTTGTTCGCGCTGCTGGCCGGGGCTACTGGTCAGTTGGCAAAAATCGTGTGGAATTGCGCATGAAATATTATCCCTTGTTGTTTCAGCTCGAGGCCCGTCGCTGCCTTATCGTCGGTGGTGGCCGAGTCGCACTGCGACGTAGCAAGACGCTGTTGTCGGCGGGTGCGCAGGTGGATGTGATTGCGCTTGCGATCGATGCCGAATTGCGGCGGGTATTGCTTGAGTCGGGTGGTGAGCTGATAGAGCAGCCCTATAGCGACGCGCTCGTCACCCGCGAATACTTCTGTATCATTGCCGCCACTGATTCGACCGCAGTGAATCAACAGGTCGCCGATTATGCGCGTGCCAATAATATACCGGTTAATCGCGCCGATGATCGTAGTCTGTGTGATTTCATCTTTCCGGCGGTGATCGATCGTGGCCCGATTACCGTTGCGATCTCCAACAGCGGCGGTTCACCGGTGTTGTCGCGTATTCTGAAACGTCAGCTGAATTCATTTCTGCCGGAGGGCTATGGTGAGTTATCTGATTTTGCCAGGCGCCAACGCGCGCGGGTCAAGCAGGCTCTGCCCGCCGAACGCGATCGTGTCGAATTCTGGGAGCACGTGCTGCAGGGAGCCATTGCCGAGGCTATCTTCAGTGGCAATAGCCTGCAGGCACAGACGCTGTTCGATCAGGCGCTGGCCGAACCTGATCAGTTCCGTAGAACGGGTGAAGTCTACCTGATCGGTGCCGGTCCGGGCGATCCCGACCTGATGACGCTGCGTGCATTTCGTCTGCTGCAGCAGTCTGACGTGGTGCTCTACGACCGGCTGGTGTCGCCCGCAATCATGGACCTCGTGCCGGCCCATGCCGAGCGAGTGTACGTCGGCAAGCGTCGCGCCGAGCATGCTGTGCAGCAAACAGATATCAACCAGTTACTGGTCGATCATGCGCTGCGCGGCAAGCGTGTGACACGCCTCAAGGGTGGTGACCCTTTCATATTCGGCCGTGGCGGTGAGGAGATTGAGAAGCTGGCGGCGGCGCAGGTGCCGTTTCAGGTAGTGCCCGGGATCACCGCGGCGAATGGTTGCTCAGCCTATGCTGGAATTCCGCTGACACATCGTGACTACGCGCAGAGTGTGCAGTTCGTTACCGGTCAACTGAAAGACGGTAGCATCGATCTGAACTGGCCGGAATTGATCAGCGAAGACAAGACGCTGGTTTTTTACATGGGGCTATCGAGCCTGCCGGTGATCTGTGAGTCTTTGCGTGCGCACGGCATGGCGGACGATATGACCTGCGCGCTGGTGGAAAAGGGCACCACGCGTCAGCAGCGCGTCGTCATCTCGACGCTTGCACTATTACCGCAGCGGCTACAGCAGCTCGAGGTGTCGTCGCCGTCGCTTTTCATCGTTGGTCGGGTGGTGCAGCTTGCGGACAAGCTCAGCTGGTACTCGACGGATAGAGCAGACAGCCCCGATGATAGCTTCGGTGATAGCGGGGCATGAAGGTACCCGCTGCGCGCAGCAGGGTTTTCTGACGTGGTTTCAGCGCAGTAAGTTATCCTGGAAGTTGAATGGCCGTTATCTCGACGCGCCAAAAAATCCTGTCTTTGGCGCTTTTTATGATCGCGATAACAGCTCAGCGGCCCGATAACCTTTGGTCAGGAGCTGCTTAGTCCTTTCCTGTGATGGCTGAGTTGAGTATTGTGTGCTCGAAATAACGGACGTAAAGAGGGGGCAGTCGATGCAGGTGAATACCATCGCTGAGTTGAGAATCGATACCGAGCGCTTAGGTCGCCGCATCGCCGAGCTGGCATCGATTGGTGCCATTGAAGGTGATGGCGTTTGTCGACTGGCATTGACCGACGAAGATCGACTGGGGCGTGACCAGGTGTGTGACTGGATGCGGCAGCTGGGTATGCGGGTCAGCATCGACGGCATTGGTAATGTGGTCGCCATCCGCGCCGGTCTCGAGGATGTGGCACCGGTGATGACCGGTTCGCACATCGATACCGTGGCTACCGGTGGTCGCTATGACGGCACGCTGGGAGTGCTTGCCGGACTCGAGGTAATCGCCAGTCTCAACGATGCGGGTATCACCACGCGTCGTCCGTTGGCGGTCGGGTTTTTTACCAATGAGGAAGGTGCGCGTTTTGCGCCGGATATGATGGGTAGTGGAGTGCACCAGGGAGCGTTCGACCTCGATGAGATGCTTGCGACCAGGGGTATCGACAACAGTATTCTTGGTGAAGAGCTGCAGCGCATCGGTTACGCCGGTGCTGCCGAGGTCGATCGGTTTCGAGTGCACTGTTTCCTTGAACTGCACGTCGAGCAGGGCCCGGTGCTTGAGCAGGAGGCGATCAGCATCGGAGCGGTGACCGGAGTGCAGGGTATTTCCTGGACCGAATATCGCATCGCCGGCACATCAAATCATGCCGGGACCACGCCGATGCATTTGCGCCATGATGCGGGATACGTTGCTGCGGCGATTGCGGTCGAAGCCAGGCGTATAGCGGATGACATGGGGGGCTCGCAGGTGGCCACTGTCGGCACCATTGATCTTGTGCCGAACCTGGTGAATGTCATCGCGCGGCAGGCATTGGTGACGGTCGATTTACGTAATATGGATGAAACCCTGCTGCAGGCGGCCGAGCGTCGCCTGGCCGATTTTGTCAGCGAGCTCGCGGCCGATGAAGGCGTTGAGGTTGCGCAGCGCAAGCTGGCCCGTTTTGAACCGGTTAGCTTTGACAATGCGTTGGTGGCACTGGTCGAGGAAACGGCTGGCTCACTTGGATTCAGTTGCCGGCGAATGCCTTCCGGAGCCGGCCACGACGCACAGATGTTTGCACCCAATTCACCGACCGCGATGATTTTTGTGCCCAGCAAAAATGGTATCAGCCATAACGTTGCCGAATTCACCTCTGCGCAGGAAATTGAGGCCGGGGCGAACGTTCTGCTGCAGGTTATGCTGAACAAGGCCAGTTGAAGTCCAGAGTTTGTGTTTATGAAAAGCAGTGAAGTGTATCGATACGGAGAAGCTGATTATGGTGAAGCACAATTAACAACTCCGGCTAAATCACACCGCTTTCAGCCGCTATGGCCGGCCACTGACTGCCAACACGGATAAAAGAAGGGTTTGCAGCGGTAAAGCCTGTGTTTCGCATAGACAGCCAGCGAATGAATCAAGGCGTTAATGGCTCCAGGCAGGCCGGATCAGGCCGGACCGGGGCGGTCCGACCTGCGATGGTGAAAAACAACCTGGCCGATAAGGCTAACTTGCAGCGGCGAGTGACTGATCGATATCGGCGATGATATCTTTGATGTTCTCGATGCCGATCGACAGCCGCACCAGATCCGGGGTGACCCCGGATGCCGCCAGTTCTTCTTCTCCCAACTGACGATGTGTAGTCGACGCGGGGTGACAGGCCAGTGACTTGGCGTCACCGATGTTCACCAGGCGCGTGATCAACTGCAGTGCATCGATAAACTTTGTGCCTGCCTCGATGCCACCGTTGAGTCCAAAAGTCAGGATGCCCGATGCTTTACCCTTCATGTATTTGTCGGCGCGTGCCTTTTGCGGGCTGCTGTCGAGACCGGCGTAGTTGACCCAGCTCACCTGCGGTTGCGCTTCGAGGTGCTTTGCCACGGCGAGGGTGTTTTCACAAATGCGTTCCATGCGCAGCGGCAGCGTTTCCAGTCCCTGCAAGGCGAGAAAGGTGTTCATTGGTGCCAGCGCAGCCCCCATATTGCGCAGTGGTACGACGCGCGCGCGCAGGATGTAGGGCGGCAGACCGGTCTCGGTATAGACCACGCCGTGATAGGACACGTCAGGTTCGTTGAGTCGTTTGAAGCGTTCCTTGTTGGCGACCCAGTCGAAGTTGTTGGAATCGACGATCATGCCGCCGATGATGGTGCCGTGTCCGCCGATATATTTGGTCAGCGAGTGCACGATGATATCGGCGCCCCATTCAAACGGGTTGCACAGCATCGGCGAAGCGACCGTGTTGTCGACGATCAGCGGAAGGCCATGCGCGTGCGCGATCTCGGCGACTTTCTCCAGATCGATAATGTTGCCACCCGGATTGCCAATCGATTCGCAGAACACACACTTGGTACGCTCGTCGATCAGCGCGGCCATGGTATCGAGGTTTTCCGGATCCACGAAGCGGGTTTCGATGCCCATCTGCGGAAAGGTATGGGCGAACAGGTTATAAGTGCCGCCGTACAGCGTCGACATGCTGATGATGTTGTCGCCAGCCTCGGTAATGGTCTGGATCGCGTAGGTGGTTGCGGCCTGGCCCGAGGCGAGCCCGAGTGCGGCGACTCCGCCTTCCATGTCGGCAATGCGTTGCTCGAGCACATCGGTGGTCGGGTTCATGATTCGGCTGTAGATGTTACCGAGCACTGCCAGGTTGAAAAGATCGGCACCGTGCTGGGTGTCGTCGAAGGCGAAGGCCGTGGTCTGGTAGATCGGCACGGCAACCGCATTGGTGGTCGGATCCGGCTTGTAGCCGGAGTGCACTGCTTTAGTTTCAATTTCCATTGTTACCCCCAGTGATTTTTATGATGGTGTGCGACGTTACGCAGACCATTAGACCCCATGGAATGGGTGGCCGCAAGTTAGCCATGACAACATGGGATTGGCTGGGGATGCCAGGCGGCGCGGCTATGCGTCAGTATCGGTGGCCAATTTCGACTCACGATGGAATACGTACATGCCGGAGGCGACGATGATGGCAATGCCCAGCCAGGTGATTGCATCGGGGAATTCATTGAAGATGATCAGGCCGAGGATGGTCGCACCGATGATTTCGACATATTGGAAAGGGGCGAGTATGCCGATCGAGGCGAGCCGGTATGCATAGGTCACCAGCAGGTGGCAGATGGTCGCGACCAACCCCAGTATGCCGAGCAACAGCCATTCGTGCCGGGTTGGCCAGGCCACATCAAGAATTGCGATTTCGCTGACATTGCCATAACCCAGCGCCAGACTCATTACCAGGCAGCCAAAGATGCCGGCGAAAAACTGCAGGCGGATAGGGTCTTCGTTAGTGACCAGTTTGCGCGTCAGCAAAATGTAAAACGAAAAACAAAAAGCCGCAGCGACCGGGTAGAGTGCGGCAAAGCCGACCTCGGAGAAGGTAGGCCTGATAATGATCAGCGCTCCGACAAGGCCGAGACTGATCGCTGAAATTCGCCGCCAGTGAATGCTTTCCCCGAAAAACAGGGCCGATAGCAGGGTGACCAGTAAGGGTTCGATGAAAAAGATCGCGATTGCATCGGCCATGGGCAGCACGGCCAGACCGGAGAAGAAGAACAGCGTCGCAAAGGCAATCATCGCACCCCGCGCAGCGTGTAACCACAGAGCCGGGGTCAGCCATGGTCCCTGGGTTCTGAGTAACAGAGGCGACATGAAGATAATCTGGAAAAAGAAACGACTCCAGGTGACCTGTCCCGATGAAATCGATCCGGCCAGCCATTTGGCGATCGCGTCGATGCCGGGCAATGCCAACATGGCGACGATCATCATCAGCATGGCCTGAGCCGTCGAATTTTGTCTTACCATGACCCGGATTCAGAGATGAAAAAAACGAGGCTGCAGTCTAGATTAAACCGACTGGCAACGATATAGCTCAAGATTCAGCTGTCGAAATATTGCTTGCCATAAAATCGGCCCTCTAATAAAATTTCGACTCGCTTTTAGCGATGGCGTCGCTAATCAAAAGCATAATCGAGGGCTGCTTCGGCAGATTTTGATTCCTGTACGCCCGGAACCATCTTGCCGGGTTAGTGTTGCCCGGAGAATATTTCGGTGTGACCATGAATGAAATACCAGTTACCCATCTTATCCAGGCGCAGCATATGGCTGGATTGGCGTAGATGGATATACAAGCGTCGTGTGATCGTAGCTTTCGACCGCACCTTTTAATCAAAATGTCCTGCGCGGATATTCGTTGCGCCCAATGGTTGCGTTAGATAATTGCACAAGAGATTGGAAAAGGATTTTTCTGATCGAAAAAGCTGAACAAACAGGACTGATATGAGCAAATACTCGATTTTTTCGCTGCTGCGTAATGCGGTAAGTTACCACGAAAACTGGGGTGCTGCCTGGCGTAGCCCCGAGCCGAAAAAGGAATATGACGCGCTGATTATCGGCGGCGGTGGCCACGGACTGGCAACGGCGTATTATCTCGCCAAAGAACATGGCATGACCAATATCGCGGTCCTCGAAAAGGGCTGGATAGGCGGCGGTAACACCGGGCGCAATACCACCATCGTGCGTTCCAACTACCTGTGGGACGAGTCAGCCCATCTCTACGAAAAATCGATGAAGCTGTGGGAAGGTTTGAGCCAGGACCTGAATTATAACGTCATGTTCAGCCAGCGCGGTGTCTACAATCTTGGTCATAATCTTCAGGACATGCGGGATATCCAACGTCGCGTCAACGCCAACCGTCTGAACGGTATCGACGGTCACGTGGTGTCACCACAGGAAATCAAACAGGCTATTCCCGAGATCAATATCGACCAGGGTTGCCGTTATCCGATTCTCGGTGCTTCCTTCCAGCCGCGCGGCGGCGTCGCCCGTCACGATGCGGTGGCCTGGGGTTTTGCTCGCGGTGCGGATATGCGTGGTGTCGACATCATTCAAAATTGCGAAGTCACCGCGATCAACCAGCAAGACGGCGCCGTCACCGGTGTTGAAACCACACGCGGAACCATCAATGCGAAGAAGGTCGGGGTAGTGGTTGCCGGTCATTGTTCGGTGCTCGCGGAAATGGCGGGTTTTCGCATGCCCATCGAGAGTCACCCGCTGCAGGCGCTGGTGTCGGAGCCGATCAAGCCGGTCATCAACACCGTCATCATGTCGAACGCCGTGCACGGATATATCAGTCAGTCGGACAAGGGTGACCTGGTCATCGGCGCCGGCATTGACAGTTACACCGGTTACGGTCAGCGAGGAAGTTTCCCGACCGTCGAGCATACCGTCGCGGCCATTTGTGAAATGTTCCCGATGTTCCGCCGCGTGCGCATGAATCGGCAGTGGGGCGGTATCGTCGATACCACGCCCGACGCCTGCCCGATCATTGGCAATACTCCGGTCAAGGGACTTTATTTCAACTGTGGCTGGGGCACTGGCGGATTCAAGGCTACTCCGGGATCAGGCTGGGTATTCGCGCACAATGTCGCCAACGGCGAGCCGCATGAGCTCAACCGGGCCTTTGCTCTGGACCGGTTTACCACTGGATTTTTAATTGACGAACACGGCGCCGCCGGCGTCGCGCACTAGCCTGCATATTGCATGAAGGCGGCAAAAAATCTGGAGAAAACCCATTAATATAAATAGTTTTTATCGGTTTTACGCAAGTGTACTAGATGACAGTTTGTGCCTGAACGAGCTCAGGAAAAACCTGGCTGCCAATCTCGCACGATCCCCCTTGACCCATAGCTCAAGCTATGGCCCGGCGGCCGATCGTGCGACCTTGTTTGCCAGATTTCCCCTGAGTCTCGTTCCCTTCATGCAGTATGCAGGCCGGAGAACGACATGTTTTTAATCGAATGCCCATGGTGTGGCGAACGCGATGAGAGTGAATTCAACTGTGTCGGCGAAGCGCATATCGCGCGCCCGCTGGAAACTGAAAAGATGAGTGACCAGGAGTGGGCCGACTATCTGTTCATGCGCAGCAATCCGAAGGGACTGCACCGCGAGCAATGGTTGCACGCCGCCGGCTGCCGGCGCTATTTCAATGCCGAGCGCGATACCGTGAGCTACCGGATTGCGGGCACTTACAAGATTGGCGAACCAGCGCCCAGCGAGGCGAAAAAATGAGCCAGCCGTTCAGAACCGCACAGGGCGGGCGCGTTGATCGCGAGCAGGAAATTCAGTTTACCTTCAATGGCAAGCGCTATACGGGCCTGCAGGGCGACACACTGTGTTCGGCGTTGCTCGCCAACGGGGTGCACATGGTCGGGCGCAGCTGGAAGTATCACCGCCCGCGCGGTGTCATGAGTGCCGGGTCGGAAGAGCCGAATGCGCTGTTCCAGCTGGAAAAAGGTAATCGTACGATTCCCAACGCACGCGGCACCCAGGTCGAGCTGTATGCGGATCTCGATGCCAGCAGTGTCAATTGCTGGCCGAGTGTCGACTTTGATCTGTTGTCGATTAACAGCTGGTTCGCGCGGCTGATGCCGGCTGGCTTTTACTACAAGACGTTCATGTGGCCAAAAGCGATGTGGATGAAGTATGAGCACTTCATTCGCAAGGCTTCGGGCCTTGGTGTGGCACCCGCCGAGATTGATCCCGATCGCTACGAACATACGCATTCGCATTGCGATCTGCTGGTCGTCGGTGGCGGTGTTGCCGGCTTGAGCGCCGCTTTGGTAGCCGGGCGCGCGGGTGCGCGTGTGATCCTGGCTGACGAACAGGCAGAATTCGGTGGTTTGACGCTCGCCAGTCTGACGCAGATCGACGGCATCGATGCCGGACAGTGGATCGCGGATGCCATCACCGAATTGCAGGGTATGGCGGAAGTCATCCTGTTGCCGCGCAGCACGGTGTTCGGTTACCACGATTATAATTTTCTGACCATCAATCAGCGCCTCAGCGACCACCTGCCCCTGGTTGATCGTCACAGTGGTCGTGAAAAACTGTGGCAGGTGCGCGCCCATCAGGTGGTACTGGCCACCGGTGCGGCGGAACGCCCGTTGATTTTTGCCAATAATGATCGCCCGGGCATCATGCTGGCTTCGGCGGTGTCGACCTATAGCAATCGTTACGCGGTAAAGCCGGGTAGCCGGGCGGTGGTGTTCACCAATAACGACAGCGCCTATCAAACTGCGCTGGACTTGAAGGCCGCCGGCGTCGATGTTGTCGCGCTGATCGATGCGCGCAGCGATAGCAGCAGTGAAATCGCCAACACGGTGCGCAGTGCCGGCATTGAAGTGCAAAACGGCAGCATTGTCGTCGATACTGCGGGCCGTAAGCGCCTGAGTTCGATCCAGGTGATGCGCCTGTCTGCGGACGGTACCTCGGTCAGCGGCAGTCAGCAGTCGATCGACTGTGATCTGTTGGCCGTATCGGGTGGCTGGAGTCCTGTGGTGCATCTGAACGCGCAATCCGGTGCCAGGCCCGAATGGGATGAAGCGGTAGCCAT
>JAIBDO010000094.1 GCA_024686195.1 Gammaproteobacteria bacterium | reverse complement strand
GATCCCGTAAGCACTGCCATCGTTCTCGGTAATTTCTTTCTCGATGCGATCGAAATAATGACCCTGACCGTCACCCCAGACAGCGAGGTCAGGAATCTCCAGAAAATCATAAATCTTTTGCACAACGGCTTCGGGATTGCGTACCAGGTCAGCGCGTTCGATCAACAGCAAATTGCCGCGGTTCGGTCCCTGCCAGGCTTGCTTCAAATGTTCATAACACCAGCCGACACTGGTGCCGATGTTTGGATCCATCATGGCGACACATCGATTGCTATCGTTGAGTTCCAGGCGCTGTTGTTGCAGGTAATCGTCGATGTAGGAAACATAATCGGGATTCGCCCGAATGCGCATGATAAATGAAGCCAGGCAATCAGCGACATCATCCACCGTACAGATAACCTTCATCTCTTCGCCCAGAATCCGCCGGGTCGAATCGATTGCATCATTCATATGCCAGGCCCATGATTTGTCAATAATGCAGGGTTCAGCACGATGCTGGTACATACCCTCACGAACAGCGCGCCACACGTTGGGTAATTGCTCGGGATGCTGGTAGGCCTTGAGTGTCACGGTGTTCAAACGCCACTTGGCGAGTACTTCGCTGACAATTTCGCTCAACGGCGATGCCGGGGATACGTGGATGTTGTCGTTCTGGTTCAAAATCTCGCCCAGCACGGTACTGCCGGTGCGTGGCAAACCGGCCAGATAAAAAAACTTTTTTGTTTGCACGTTTCGATTCGAGAGGTAATACGACGAAGTCTGAGCATATCATCGGGGTTCAAAATAGTCACCAAAGGTACATGGAATACGATAGAATCTGCGCTGCTTTGATGAATCATGGTTTCAATGAAACAACTTTTAGATTTTTTTCCCCTCCTGCTTTTCTTCATCCTCTACAAGTTCTACCTGGACTTGCCCGATGAATTGATCCTCAGCATTAATGCCTGGGCGCCGATGATGGAGTTGACCCCGGGTGAGCCAGGCGATGCGATTTACCTGGCAACGCTCGCGGCTATCGTAGTGACCCTGTTGCAGGTGTGCGCCGCTGCAATAATCGTCAGGAAAGTCGAAAAGATGCCACTCATCACCCTGGCATTACTGATTATTTTCGGGGGCGCGACGCTGGCACTGAAAGATCCGTTATTTATCCAGTGGAAACCGACCGCGATTAACTGGATGTTTGCACTGGTGTTCCTGGGTAGCCAGATGATCGGCGATAAACCACTGATACAGCGCATGATGGGGCACGCCATCGAGATTGAGGAGGCTCGCGCCTGGCAACAGTTAAACCTGGCCTGGGTTGGCTTTTTCGTGGTCGCCGGCATTGCCAACCTGTTGGTCGCACCTGCGATCGACCCCCTGGGATTCGAATTCAGTGAAGACACCTGGGTTGATTTCAAACTGTTTGGCCTGATGGGAATGACCCTTGTATTCGTCATTGCACAGGCCTTTTACCTGGCAAAATATATGCCTAACACCGATGAGGAGGAAGCCGGCTGATGTTATACAGTATTGTTGGTATCGACAAAGCGAACAGTCTCGAGGCACGCATGGCGGTGCGCAATGAGCATGTCGCACGTCTCAAGGAATTGCTGGAACAGGGGCGTCTGATCATCGCCGGCCCGAATCCGGCGATCGACAGTGATGACCCCGGCGAAGCCGGTTTCAGCGGCAGTATTATCGTCGCTGAATTCGATTCCCTGCAGGCAGCCGAAGACTGGGCGGGCGACGACCCTTACATCAAGTCCGGTGCTTACGCGTCGGTAATGGTAAAGCCTTTCAAGAAAGTATTGCCCTGATTTTCGGCCCCGGGGAACGCTATCAGCGCAGTTGGTCGGGGATTAAGAGCTGGCGATACGAACTACTACTGTGCACAGCTAGAGCCGATTTGCGCGGGATCCATTGCTATGCCTGCAGGTTTTACTGATGCATATAGCGTGAGCAGGTAAGCGGGTTTAGCCGACGGGCGACTAACCGCAGGATGGGTTAGTAATGATACTCAGAGGGTGAAAGCTGCACAGGCCGAGATACTCGGCGCTTCACATAGAATGACTATGAAATATGTTTGCTTGGACTTTCGAGGCTGTCGCTGATTTCGCGCAGCAACAGGTCTTCCGACTCGATTCGTTCAGCCATCGCCTCGCCAATCATCGACAGGTCACGATACAAATCTGCAAGACTCTCGGCTTCAGCGGTACCCTCGTACTTGTCGTTGTAGTCGACGAACTGCTGGGTAGTTCGTGAAATCAGAGGGTAGACACGATCAGCGATCTTCTTGATATTGCCGCGGCGTTCCTTACCATCGATGATTCTTTCGTAAATTTCGAAATGTCCCAGCGCGGTGTAATCAACCAACTGCTGATTGAAGTTGCGCAGGTTGCGTAACACAGTCTCCGCAGGCACCTCGCTTGACTCGAGTTCAGCCAGCTCACACATCGACACCAGCACCTGCTGCCTTTCCTGTAACAGGCTGTTTATCGTTTGTGTCTGCCGCGTACGGCGGTTATCTTCAGCCGTAATCCTCTCGGCGATTTGCGCTATTTTGTCTATCTGCGATTCGCTCACAACTTACCTCGTCTGGACTGCAATCAACCTGTTACCAGGCGAACTGCGAAGCCCTTATTATGCGGATGAATTGACCATCGGTAAACGCCATTATATGGTTTGTTGGTGATTAATTTTGTTAAACTGGTCTGATTTATGAAAGGTGGCGCACATGACGGACAGCTTGCAGCCCAGACTGGATCGACTGGAAGTTCTTTACAGCGAACAAGATTACATAATTCAGGCACTTAACGACACAATTTCCCAGCAGGACCGGGAACTAACACGCTTGAATGTGAACCTCGAGCAACTCAGGATGCAGATGCAATCTCTGCGCTCCGAGCTCTCCCCCGATATCAACACCGGTTCTGAACAACCCCCGCATTATTGATGGTGCAGTCGCCATCCGTAGAAGCCGGTCAGTTGCTGACGCTAGCCGAGGCATCAGCGCATGACCTCGGCATCAGCATTGACGACCGTGGGGTGGCCGTCGAACTCACCGAATTGAAACTCCGCTTTCATCATAGTTTCATTGCAGGCCCCATCGTAAAGCGCGCCATTCAGACCAACCAGACCTTACTCAAAGCCTGCAATAACAAGCAACGCAACATCCGGCAAGTGCTCGACCTCACCGCGGGTTGGGGTGTCGACGGATACACCCTGGCGCGACACGGCCAGCGCGTTACCTTGATTGAACAGAATGCACTGATTCAGGCTATCGTCGCTCACTCGTTGGCACAGCTCGCGGCAGATCCAGCAAATGCAGAGATCGCCGGCAGGTTAAGCATCGAGGCAATCGACGCCAAACGTTACCTGCAGAATCTGCCGGGAGACCACGAGTTTGACTGTATTTATCTCGACCCGATGTTCCCGGCGCATAAATCAACCGCCAAACCGGCCAAGGAAATGCAAATTCTGCAATCACTCACCGAAAACTCCGACCTCGAGACCTGCTTTGAACTGGCACTTAAGCAGGCTCGCAAACGGGTCGTGGTCAAACGTGCGGCCCGGGCCGAACCTCTGGGCCAACACAAACCTGATCTGGTACAGCGCGCCAAAACAATCCGCTTCGATATCTATCTTACGACCTGAATAAATCACAGGGTGTCGGGCCGTCGAGGCTGCTAGTCACGGAAATTATTAAACTGCAGGGGAATGCCCAGTTTCGCTTCGCGCAGTAATTGCATGACCTGTTGCAGGTCATCGCGCTTCTTGCCATTGATCCGCAGTTGTTCTCCCTGAATTGCGGCCTGCACCTTGATTTTGCTGTCCTTGATCAGCTTGACCATCTTGCGTGCCAGGTCCTTGTCCAGCCCTTCCCTGACAGAGACCTGCTGGCGCGCGCGTTTGTTCATTTCGACGATGTCAGCGAAATCCAGGCAATCGACATCGAGATCGCGCTTTGACATTTTTTCTTTCAGTATAGGAACCATCTGCTTGATCTGGAATTCGGACTCTGCCTCCAGGGTAAGCTCGTTACCGGTTTGATCGATTTTCGAGTTTGAGCCCTTGAAATCGTAACGGGTGCCGATTTCACGGTTGGCCTGATCGAGGGCATTTTTCAGTTCGTGATGATCTATTTCGGATACCACATCAAATGACGGCATGAGATTCGCTCCAGGTCAGGGTTCTATCGTTAAGGTGCTGAAATTATTGGTGAAATTATAATCCGGTATGGACAGATTGGAAAACTCATTTTCGCCTTTCAAGGCGCGACCGGCAAGATCGTAACGCGCCCTGCTGCAGGCTTCCTGCAGGGTAAGTTCCAGCACTTTGAGCGCGCAGCCAAGATCGGTACCGAGGGCATAGCTGACAAAATACTGCGGGTGACGCGAACGCAGGCTATTGCGGGCATACTCGGGTTGATTGCTGTCTTCTGACTGTGGATCCTGCACCTGTGCGGTCGCGGCTTGCAGACTGGCGATAGTGGCGGGCGAGCGTCGCACCACCAGTATCAGCAGATTATCCTGGCGCACAATTTTTATCTCGTCCGGGGCAAGCGCGCCAACGTTGAAGCGGTAAGACGACTGGATCGTCGACGGCCGTACATCGATCATAAAATCGAGCACAACGTACAGAACCGCCAGTCCACCAAGCAGCAAGAAATAGCGGACGGCTGTCTGCAGAAATTTACGTGTCGGTGATTCCAATCCAGTCCGTTACGGGTACCTTGCGTTGATTCCGCAGTTGGTGCCTTCGGCGATCCAGTTCACAAACATGTCGCAGCCCGCGCGCCCTGCGGAAGCGACGGTGAGAGAAGTGCCGAAGCCATCGACCAGCTTGCCGTCATACTCACAACGTATTCTCCTGCACCAGGGTGACGGTTTCGCCAGCCTGTTCGCTGCAATAGCGGCTCAGACAGCTGTACAGCTCATCGTCCTTGCCCTGTAAACGCCAACACTCACCCTCGGTATCGTAATCGAAGTGAAACCCGCCGGAGCGCGCGGCCACCCAGAGCTGGGTCAGCGGTGTTTGCTTGTTGATGATGATGCGACTGCCATTGTCGAATTCCAGTGTCAGAATGCCACCGGAATTGTCAAAATCGATATCAACGCCGCAGTCATCAATAGCCTCCTCGATCGCCAGCATGGTGTCTTCGGCGAGTTGATTGAAATCGGATTCATTCATCTCGACTACCCGCGTCACTACCCGAAAAATCAAGCGACAACGAATTGATGCAATAACGCTTGCCGGTACTTTCGCGCGGCCCATCATCGAATACGTGACCGAGATGACTTCCACAATGATCGCAGGAAACCTCAACGCGGCGCATACCGAGGCTCGCGTCTTCTTCGTAGTGAATCACCTGCTCACTTGCCGGTTGATCAAACGACGGCCAACCCGAACCCGAATCGTATTTATTGGCGGAAGCAAACAAGATCTCACCACAGCATTTGCACAGATAATCACCTGCCTCCTGATTGTGGTAATACTCACCGCTACACGGAGCTTCGGTACCTTTCTGCCGACAAACCCGGTACTCTTCCGGCGATAACTTGTCCTTCCATTCCTGTTCGTTACTCATTCCTTTCTCCACTACTTTGCAGGTACATTTCTTTGCCATCTACCAGGTTAATCCAGCCACGAGCTATCCGGTAGATCAACCAGACCACAACACCCGCGAGAACCGCGTAGCCGATCATCAGAACCGGAATCGTGATCACGCCCAGCAGCGTCCACAGCAGGCCATACCAGAATGTTGATCGCTGCCATCTGAAATGAGATTCCAGCCAGCTGCCACGCACCTCATCAGCTTTCAGGTAATTGATCACCAGACCGATCACCGGCGTAATCAACACGACGAAATACAGTGCCTGCAGGATATAAATCGCAAAGGCATATTTCTTCAGCTCTGTCTGTCGCGCGCCGTCAAATATCATTACGCCCCCCGGGCGCGGAATCAGCGAGCAGCCGATCAAACCCGGCCTGATCGATGATTGCGACACCGAGCGCTTCGGCCTTGGCCAGTTTTGAACCCGGGCTTTCACCCGCAATTAATGCCGTGGTTTTGGCCGAAACACTGCCACTGACGCGGGCGCCACGGGCTTTCAGCAAACTGGCTGCCTGGTCACGACTCATGCCCTCGAGGCTGCCGCTGATGACATAGGTATTGCCGATCAAAGTCTGCTCCTGTTGTCCGCTGGCATCGCTCTGTGGCCAGTTAACACCCTGTTGCATTAGCCTTTCAACTATATCCCTGTTTTCCCGTTGATCAAAAAAATGACGGATATTGTCGGCTACTACCGGGCCTACGTCCTCGACCCGCTGTAGGGTTTCCACATCCACATCGAACAAGGGGGTAATGTCAGCAAAATACTGCGCCAACGCCTCCGCGGTAGCCTCCCCTACTTCGCGAATCCCGAGCGCATATATAAATCGGGCCAGAGTCGTAGCCCTTGACTTATCGAGCGCATCGAGCAGGTTTTGCGCCGACTTTTCAGCCATGCGATCCAGTTCTGAAAGCTGCTCCAGAGTCAGGCCGTAAAGATCGGCAACCGAGTCGATCAGACCCTGCTCGATTAATTGCTCGACCAGCTTGTCGCCCAGGCCTTCGATGTCCAGAGCCTTGCGCGATGCGTAATGCTTGATCGCCTCCTTGCGTTGCGCCGCACAGAACAATCCCCCAACACAGCGATAGGCGGTCTGCCCCGATTGCTGTAATACTTCCGAGCCACAGACCGGGCAATTCGAGGGCATCTTCGGTAACTCAAGCTCGCCGACACGTTGCTGCAACACCGGGGCTACAACTTCTGGAATCACATCACCCGCCCGACGCAGGATAACAACGTCGCCGATGCGAACATCCTTGCGTTCGATTTCGTCCATATTGTGCAGGGTGGCGTTGCTCACCATGACACCGCCGACGGCAACCGGCTCTAGCCGTGCCACTGGCGTCAAGGCCCCTGTCCTGCCGACCTGAAAATCGACATCGAGCAGGCGTGTCATCACTTCCTGGGCTGGAAACTTGTAAGCAATGGCCCAACGCGGTGCACGCGATACGAAGCCGGCCTCGCGCTGCAGGGCCACCTCATCCAGCTTGAACACGACACCATCGATATCGAAAGCAAGTTGCTCGCGCATCGCCATTATGCGTTGATAATATTCCACACAATCACCAATCGAGCCCGGTTGTTCCATCAAACGGCTGGTTGGAAATCCGATATCGCGCAGGTAGAGCATTTGCTCATACTGGCTCGGTGGCAGGTCGACACCGTCGCTTTGTCCTATACCATAGCAGCAGAACGTCAGCGGGCGACTGGCGGTAATACGTGAGTCCAGCAACCGCAGGCTACCGGCCGCCGCATTTCGCGGATTGGCAAACACTTTAGCCCCGGCTTTCAATTGCGCACGATTCAATTTCGCCAGCGCCTCGATTTCCATGTAAACCTCTCCGCGCACCTCGATTCGCCGGGGCACGGCATCACCCCGTAGCGAGAGTGGAATAGACTTGATGGTGCGCACATTGGCGGTGATGTTTTCACCACTGCGTCCATCGCCACGGGTGGCGGCGCGCACCAACTCGCCAGCTTCGTAAAGCAGGCTGACCGCCAGTCCATCAAGCTTGGGCTCGGCACAATAGACCAGATCGTCGTCCTGCTCGAGACGCTCGCGCAACTTGCGGTCGAAATCCAGCATTTCATTATCATCGAAGGCATTGGCCAGCGATAACATCGCCACTTCATGCACCACCGGCTCAAAATGACTGGCCGGTGCCGAACCAACCCGTTGCGTGGGTGAATCCGGGCTTACCAGTTGCGGAAATTCCTGCTCGAGGTCCTGCAGTCTGCGAAACATTCGATCATAAGCCTGATCGGTAATCTGCGGTGCGTCGAGCACGTGATACTGATAATTATGCAACTCAAGCTCGTCTCGCAGCTGGTCGATTTCAGCAATGGTCGACTTGGGGATAATTGACCTGGGGACAGTTGATTTGGCAATAGACATTCGATTCAAGCCGGTGATCAATCCAGCAGGCTCTTGCGAGTTTCGGTGACGTCGCTGATGGTCAGCAACTCCTGGTTGGCCTGGTATACCTTGAGGTTCAAAAAGCGCACCAGTTCGTCTACTTTCTTCAACAGAGTCTCGTACGCGAGCTGCGGATTTTCGCAATCGTCCAGGTCAATAAAGCAATCCAGTCCGAGCGTGCTGAAGTCGGGGTCGCCGACATTCGCAAAATCACCCGGCTTGCTCAGGCTGGCAATACGAAACGCGACATCACCCGTATCATCGGCCTGACGATACTCGAGCAAGCCTTCGGCATCGGTCTTGAGCCCTGCCTGTTGTGCTGCTGCCTGGACTTCCTCACCGATAATCAGGCGAAAATCGCCATGGCGCAGATGATAATTAATCAAGCGCGCAGAATCGCGCTTCGCCACCAGGTGGTGCACGTAAATTTCGGGATCAGGCAGCGCGAATGGTGTTTTTTGCTCCTCAAGCGGAGAGTCAATCCGAAAATCCTCGAGGTTTTCTTCAGCCTCGTTTTCACGCAGGACCTGGTTCAAGTTGTTGAGCTCGGTGCGCAACTGCTCATCTTCGACGAAGGCGGAATCGATCTCTTCACGGGTAAAGGTATCGATGGCATTGCGCCGGCGCAGACGCGATTGATGCTGACCGTAGAAATAAATTCCCAGCGCGATCAACAGCGCAATAATGACCAGTGCCCAACGAAAGGTCGCGGCATCCACTACTGCACTCCAGCGAGCACCACGGCTTCGCCGACATCGACCGAGACGAGGCGCGAAACCCCGGGTTCATGCATGGTCACACCGGTCAGATTTTGTGCGATTTCCATGGTGATCTTGTTATGCGTAATCATGATGAACTGCACCTGCTCGGACATTTCCGTAACCATCGAACAGAATCGCCCGACATTGGCATCGTCCAGCGGTGCATCAACCTCGTCGAGCATACAAAAGGGCGAAGGATTCAATTCGAAAATAGCAAAAATCAGGGCAACTGCGGTCAACGCCTTTTCACCACCCGACAGCAATTGCAGATTGGTCACGCGCTTTCCCGGTGGACGCGCCATGATCAATACACCCGTGTTTAGCAAGTCATTTTCGGTCATCTCGAGATGAGCTTCACCACCACCAAACAACTTGGGGAACCGCTCGGACATGCGCTGGTTGACCTGCTCAAAGGTTTCCTTGAAGCGGTCCTTGGTTTCGCGATCAATCTTGCGAATAGCGCTTTCAAGCGTGTCCAGCGCCGAGATCAGGTCCTGATTCTGCGCATCGAGATACTGGCGCCGCTCGGCCTGCTCACGAAATTCGTCAATTGCGGCCAGGTTGATCGGGCCCAGCCGATCGATACGGCCGTTCAAGGCTTCCAGGCGCTGCGACCACTGCGTCAATTCCGCATCGGGATCAAGCTGTTCACCCAGCTCAACGATATCCTGGCCGGTCTTCTGTAATTGTTCTTCGATCGTCTTACAACGGACCCTGGCTTCCTGCAACTGCAGGCGCTGCTGCTCAAGGTCATTGCGAAAGTCGTCAACCCGTTGCTGGCGATTGTTGCGCTCACTTTCCAGTTCACGTTGTCGATTATCGAGTTCACCGACTTTCTGCTGGGAGAGATTTAATTCCTGCTCATTCTGATTGCGTCGCTGCAACAGCGCCTGTAGCTCGCCTTCCAGCGTGGTAATCGGATCATCTGCACCATTGATGATCGTATCAAGCTCCTGCGAACGACGCTTAAACTGCTCGCTCTGCTGACGCACACGATCCATATTCGATTGCGCGGCTCGCTGCTCCGCCTGCAGCGCCTGCAGCCGGATCTGCTGTTGATGTGCGGCATCGCGCACGCGCTGCAATTCCTCACGAGCATCGATGAGCTTCTGCTGTCGATCACCTTTCTGCGCCAACAAACCCTTCTCGAGCTCAGTCATGCTCGCAATCTGCTCGAGAAACTCGTTGCGTTTGTTGCTGTTTAACTGCAATTCGCTGGCATGGCCTGCTTTCTGGTCATCGAGTTCGGTCACTTCGGTCTGCAACTGCTGACGACGTTGCTGCACCTGCTCCGCCTGACTTTGGCGATTGCTCAACTGCTGGCGTAAATCCGATAACTGCTGCTGTAATTGCGCCAGCGACTTCTGATCGCTATCCCACTCCTGCTCCAGCAATACCAGCCGTTG
>JAIBDO010000235.1 GCA_024686195.1 Gammaproteobacteria bacterium | reverse complement strand
TCGTTGCCTATAGTCGCGCTGCTGGCTGGTATCGAGTAATTCATAGTGGCGCGCGAGCGTACGATCAAGATCTGACTCGCCAGAAAATCGCTGGCCGCTGCGATGCAATACCTGCAACGGTTTTATAATCAATGCCAATTGTTGATCCCTGCTAAAGTCGCTACGCTGCAAATTACGACTGTTGCTCAATGTCGGCGTCAGGGTTACACCTTCGTCATTGCGCCACTGCACCTGTGGGGCGAGACCAAGATTGTGTGCAACGGTTTGATTGTGCGCTTCCGCAGCGCGGTCGATTAAGAGATCGGTTGTGGGCCGTGGCAGGCGTAATACCCAGTCATGGTCGCTGTTGTGCAAACGATAGTTTCGATTGGTATAACCCGGCAGTCGGGTAATCGTGAAATCCTTCGGTTCGAACCCGTCAAGTACCGGGATGTTGGCAAAAACCCACTGCAGCTCGAGCTGCCATTGGTCGGGTTCATTTAAATCCATCGAGCTGATTTCGATGATTCCCTGCTTGCTCACTGCGACCCCAGATAATCACGCAGTTCCGGTGGAGCCGCAGCCGCGAGTAACTCAGCCGTTGGTGCCAGCATGGAGACCCGCCCCTCACAGATAAACGCGGTACGTGTAGACGCAATAAGCGCATCGCTCGGCTGATGACTGATCAATAGCGCCGTCATGTTGTGCTCCCCGACAAGTGTCTTCACCAGGTCGAGCAGTTCGGCGCGCATGGCCGGACCAAGCGCCGCAAAGGCCTCGTCCAGTAATAAAATTTTACGCCTCCGTACCAGCGCGCGTGCCAACGCCACTCGTTGGCGTTGGCCACCGGATAGTTCAGCGGGTTTACGCCGCTGCATCTTCGCCAGACCCAGTCTGGCCAGCGCATCACGCACCGCATCGATCTGCGCGGGCAGCAGCCGCAGCGATGGATTGATTCCAAGCGCAACATTGGTATACAGATCCAGATGCGGAAACAGGTTGTGCTGCTGGAACACGATGGACACGGGGCGCTCGGCGACCGGCAAGGCTTGCAGTTCATTATTATCGAGCACAATGCGACCACGCTGCGCCGACAGAAAGCCCGCGATCAGACTGAGCAGGGTAGATTTTCCAGAACCACTGGGTCCGATCAGGCTCAACACCTCACCATCCTCAACGCTCAAATCGAAGTGCATGTTTGATGCCGGTTCGGCCGAATAGTCAAACTGCAGATCTTCAATTAGCAACATCAGGCTTACCTCCTATTCCCCGTTCCAGCAGGGCGAACACAGCCAGACAAAGCAGCAACAGCAACAGCGCGGTTACGGTTGCCTGCGAGATCAGGTAGGCACCGAGTTGCTGATATATCATCAGCGGCAGCGTAGCGGTTTGGGTTGACCCGAACAGGGCAATGACACCGAGATCACCCATCGCCAGCACCGCAACCAGGGCAATGGCAAGGCCCAGCGGGCGGCGCAGCAACGGCCACTCGATGAAACGAAACCGGTTCCAGCCCTGCAGATCGAGACTGAGGCAAAGTCGATGATAACGCGCATGACTCTGGCGCATCGACGGTCCCAGGCAACGCACCACAAAGGGCAGACCCATTAACGCATTTATCGCAATAACGATGGGGTACACCCAGTCGAATACATCGACATGCGGTGACAGCAGCACGAACATGCCGGTGGCGATAACCAGCGGTGGAATGACGTAAACAATCGATCCGGCCAGTTCCACCACCCTTGCACCTGTAACACGTCCTTGTCGAGCCAGGCTGGCGCTGTACTGCAGTAGAAACCATCCCGCTAACACCGACAGCAAGGCGGCCGACATACCGATGAAAAGAGTGTTGGCGAACGCCTGCCAGAGCTGTGAACTGGTAACCATCTTAAAAAACGGGCCCTGTAACGCATCGATCAGCAGCGATAGTAATGGCAAGCCGACATACAGGGTAGCCGCCCCAATTAGAAGCAGATTGACTACAGAGGACAATGTCGAGCGCCGGCTTCGGTATGGTGCCGAAATTGCAATCTCAACCTCGGGCATACGTTGGAATTTAAGGGTCAGCATCGCCACCAGCATACACAAGCCGAGCTGCAAAAGTGCCAGCATCACTGCCCTGGCCGGGTCGAAATCAAAGCGTAAGGATTGATAAATAGCCACCTCTACCGTAGTGCTGCGCGGCCCACCACCAAGCGTCAACACCACGGCGAAACTGGTCAGGCACAACATGAACACCAGCAACAGTACACCGGGCAGGGTCTCGCGCAGCATCGGCCATTCGATAAAGCGAAATCGCTGCCAGGCATTCATTCCCAGTTGTTCGCCGAGTTGCCAGTGATGCTGCGGAATCACCTGCCATAGCGGTAACAACAGGCGTACTGCCAACGGCAGATTAAAGAACACATGTGCCAGTAGAATGCCGTTGATACCGTAAAGTGAGCGCCCCATTGGCAACCAGCCATCGCTGCCATACACGGATACCACCCCCATCACCACCACCACTCCCGGTACCACCAGTGGCAATGCAAACAACCCCAGTAACAGGCGTCGCAACGGCAGGTCGGGCTGCATGGCAAACGCTCGTGCTACCAGGATCGCCGGCAGTACGCTGAACAAGGTCGACAGCACGGCCTGCCAGATGCTGAAGAAGAGAACACGGCGTAAATAGGCACTTTCCCAGAAACGCAGATCACCCGGCTCATAGCCGGGTAACGCGCTCAGGTGCAGCAACCCTGCCATCGGCGCCAGCACCAGCAGGGCCAGCAAGGCTAGCACCAGAGAGGCGGGGATGGCGCGCGGTATAATCACTCGTTAACGGGACATGACCTCAAGCCATTCTTCGACCCAGTTCTTGCGCTGTTCGGCAACGCTGGTTTCGTCGAGCAACAGGGCCGGGGCAGGATCGATGAGCTGATCGAACTCAGGGGGCAAAACGGCCTGGCCCCCAACCACCGGATACATCCAGTTGGTCGTCGGAATAATCTTCTGGAAATCCTCGCTGATCATGAAAGCAAGAAACCGGCGCGCCAGTTCTTTTTGCTGGCTGCTGCGCACCATACCGGCGACCTCGATCTGCTGGTAGTGACCTTCCTCGAAACGCGCCGCCGCAAAGCGTAAATCCTGCTCGGCAATCATATGGTAGGCCGGAGACGTGGTGTAACTCAGCACCATGTCGGCCTCGCCTTTGAGGAATAGACCATAGGCTTCACTCCAGCCCTTACTGACGGTGACGATGCGTGGTGACAGCTGTGCCCAGGCCTGGTCTGCCTTATCGCCATAGATTTTCTTTATCCACAACAGCAATCCGAGACCGGGGGTCGAGGTCCGCGGATCCTGGATGAGTAGCGTAGGACCGTCGCTATCGTCTACCAGCTGACGCAGGCTGGTTGGCGGGCTGGCAAGCTTCTCTTTGTTATATACGAAAGCGAAGTAACCGAAATCGTAAGGCAGGAACAGATCATCCTGCCAGGGGTCTGGCAACGCACTCGATTGCAGGCTGAGCTCATGGGCATAAAACAGCCCGCTGCTGCGCGCCTCGGCGGTCAGGTTGGTATCGATCCCCAGCAATAGGTCGGCGCGGCTATTGTCGCCCTCGAGCTTGAGGCGATTGAGCATCGCAACCCCGTCAGACAAACCAACCAGCTCCAGTGTGCAATTACAGGTCGCTTCAAAGGCCGCCTTTACCTTGGGGCCCGGACCCCAGTCACTGATAAATGAATCATAGGTGTAGACCACCAGATTCGGGGTTGCCGCCTGCAGGCTGAAGCACAATAGAAATGAAGCCAGACCGGCTGCGACGCGAGGTAAAACAGAATGCATGTCAATCTCCATTCAGCTGGATAAATACAGCTGGAATAAATACAAAAAAGGAGAGATGGGGGAATAGTGGAATTCGCTCACATCCCTACGCCAGTATTAACTGGATCAGGTTCATCGGGTTGAAGCCGGCTCGACTTCTCTCAGCTCAAAAGAGCACCCCGTTGAGGAGCGACGACTATATTACCTGAACCGGGGGGGTGCAAGCTGGAATCAGCGATTGCGCCCTGACTGACACCACGGCAGGCTGGTTGTTACCTTACGGTGACAGCCGTCTAGTGACGGTATTCGAGACTCGTTTTGAGTTCTTCAAATAGTTTGTAGTCGGTTTCCGACATGCCCAGTGACTCATAGGTTTTCTGTGCATTGACGTTATCGCGTTCAACATAGAGTCGATATCCGCAAACCGCCGGTTCCTGCTCCGCCATTTCCTTAACGCGGGCATAGAGTTCCCGGTAAAGCCCCTGGCGGCGATAGGCGGGCCGCACGTACACACTCTGGATCCACCAGAACATGCCGTTGCGCCAGTCACTCCATTCGGTCGTCACCATCAGCGAGGCCTGAATGCCGTTGTCGAGCTCAACCACCAGGTAAAAACCCATTTGCGGATTTTCAATCATCGCTTTGACGCCTGCGGTTATCACATCAGGAATCAGTTCGATTCCCTCGGTTTCACGCGCGATACTGCTGTTGAATTGGGCGAGTTCATTCGCATCCTGTGCCAGTGCGCGGCGAATTATCATGCTGCTTTCCTCTCGTTATATTTAGACGTAATTCTTTTCTGTTATTTTTTATAGCGCCTGGCTTTACGTGCCTCTTTAGCCTCGGCCTTACGTTCCCGAAGAATAACAACCTGCTCCCACTCGG
>JAIBDO010000055.1 GCA_024686195.1 Gammaproteobacteria bacterium | reverse complement strand
ATCCTTCAGGGGGCGCGCATACTTTTTCAATTGTGTCGCATTGGTGGTCAGGGTCAGATCGCGCAGACCTTCACACTCACCGAGGTTGCGAAACAGCTGCATGATATTCTGCCGCACCAGCGGCTCACCGCCGGTGATACGGATTTTGTCGACGCCAAGCCCGATGAAAGTGCGGCCGACCATTTCCATCTCTTCCAGCGTGAGTAACTGTACGCGCGGTACGAACTTCATTTTTTCCGGCATGCAGTAGACGCAGCGCAGGTCACAGCGGTCGGTGACGGACAGGCGCACGTAGCTGACCTTGCGGCCGAAGCGGTCGATGAGCTGGTTTGGTGTTGTTGTCGTTGTCATGGGACGAGCTATTCTAGCAACGTTCTGCTGATTTAGAAACGCTAAAAAGCATGTGGATATTACCCTGGCTAGAGTTACTGCTAGCGCCAGGCCAGGCGTCATGGACTGGCATAGCATTTAGGTTTTACTGGCACTAGTGTCAATGACGTTGCTGCATTAACGTATCCTTTTAATATTCGAGGCAGGGTAATTTCATGTTGATAGGTGTTCCGAAAGAAATCAAGAATCACGAGTATCGTGTTGGCATGGCGCCGGCGAGCGTACGCGAGGCGATCAAGCATGGTCACCAGGTGATGGTTGAAACCGTGGCAGGTCAAGGAATTGGCGTTAGTGATGCTGATTATGCAGCGATCGGTGCCGAAATTATCGACAGCGCGGCGGAAATCTTCGAGCGTGCCGAAATGATCGTCAAGGTCAAGGAGCCGCAATCCGGAGAACGCGCCATGCTGCGCGAAGGCCAGATTCTGTTTACTTATCTGCACCTTGCCCCCGATCCTGAGCAAACCCGTGATCTGATTGACAGTGGCGCTACCTGTATTGCCTACGAAACCGTCACCTCCCGTTTTGGTGGCTTGCCATTGCTCGCACCGATGTCGAAGGTAGCCGGGCGCATGGCAATTCAGGCGGGTGCCTATTGTCTTGAGCAACCGCACGGTGGCCTCGGCATGTTGCTCGGCGGTGTGCCGGGCGTAGATCCGGCCAAGGTCGTTATCCTGGGTGCTGGAGTGGTGGGTACGCATGCAACGCATATCGCCGTCGGTATGGGGGCAGATGTTTGGGTTATTGACCGCAGCCCCGAGGCAATTGAGGCACACTGGCGCCAGTTCGGGCGCAGCACCAACTCCGTATTTTCTACGGACGATGCGATAGAGCGTCATGTGGTTGAAGCTGACCTGGTCATCGGTGGAGTGCTTGTCCCCGGTGCCGAGGCACCCAAGCTGGTCACGGCTGAGATGGTTAAGGCGATGAAGCCCGGCTCGGTTATTGTCGATGTGGCCATCGACCAGGGTGGTTGTTGCGAGACGTCAAAAGCGACCACTCATGCCGATCCGACCTATGTCGTCGATGGCGTGGTTCATTATTGTGTTGCCAATATGCCGGGCGGCGTGCCTCGTACCTCGACTTACGCGCTTAACAACGTAACGTTGCCGCATATTATTGCGCTGGCCAACAAGGGATATCGACAGGCATTGCTCGACGATCAGTGGTTGCGCGATGGGCTCAACGTGCATGACGGAAAAGTCACCCAGCGCGAAGTGGCGCATGATCTGGGTTACGATTTTCATGATGCGAAAAACCTGCTGACGTGAGTCAGTTCAGGGCCGCCTGTATTCAGAACACGGCGTCGCGTGATATCGCGGCCAACATTGCCTGGGTTTGTGGGCGCATCGATGATGCCGTCGCGGGTGGTGCCGAGTTCATCGCTTTGCCGGAAACAGTCGCTCTGATCGAGCCACTGAATGCTCAGATTCCGGCGGCTACCAGCAGCGAGACCGATGATGTCGGTCTCGCTGCGTTTCGTGCCAGCGCTTCTAAGCATAAGGTGGTCATTCTCGTCGGTTCGCAGTTGATCAGCGAGCAGGGGAAAATTTATAACCGGTCGTTTCTACTGGGTCGAGAGGGTGAGATCCTTGCCCGATATAACAAGCTGCATATGTTTGATATCGAGCTCAGAAATGGTGAAAGCTACTTCGAGTCAGAAGCGATTGCAGCGGGTGACAAGGCCGTAATGGTCACAACTGAATGGGGACAGCTCGGCTTGTCGATCTGTTACGATTTGCGTTTCGGAGCGCTCTATAGAGCGTTGGCGCAGGCCGGTGCCGAGTTCATTACTATTCCGGCGGCATTCACACAAACGACGGGTGCGGCGCACTGGCATACCCTGGTGCGTGCGCGCGCCATCGAAACCGGTTGCTTTGTGCTCGCGCCCAACCAGTGCGGCCATCATTGCGACAAGCGCTATTCTTACGGACATTCGCTGATTGTCGACCCCTGGGGTGAAATCCTTGCAGATGGTGGTGCCGAGCCGGGCGTTATTTACGCTGATATTGACCTGGCCGAAGTGGCAAAGGTGCGTAACCGTATCCCATCACTCAGGAATGAGCGTGCGTTCACTCTGGAGCGGCAGTAAGGCTGGAGCGGCAACAGGCTATTTTGAAGGCGCCCCTGCGGTGTCGGAATTTCACGCTGAGTCAGCCACGGATCAGCAAGGCGTTTAACAGGCGAACGGTATCACCGCGCTATCTGGTCTGTGCGGAATGACTCAGCATTAACTGCCAGCTGATTTTCAAGCTCGTGCGGAAAGAGCCGTTTTATACATTACGGTTTAACGCATTAGTAATCCCCCACGCTTATCATGCTTGCGCCGCGGGTAGTCTGTGATATAACTAGCTCCGTTTTTTGAATCTTGCCCGGGAGCTCATGGAAAAACTCGAAATGGATGATTTCGATCAGGCAATGCCGGATTCGCTGGGTATTGCCGTGGTGATGGAGAAGCAGCCATCCACTCATCCATGGGCGGATTTTCGCTATGATGCCATCGGTGTGGTGGTGCGGGATGCCGGGGCGGAAGCATCGGTTAGTCGTATTTATCAGGATGGTGATATCGAGCATTATCTGGTCGCAGGGCTGACTCTGCGACTGCACCTCGACGAATGCGAGAGTTATTACCACAATCTGATGTCACCCGAACCGGGTTGCTTTATCGTCGCCAGCCAACCCGACGACGCGGACGAAATGCCGCTGCCCTACCTTGTGTCGTTGAGCTTCGATGAGGTTCACTCCTACCTGGAAGGGGATGAACAAATTTATTCGGTCGAAATTCCGGCGCAGCTCTATCAATGGGCCGAGGCCTACGTGCTGACGCATTATGTGGCCATCAAGAAAACCAAACGAAAACGCAAGAACTGGCATGAAACGGAAAAACCGGCAGTCCGCGCTGAGGGTGAATCCTGATGAGCGCCGACACTAAAGAATCTGGACTGTCGCGTTGGGCGAGGCGTAAGCAGGAAGCCCGGGAAGCACCGGCAGTCGTTAGTGAAATGCCTGCGGCTGAGCCCGAGTCCATGCTGGACCTGCCGCTAACAGACGAAATTCCTGAAGAGCCGGTGGCGCTAACCGACGCCGATATGCCGGACATCGGTACCCTCGGTGAAGATTCCGATTTTACCGGTTTCATGTCCCCGGGAGTCAGTGACGAATTGCGCAACCTCGCATTGCGTAAATTGTTTCACGCCCCGGTGTTCAATATCCGCGATGGACTCGACGAATATGATGAAGACTACACCAGCTTCGAGAAGCTGGGTGATATCGTCACCTGTGATATGAAGCACCAGATCGAAGTGCAGGAGCGAAAACGGCGCGAGGCGCTCGAGCTGGAAGAGGAGGCCAGGGCGGAGGCTGAGCTTGAGGACATCGAAGACATGGACGACGAGGATGCCGTCGAAGTTGATGATGGAGCCGCTGATGATGTGGATCAGTCCAGACCTGCCCCGCTCGCGGTCGCTGACGATAACAATAACAATCCGGATTTAATTAATGACTAACAGCGACGCGCGACAACAGGCCCTGGCGCTGTTCGCGGCATTCAAGTTCGAACCAACCAGCCTGGTCAGTTACCAGTCAGCCGGCAAGCTGCTGGCACTCGGCGATGAGTCACAATTACAGCAATTTACTGCGTTGGCCTCGGTCGAGGTCGAAAGCATCGCGGTCAAGCCAGGCGCTGTACAGATTCAAGGTTATCTCGGCGCCTATGTGGTCGAGGTCAGTGATAAGCAGGGTAATCCGCAGACCCATCGGGGCGATGCCATTGTCGATCTGTCGACAACACCCTTGCTGGGGCGCGAGATGTTGCCTCCGGGATATTTCCATGCGCCCACCGGGGCCGCGGATAGTGCCGAGCTGATGACGGAACTGGAAAGTTTGCGTGGTGAATTCCAGAAGCCTCGGTATTTCGACTACGACGCTTCTATCTGCGCCCATTCAGTTAATGGTAGAGTTGTTTGCACAAAATGTATTGACGCCTGTCCGGCCGAGGCGATTCAAAGCCTGGCGGAGCGCATCGAAGTCGATCCCTTTCTGTGTCAGGGAGGCGGGAGTTGCACCACGGTTTGCCCGTCGGGCGCGATTCGCTACCTTTATCCCAATCTGCGCGATAACGGCAAGCGCCTGCGCAATGTGCTGCAGTGCTATGCCGAGCAGGGCGGTCAAAACGCCATTGTCTTCTTCCACGGTGAGAGTTACGCGCCAGAGCCTTATCTTGATGCCTACGATAATCTGCTGCCAATCGCAGTCGAGGAGCTTGCCAGCATTGGCATGGACATGTGCCTCTCGGCCCTGGCCTATGGCGCGATGCAGGTCGTTTTGTATGTCGACGATGCGGTGCCGGCGAGTTCGGCCAGCAACCTGCGAGAACAGCTCGACTGGGCACAGGAACTGATCATTGCACTCGGCCTGGAGCGCGATTGCATCAGTATCTGTAGTGCAGACGGGGCTCTTGCCGAGATCGAGTCAAAGCAAGTTGTTACTGCGGCGGAATCTGATATGCCGGTGGAGAAACGCCGTGCAATTTTTCAGGCACTCGATCATCTGGTCACGCGTCTGAAGCCGGATGTGGACAGAGTCGAACTACCTGCTTCGGCACCCTTTGGTGAAGCCATTATCGATGCGCAGAAATGTACCCTGTGTATGGCCTGTGTCAGTGCCTGTCCGGGAAAAGCGTTGCAGGATGGCTCGAACCGCGAGTTGCCGGAAGTGTTTTTCAATGAGAGCAACTGCCTGCAGTGTGGTGCCTGTGTGCAGACCTGTCCCGAAGATGCAATCAGCCTGGCACCGCGCCTGCTGTTTGAACGCGAAGCCCGCATCCGTTCACGAGCGCTTAACAGCGATACCCCGTTTGCCTGTATCACCTGCGGTAAGCCCTTTGCGCCCACCTCGGTCATCGCTAAAATGCAGGAGAAACTCAAGGACCATTACATGTTTTCCAGCGAACGTGCGCTCGAGCGGCTCAAGATGTGTGAAGACTGCCGTGTGGTCGACGTGATGCAGGACCCCGAGGGTATGGGCGGCCAGTTCGACCCACAGAACCGGTTTCGCCAATAATGTACACCCGTGAGATTTTCCAATGAAATGCGCCAGTAACCCATTGTCCGGACACTCCTATGTCAAGCGCTGATAATCAAACCCTCGAAGCTGAACAGCGTTATCGCGCTTCGGCTTATGCGTTGCTCGCAGCTTTGCTGCGCGCGGCACCTGAACAGGCGCTGCTCGACCATGTAAGTGCATTGTTACCGGGTGGTGATGATGAGCTGGATGAACTTGGTGACGCCATGGCACAGTTGGCTGCGGCCGCAAAGGGGCGTGATCTGGCCCAGCTGGAACAGGAATACAACGATCTCTTCATAGGCGTCGGCAAGGGTGAGGTTGTGCCTTACGGTTCCTGGCATTTGACCGGGTTCCTTATGGAGCAGCCACTCAGTGACTTGCGCGACGACTTACGCGCGCTTGGTTTTGAGCGCAGTGAAGACACAAATGAGCCCGAGGATCACGCCGCCGCGATTTTCGAAGTTTTTTCTGTTATGATCTCTGACTTCTACAGTCTGTCGCAACAGCAAGTTTTCTTCAAAACTCATATGCAGAGCTGGCTGGGAACGTTTTTTAGTGATCTGGGCAGTGCCCGATCCGCCGATTTTTATCAACATGTCGCACGCTTTGGTGTGGCTTTTTTGAAGCTGGAGTCAGCATATCTGTCGATGCACAGTTAACGAAAAAATAAAAAACCATCTCTATTATCCTGTGGAGGAGTAATCGTGAAAAACAATAGTCAGCCCGAAAAGCAGCTGAAAAACAAGCAACGAAGGGATTTCATCAAGAAGTCCACTATAGTCGGTGCAGGCGTCGCCGCCACTGCCGTGGCGAGCACTTCGGCGATCGCCGCTGGCGACACAGCCGGCACAGAAAAACCCGGGCAACAAGGTTACCAGCTAACCCAGCATGTGCTCGATTACTACAAATCTGCAGACATTTAACCGGGGGATCGAGATATGAAAAAACTAACCAGAACATCTCATGACGTTCAACAGTCCGCTCCCGAGCAAGCTACCAGTCCGGTACCGGGAGCTCTCTCGCGACGCGCGTTTCTAAAAAACTCCAGTTTGATGGCAGGTGGTGCTGCACTGGCCACGACGGTTTCGCCGGTGATGATGAAGAAAGCCGATGCGGCGGTTACTTCCGGCGGTAAAACAGAAGAGATCAAAACCATCTGCACACATTGCTCGGTTGGCTGCGGCATTATCGCCGAAGTACAAAATGGTGTGTGGACAGGTCAGGAGCCGGCTTTTGACCACCCGTTCAACAAGGGTGCGCATTGCGCCAAGGGCGCGTCGATTCGCGAGCACGGTCATGGCGAGCGCCGCCTGAAGTATCCGACCAAACTGGTCGACGGTAAATGGCAGAAGATTTCCTGGGACCAGGCCATCGATGAAATCGGTGACAAGCTGCTTGAGATCCGTAAAACCTCGGGCCCGGATTCGGTCTACTGGCTGGGATCGGCCAAGCACAGCAATGAGCAGGCCTATCTGTTCCGCAAATTCGCCGCCATGTGGGGAACCAATAACGTCGACCACCAGGCGCGTATCTGCCATTCGACCACGGTCGCGGGCGTTGCCAATACCTGGGGCTACGGCGCGATGACCAATTCATATAACGATATCCACTTCTCCAAGGCGATATTGATGATTGGCTCGAACCCGACGGAAGCTCACCCCGTTGCATTGCAGCACATCTTCAAAGCTAAAGAAGAGAATAATGCGCCGGTGATCGTCATCGATCCGCGTTATACCCGCACCGCTGCGCACGCCAATCATTACCTCAAGATTCGCCCCGGCACTGACGTCGCCATCATCTGGGGCATGATGTGGCATATCTTTGAAAACAACTGGCAGGACAAGGAATTTATCCGTCAACGCGTTTACGGCATGGCTGACGTGATGAAGGAAGTGAAGAAATGGAATCCGGCTGAAGTCGAGCGTGTAACCGGTGTGCCCGAAGCTCAAGTTTACGAAGCCACCAAGGCAATGGCCGATAACCGCCCCGGCACCTTTATCTGGTGCATGGGTGGCACTCAGCACACTATCGGTAACAACAATACGCGCGCCTACTGCGCATTTCAGCTGGCACTGGGCAACATGGGTGTATCCGGCGGCGGTGCGAATATCTTCCGCGGCCACGATAATGTTCAGGGCGCAACTGATCTGGGTGTGTTGTCCAATACGCTGCCTGGTTACTACGGTTTGTCCGCGGGTTCATGGAAACACTGGTCGCGCGTCTGGGGCCTTGACTACGAATGGGTCAAGGGTCAGTTCGACGACGGTAGTTACGAACAGAGCAAGGGCAAGGATGTGCACGTCATGAACACCAAGGGGATTCCGGTATCTCGCTGGATCGACGGTGTACTGGAAGACAAGGCTAATATCGCGCAGAAAGACAATCTCAAGGCGATGTTCTTCTGGGGTCACGCGCCCAATAGCCAGACTCGTGGTGTCGAGCAGAAAAAGGCGATGGATGGTCTCGAAATGATGGTCATCGTCGACCCCTATCCGACCGCATCGGCAGTCATGCCGGATCGGAAAGATGGTATTTACCTGTTACCGGCCGCTACGCAGATGGAAACCTACGGTTCGGTGACCGCCTCCAATCGTTCTTTCCAGTGGCGCTCCAAGGTTATCGATCCGATGTTCGAATCGCTGCCGGATCACACCATCATGTACAAGATGGCGAAAAAGCTGGGTCTGGACGAGCAATTGTTCAAAAACATCGCTGTCAATGGCGAAGAGCCTCTGGTTGAGGATATTTTGCGTGAAATCAACAGCGGTATGTGGACTATCGGTTATACCGGCCAGAGCCCTGAGCGTCTGAAGAAGCACCAGGAGAACTGGGGTACCTTCGATTACGATACGCTCAAGGCCGAAGGCGGGCCCGCTAATGGTGATTTCTACGGTCTGCCCTGGCCCTCATGGGGTACGCCCGAAATGAATCACCCGGGTACACCAAATCTGTATGACACATCCAAGAGTGTGGCTGATGGCGGCCTGACTTTTCGTGCTCGCTTCGGTGTTGAGCGTGACGGTGTCAATCTGCTGGCCGAAGGTTCCTTCGGCAAGGATTCCGAAATCAAGGACGGGTATCCAGAGTTCAGCGACAAGGTACTGAAGAAACTGGGTTGGTGGGATGATCTGACGGCGGACGAAAAAGCGGCCGCGGAAGGCAAAAACTGGAAAACCGATTTGTCGGGTGGCATACAACGTGTCGCCATCAAGCACGGTTGTTCACCGTTTGGTAACGCCAAGGCCCGCGCAATGGTGTGGACCTTCCCGGATCCGGTTCCGATCCATCGCGAGCCGTTGTATACCTCGCGGCGTGACCTGGTGGAGAAGTATCCGACCTACGAAGATCGCAAGTCATTCTGGCGTCTACCGACGCGTTACAAGTCGATTCAGGATAAGGATTTCTCCAAGGAATATCCCATTATTCTGACGTCCGGGCGACTGGTCGAGTACGAAGGTGGTGGCGATGAAACTCGATCCAATGCCTGGCTCGCCGAGTTGCAACAGGACATGTTCGTCGAGATTCATCCGCGCGATGCCAATGACGCCGGTATCAAGGACGGTGACGATGTCTGGGTAGAAGGTGCTGAGGCTTCCAAGGTCAAGGTTAAGGCCATGATTACGCGCCGCGTCGGCTCGGGCGTTGCCTTCATGCCTTTCCACTTCGCCGGACATATGCAGGGTGAGAACTTACTGGATAAGTATCCGGAGGGTGCTGCGCCCTATGTACTGGGTGAGGCGGCCAATACGGCATTTACCTATGGCTACGATTCGGTGACGCAGATGCAGGAATCGAAGTGCAGTCTTTGTCGAATTACTAAAGCTTAGGGGGATCGAAAAATGGCTAGAATGAAATTCTATTGTGATGCCGAGCGTTGTATCGAATGCAATGCCTGTGTAACCGCTTGTAAGAACGAGCATGAAATCCCCTGGGGCGTGAATCGTCGACGCGTGGTGACCATCAAGGATGGTGAGCCGGGTGAGCGCTCGCTTTCGGTGGCCTGTATGCACTGTTCAGACGCACCCTGCGCGGCTGTTTGCCCGGTGGATTGTTTTTACACCACGGGTGATGGCATCGTACTGCACGATAAGGATATCTGTATCGGTTGCGGATACTGCTTTTATGCATGCCCGTTTGGTGCTCCCCAGTTTCCCGAAGCGGCGGCTTTCTCGTCACGCGGTAAAATGGACAAGTGCACCTTCTGTGCCGGTGGCCCTGAAGAGGACCAAAGTTCAGACGAGTACAAGAAATACGGACGCAACCGTATTTCTGAGGGCAAGCTGCCATTGTGTGCTGAAATGTGTTCTACCAAGGCTCTACTCGCAGGTGATGGGGATGTGTTATCCGATATCTATCGCAAGCGGGTTATCAACCGTGGTGCCAGCGCTTTTGAATGGGGCGTTAATAACAGCAAGATCCCGGGCTAAAGCTGCTGGGTCGTTGCCCTGAGACTCTCAGGGTAGTTGATTAAATCGATACAGGGACGTATCGATATGCTGACTGTGGAATGCGCGGCAGTCTGACGTAAAATAATACAGAAAAGGGTAAGAGTCGTGAGAGTCCATACATTGCTAATGATGGTTTGCTTGCTGTTGGTCGGGTTTCAGTTGCAAGCTGCAGATCCGCCATCCAAACCTCCCGAGTTGAGTTCGATAGCACCCGGTGCGGAACTGTGGCGTGACGTTCGTCAACGTGACCAGGACGTGACCGGAACTACCCAGGTGCGATCACCAGGTGCTGATGTTCTCATCAATGTGTCGGGCCAGGCCTGGCGTGAATATCGCATGCAGGAACTGATCCCGCTCTCCGGCGCAGCGATTGCTATCGTCTTGTTCGTTATCCTGCTTTTCCGCCTGGTACGCGGGCGCATCATGCTCGAGAACGGGCGCTCCGGCCTGCGGATTTTACGCTTTACAACTAATCAGCGAGTCGCTCACTGGGCAACTGCGATCCTCTTCTCGATCCTGGGTTTGACCGGGCTGACCTTGCTGCTCGGTCGCAGCTTTTTGATACCGGTGTTCGGTGCCGAGGGTTTTGGCACGATCGCTGCCGGGGCAAAATTTCTGCACGATTATCTCGGGCCGGTTTTCGTGTTTGCGTTGACCTGGTTATTCGTGCTCTTCGTACGTGACAACATTCCCTCGCCGAAAGTCGACCTGCAATGGCTGTTGAAAGGGGGTGGCCTGTTCGGTAAGCATGCGCATGCCCCGCGTTATAATGCCGGCGAAAAACTCTGGTTCTGGCTGGCGTCGATTGTCGGCCTGGCGGTGATTATCAGTGGCCTGGTGCTCGACTTTCCGATTTTCGGTCAAACTCGCTCCACCATGGAGTTTTATCACTGGGTGCACAGCATCGCAGCGATTGTGCTCATCGTTGTGTCATTTGGTCATATCTACATGGGTACCGCCGCGCTGGAGGCTACTTTCGAGGTCATGCAAACCGGTTACTGTGATAGTAACTGGGCCAAAGAACACCATGACCTGTGGTATGACGAGGTCAAGGATAGTGAGGAACCGGTGCCGCAACAGCAGGCTCAGCCGGACCCCGGCGCTCGACAATCGACCGATTCCGCCTGAGACTGTCAATGCGCTTAAGGTTTTTTTGTCCCGGTTATTGATCCAGGACAATAATCGGGATGGTTGTGATTGCTTAATCTGACCCCTGTTTTATCCTGTCGGATCAGTGAAGACTTACGGTATAGATTTTGTTGGCTCTCTGTAAAAAGCAACCACGCGATGTCTTTATCGCGCTGATATCAACCCTGATGCTGGTTGTGCTGCTGGTGCTTCCAGTAGCCAATGCCTCAACTCCGCAACAACATAAAGATTATCCCCAGGGTGTTTCTTCTATTAGTCCGGGCAGTGACCTGTGGCGTGAAGTGCGCCAGCGGGACCTGCCCATTAGTGGCATCACCCAGGTTCAGGGTGTTGAGAGCGGAGTATTGATCAATGCCGACGGAGATCGCTGGGCCCGCTTTCGAATAGAAAATCCGGTCCGCTACGCGCCCATCGTGCTGCTCGTCGTAGTGGCGATCCTCGTACTGTTTTATGCTTTACGGGGCAAGGTTGGTATCGAGGGTGGTTTATCTGGTCGCATGGTTAAACGATTCACCGACTATGAGCGCGTCGTGCACTGGACGCTTGCCCTGCTATTCCTGTTTCTGGCGCTAACCGGGCTGATCCTGTTGCTCGGGCGCACCCTGTTGATACCGTTGTTCGGTCATCAGGTATTTTCCCTTCTGGCGTCGGCGAGCAAGGAAAGCCATAACCTGGTCGGCCCGATATTTCTGGTCTCACTGATCATGATGGTGGTCAGCTTCGCGCGTCGTAATATCTATGAGAAAGGTGATCTGACCTGGCTGTTGAAAGGCGGTGGATTCATTGGCAAGAGCCATGTCTCAGGCGGTTTCTTCAATATGGGTGAGAAATCATGGTACTGGATGGTAATCCTGATCGGACTCGCCATTTCGATCAGCGGTCTGATTCTGGTATCGCCGAATTTTGGACAGGGGCGGGTGATTATGGCGATCTCACACGTTGTCCACGTACTTGGCGCGGTCATACTGATCGCCGTTTCCCTCGGACACATGTACATGGGTTCGATCGGCACCGAGGGCTCGATTGAGGCAATGAAGTCGGGTTATGTCGATATCAACTGGGTGGAAGCGCATCACGACCGTTGGGCCCAACAGGTTAAAGAGAACGACGAGGTTCTGACGGCGGAAGAGTTTGCCCGCCTGCACGGCAGGATACCTGAATCGACCGATAATGCGACGGGGCAGAGCTGATGATTGAATATCTGATCAAAGGGCCACTATGGTATTTCTCGCTAGCGGTATTTTGCATCGGGGTTCTCTGGCAATTGGCCAGGATCATCTTCGCCGCAGCTAAGACCGACCTGTCGGTGGCGCGCGGTTCGGCCAGTGGCGGTGCCTGGCGCAATGTTTTCAGTCGCTTTGTCCCGCATCGGGAAATTGCGCCGCGCATCCGCTTGCAGGTGATCGGGGGATACATGTTCCACCTCGGTCTTTTCGCGTTGCTGTTTTTTGCAGCGCCGCACGTGCACTTCCTTGAGAACCACCTGCTAGGTTTCGGCTGGACGCCGATGCCGCACTGGGCCTTTATCGTCGCCGCCCAATTTGCCTTTTTCGGACTCATCCTGTTGTGGTTACGCCGCATGCTGAATGCGGTAAGCCGGCTGATATCGACCACGGACGACCATATCGCGGCAATCCTGACCTTCGTGGTAATGCTGACCGGTTGTTTGGCGCTGGGGCAGGGATTTCATGCGTTGAACCTTTTACATTTGTTCACGGTTGAACTGCTGATGATTTATTTTCCGTTCAGCTGCCTGATGCATGCCTTTACCTTCATCCCCAGCCGCGCCTTTACCGGCGCCTGGTTCGGTCGACGCGGTATTGATGCGTGAACGAGGTTAATGATCATGAGTGAGAGACTGGAAGCGGGCCTTAACGTGCTGCGCGCTGAGATGGACTACAAAGTGATGTCTTTTTTCTCAAGTTGTGTGCGTTGCGGAATCTGCGCCGAGTCCTGCCTGTTTTACACCGAGACGGACGATCCGCGCTATACGCCGATCTACAAGACCGAACCGATGCGCAAACTGTGGAAAAACGAATACAGTTTCTGGGGCAAGTTGAAGAGCAAGCTTGGAATCAGTGAACCCATGACCGAGGCCGATTTGTCCGACTGGGAAGAACTGGTTTACGATGGCTGCTCGATGTGCGGTCGCTGCAGTATGGTTTGCCCGGTTGGTGTTGATATTTCGATGGTGATTTTCAAGGTCAAGCACGCGCTAGCGGTAGCCGGGTTTTCACCAGAGGGCCTGGTCGGAGCCACCAAGCGTGCAGTCGAAATCGGCAGCCCCATGGGAATCACCATGAAAGCGGTGCTGGCGACCATCAAGCACGCCGAGGAGAATACCGGGCTGAAGATTCCACTGGATGTAGAAGGTGCGGATTATCTGGCGCTGCTGTCGTCGAATGAAATTGCGCTTTACCCCGAGTACCTGGAGGCCCTGGCTAAGATCTTTGACCATGCGGGGGTAAGCTGGACCCTGTCT
>JAIBDO010000035.1 GCA_024686195.1 Gammaproteobacteria bacterium | reverse complement strand
CAACGACAGGCGCACATGTAACAGGTAGTCGATTTGACTTCGCGTTTTCGGGCCGGGTTTGCCGCCATGTCGTCTTCGCTCGGGGTTGTGATTAGCGAATGACAGTGTGGATTTTTTCAGCGCTTTATGCAAAACAGTAATTTTAATCACGGTAATAGAATATTTGATAAATATTACTTATTAGGTAGGTGGCGTAATAAAATTAATTTATCACCATTGCGCCAACCTACACACGCCTGAAGGTTTCGCGGAGATCAACTCGCCTGCTCCCCGGCGCGGTTGTGCATCAAGCGTGAGCACGCAACACGATACCTCTGTCCACAGCTCACCTGTCCGCTACACTGCAGCTCCCACCGGGATTCCGGATAAAGTCCGCTCAAAGGCCGGGGCACAAATTTCGTAGGATTTCGCTGGTGTTTCGGCGTGATTTCAGGCATTTTTCACTGTTTTCCGAGGCTCGGAAGACAATCCACTCTGGATAACCGTATGACTCGCAATAAATCGCCTTCAAGCTGGCGGCAATTTCCGATCAAGCAGCAACCGAAATATCCCGATGCGCTGCAGCTTGAAGAGGTCGAAAGCCAGTTACGCGCGCTCCCTCCGCTGGTGTTTGCCCAGGAGATACGTGATCTCAAGCAACACCTGGCAAACGTCGGCCATGGCAAGGGTTTTCTGCTACAAGGCGGCGACTGCGCTGAATCCTTCTCCGAATTCAGCGCCAACAAGATTCGCGATACCTTTAAAGTATTGTTGCAGATGGCGGTCGTCCTCACCTTCGGCGGCAGGCGCCCGGTCACCAAGATCGCGCGCATGGCCGGTCAGTTTGCCAAGCCGCGCTCTGCGGATTACGAAGACGTCGATGGCCAGTCACTGCTCAGCTTTCGCGGCGACATCATCAATTCTGCTGACGCCAATGCCGACGCCAGGATCGCAGATCCACAGCGTATGTTGCGTGCCTATCATCAGAGTGCATCAACACTCAACCTGTTGCGCGCCTTCGCCCAGGGAGGTTTTGCCGACCTGCACCAGGTGCATCGCTGGAACATGAGTTTTGTCGAGGCGAGCCCCGGCAAGCAGCGTTACCAGAAGTTATCGGACCGCATCGAGGATGCGCTCGCCTTCATGGAGGTCTGCGGCGTCAATTCGCAAACCACGCCAACGATTCGTGAGACGCAATTGTTCACGTCGCACGAAGCCCTGTTATTGAATTACGAAGAAGCGCTGTCGCGTATCGATTCGTTCACGGGCAAAAGCTATAACTGCTCGGCTCACTTCGTCTGGATCGGGGAACGCACGCGCCAGCTGGATCATGCCCACGTTGAATTCTTCAAGCGTATCGAAAATCCGATCGGCGTGAAGATTGGCCCCTCGACGACGCCCGATCAGTTGCTGCGTTTGAGTGACGCGCTGAATCCGCACAATGAAGCAGGACGACTAACCCTGATTACACGCATGGGCGCTGACGTGCTGGAAGAGAAACTACCGCCGCTTATTCGCGCAGTGCAGCGCGAAGGCCGCGAACTGGTATGGTCGTCAGATCCGATGCATGGCAACACGGTAAAATCGAGCAGTGGATACAAGACCCGCCAATTCGACGATATCCTGCGTGAATTGCAGCAATTTTTCGCAGTGCACATTGCCGAGGGCAGTTATCCCGGCGGCATTCATCTGGAGATGACCGGCGAGCACGTGACCGAATGTACCGGCGGCGCTTACGGTATTACCGATTCTGACCTCGGCACACGCTATCTGACCAGTTGCGATCCGCGCCTGAACGCCGACCAGGTACTGGAACTGGCTTACCTGATTGCGGATACCTTTGTGCACATTGCACCCGACTCCTCTTCACCACAAAACTGATCAACCGGAACAAACTCTTATGACTAATCCAAACCCCAGCAAACTGGTACAGGTGCTACAGGCCGGTCAGTTTGCGATGACCGCAGAAACATCACCACCTGACTCCGCTTCGCCGGATGTCGTTTTGCAACGTGTTGCCTGCCTGAAAGGTGTCGCCGATGCGGTGAATGTAACCGATGGCGCCAGCGCGCGGGTACACATGTCAGCACTGGCTGCCGCTGCCATCATGGTGCGAGAAGGCATAGAGCCGGTCCTGCAACTCACCACCCGTGATCGCAATAGACTGGCGTTACAGGGCGACGTGGTCGGCGCATCTGCGCTTGGCATACACAACTTTCTGTGCCTGACCGGCGATAAAATGTCAGCGGGTGACCAGCCCGATGCGGCCGAGGTGTTCGAAATGGATAGCGGTGAGCTGATGCGACAAATGCGCGATATGCGCGACGCGGGAACCTTTCCCAGCGGTCGCAGTATCGATCCACCCCCCGCCCTGTTCCTTGGTGCTGCCGAAATGCCAGCCGAACCCGGTGAGCACTGGCCGGCGGCCCGTCTGCAGGCCAAGATCGACAATGGCACCCAGTTCTTTCAAACCCAATACTGCTTCGACCTGGCGAAGGTGAAACGCTATTGCGCTGCTCTGGTCGATGGCGGCTTTACCGAACAGGCGTATTTCCTGATCGGCATCGGCCCGCTGGCGTCAGCCAAATCGGCACGCTGGATGAACGATAACCTGTTCGGCGTCGAAGTCCCCGATGCCATCATTGCCCGCCTCGAAGGCGCGGCCGACCAGAAAGCCGAAGGCCGCGCAATCTGCGCAGAACTGTTACAGGGTATGGCTGAAATCGAAGGCTGCGCAGGCGCTCATCTGATGGCACCTCATCAGGAAGCTGCCTGTGCCCAGGTCATTCGTGAGTCCGGTCTGCTCGAGCTCAGAAACGCTTAAGGAGCCTCTGGGTCATTCATCTGCGTGGGGGAAAATGCCGGAGCGCCGGAGCGTCCAAATCAAGGCGCCAATTGCAGATAAGACCCAGTCTAAAGCTGGCCCCATGAGCAGAGCGAATGTTTTGGGTCTTGCCAGGATTCACAACGCAGCGATGCGGCGATCCGAGTTGGCGCATTTTAACCAGCAGATGTTGATTCATGAATTGATCAGAGGCTCCTTAGGCTTGAAACATCGCTGTGGTATTATGCGCCCAGGCTTTGTACTGTAAAATCATGTTTGCCATTACCTGCTATTCCCGATCAAATTGCCAACCAAAGTGCCGACTAGTTTACTGCACCCTGCTGCTCTGCGCGCTGTTCGCGGGTACGACTAAAGCACAACAGTCTGCACAAATTATCGATCAGACCAATCCCAATATTCGCGTGGAACAGCTGTTCACCGGGCTCGGTGTACCCTGGGGCATGACGTTTATTTCACCACAACACCTGCTGATCACCGAACGCAATGGTCAGGCCCGTTTGGCTGATCTGGAAAACCACTCAGTCAAGATATTGCAGGGCCTACCGGACCTCGTTGCCGAGGGTCAGGGCGGCCTGCTGGACGTGAAGACGGGCCCGAACTACGCAAACGATGGCTGGATTTATTTCACTTATAGCAAGCCGCTGAACGATGAGGCCGCGACCACGCTCGCGCGTGCACGCCTCGATGGACTGCAAATTATAGACTGGCAGGATTTGCTGGTCACTGATTCCGCAACGTCAGGACGCCAGCATTTCGGCAGCCGTATCGCCTTCGACGGCAAGGGACATGTCTTTTTCGGTGTTGGTGATCGTGGTGAACGCGATGAAGCGCAAAACCCGGCGAATCACATCGGCACCATCATGCGCCTCAATCTCGATGGCAGTTTGCCCGCCGACAATCCCTTTGTCCGGGAGGCGGGGTCGCGTGATGAAATCTGGAGCCTGGGCCACCGCAATCCGCAGGGTATGGCCTATGACCAGCAACAACAAAGGCTGTGGTCGATAGAGCATGGACCGCGTGGCGGCGACGAGATCAATCTCGTGTTGAAGGGGCGCAACTATGGCTGGCCGGTCATCAGCCACGGCAAGGAATACTGGGGGCCCCTCGCCATCGGCGAAGGCAGCAGCAAGCCTGGCATGGAGCAACCCTACAAGGTCTACATCCCATCGATCGCACCCGGCAGTTTAATGTTGTATCACGGAGATGCATTCCCCGAATGGCAGGGCAGTCTGTTCGCCGGTGCGCTCAAGTTACGCCATCTGAACCGCATCAGCCTGTCGGCTGACGGCAAAGTAACCGCAGAGGAACGCCTACTTGAGGATTTGCAGGAACGCATTCGAGCCGTCATTCAGGGTCCCGATGGCTGGATATATTTTTCCACCGACAGCGGGCGCATCTTACGCATAGGTCCTGAGCGATGATCAACCAGGTGATCGAAACACGGGTCCAGTGCCCCTACTGTTGGGAACGTTTCATCTTGTTGGTCGATGGTTCAGTCGAGTCTCAGGAATACGTCGAAGACTGCGAAGTCTGTTGTCGACCCATCGATTTCGTGGTCGAAGTGGACGAACTTGGCGAAGTAAGTGCGCAGGCACGCTTACAGGATGAATAAGCAGCCCCGTACTCGAATGGCACTTATAACTAGGCAACTACCTCATAATATTCGTTCTGCTTGCGCGAGGTCGAATGACTGGGGAAGTTTTTGCGAAGTAAACCACAGGCGGCGCAGCCGCCGAGGCATTCGCAAAAACTTCCCCAGTCATTCGAGCGTAACCTGGCTGACCATGCAATTGCCAACGACAAACCAGCAACTAGCGAATATCGAAACCGTCATATATGACCTTATCTTTGGGGGGCACGAGGCTTACCTCGTCTACCCGGGCGTGGGGCGGCCCGCGACGAATTTGCTCGATGACTTTCTCGATATGATCGGTTTCGCCCTGCAGTAGAAACTCTACGCGTCCATCAGCGAGGTTCAGCGCGTATCCGCTAAGACCATGCCTGTGGGACACGCTGCGCACGAAATAACGGAAACCGACGCCCTGCACGTGACCCCGCACATGACCTTTGACGCTATCCATCGTGCTGCTTTAGAAAGGTTTTGAGTTGGTCGAGGATATTACCGAGGCCAGTTTCGTCAATCTCGGTAAAAAATGGCCCCGCCGGTGCAATGCGCATCGCCGGGCCTTCAGCGCAACGACCGAGACACTCGCGCCGCACTACTGGCACATCGAGCTTTGCGCTCACAATCATCGCTTCGAGCTGGTTGATCAAATCGATACTGCCGCTGCCGACGCAGGAACGCTGGCCGATACCCAGTTTTTCATTGATACAGACGACGAGCCTCACCGGGCGCGACATGTCAGTCGGGTTCCAGCATGGCCATTATGGTGTCGCGCTCCTGCGCCCAGAATTCACCCCAGCGCGCCAGCAGTCTCAGGCCCTTGAGCTGCTGCTCCTTATCAGCGGCCTCGATACCCAGCCGATAGTTTTCCACACCTTCGATAAAGTAACGCTGAAAGTTCTTGCCGAGGCGCAGATCCAGTCGGTCTAGCCCCTCGCCTTCAACCTGGAAGGCAAGCTGCAGGCCCTGATCGAGCGCGGCAAGTGCAGCCTCTAGTCCGGCCTCGTCAAGATTCGCCGTCTGCAACAGGCGGCCGCCTGCTTCAACCTGCTTGAGTGACTCAACGAAAAAATACGCCTGCTCTGTGGAGATCGGTGGATCCTCGCCGGAGCTACAGGCCACCAGCTGAGCCAGCATCAACACCAACAGCAGGCGCGCCAACACATTCCAGCCTCGCCGTTTCATCGCTTGCCGGCGATTCGCATCCGCAACGCGTTTAGCTTGATAAAACCTTCCGCGTCCTTTTGGTCGTATGCACCGCGGTCGTCTTCAAAGGTAACAATCGCTTCATCAAACAAACTGTTAGTCGCGGATTTACGACCCACCACGCTGATCGCACCCTTGAACAGTTTGACGCGCACTTCCCCGTTAACCGTGACCTGCGATGCATCGATCATCTGCTGCATCATGATGCGCTCCGGGCTCCACCAGTAACCGTTGTATATCATGGTGGCGTAGCGTGGCATCAATTCATCTTTCAGGTGCGCAACCTCACGATCGAGGGTGATCGATTCGATGGCACGGTGCGCCTTCAGAATAATGCTTCCACCCGGAGTTTCGTAACAGCCACGCGATTTCATACCCACATAACGGTTTTCGACGATGTCGAGCCGCCCTACACCGTGCGCACCACCCAGTTCATTAAGCCGCGTCAACACTTCGGCCGGGCTCATCCGCACCCCGTCGATCGACACGATATCACCCTGTTCGAAACCAAGTTCTACATACAGCGGCGTTTCCGGCGCATCCTGCGGCGACACCGAGCGCAGCCACATTTCGTCGCGTGCTTCGTACCAGGGATCCTCCAGTTCGCCGCCTTCATAGGAGATATGCAACAGGTTGGCGTCCATCGAGTAAGGCGATTTATTGTGCTTCTTTTCGATCGCAATCCCCGCTGCATCGGCATAGTCCAGAAGGCTTTCGCGCGAGTTCAGATCCCATTCGCGCCAGGGTGCGATGACCCGGATATCCGGGTTCAGCGCGTAGGCGCCAAGCTCGAATCGTACCTGGTCGTTGCCCTTGCCCGTGGCACCATGTGAAATCGCGTCGGCACCGGTCTCGGCAGCAATCTCGATCAGACGCTTGGCGATCAACGGGCGCGCGATAGAGGTACCGAGCAGGTATTCACCTTCGTAAACCGTGTTGGCGCGAAACATCGGGAAAACAAAATCGCGCACAAACTCTTCCTGCAGATTCTCGATATAGATTTCCTTGACGCCATATTTTTCGGCCTTGATACGTGCCGGTTCAAGTTCCTCACCCTGGCCGATATCGGCGGTAAAGGTAACGACTTCGCATTGATACTCGTCTTCCAGCCACTTGAGAATAACCGAGGTATCCAGCCCCCCCGAATACGCCAGCACTACTTTGTTTACCGATGATTTACCCATGTTGTTTCCGTTGCGTTGCGGCCGTTCGACTACGGCGCCAAAAAAGGGGGCTATTGTCTTTAGAAATGGCACAAAAATCCAGCATAAGCGTATAATGACAGCTTTAAAACTGGAGCAGTGGTAATGTCGGATTCCGGATTCAAAGTACACGCCATGGAACTGGGCCCCATGGAAAATTTCGTTTACCTGGTTGAGGATTTCAGCAGCCGGCGCTGCGCCGTTGTGGATCCGGCCTGGGAAGTTGACGCCATTGTCAAACGTGCCGCGGAACTCGATCTGAAGATTACCGACATCCTGCTGACGCATAGCCATCACGATCATATCAACGGCATTGAAGGCCTGTTGAATCATGCCAATGCCGAAGTTCACCTGCTGCATCCGGAGTATGAGTTCTGGGAGCACGAGCTCGACAAACCCAGCCTGCACCACGGCGGTGATGAATTGAAGCTGGGCGATACCGCAATCACGATGCTGCATACGCCCGGCCACACCCCGGGTTCGGCCTGTTATCAGCTCGGCAATGAAATCATCACCGGCGACACCCTGTTTGTTTTTGGCTGCGGGCGCTGCGATATGAAAGGCGGCAGCCCTCAGGATATGTTTGTCACGCTCAAGAATATGAAAGAGCGACTCCCCGCCGATATGTTGATTCACCCCGGACACAACTACTCGGTGAAGCCCACCGCAACGCTTGGCGAACAGGTCGATGGCAACCCTTTCATGCATTACGAGGATTGTGACAGCTTCGTAAACTACCGTATGCACACGCACGACAAAACCCGCGACGAGCCGTATGCGGCACTCAGTAAGCAACAGCTCAAGATAGCCAATTTGCTCTAGGCCCGCTGTGACCGGATTCTTCCGGCTGCAGCCACCCAGGCAGATTCACAACCCATACCTGACAAGAGAAATCGATTCTATGCACAGACAATTATTGAACCTGTTCGGCTCCCTCCTCATTGCTTTTACCCTCGGTGCCTGCGCCTCAGGGCCCTCGGTGGTGGTACCGGATACCAAGCCTGGCGACCAGATAAAACACGACTACCTTATTGGCGAATGGTGCACAAATCGCGAAGAAACCGCCACCTCGAACCAGGATGCCGGATTTAGCGGAATACTCAATGTGAGACCGGTATTCTGGCGTTTCGAAGCGGATGGCCAATGGGAGAATTCGACTTCGGGCTTCTTGTTCGAACCTTACGGCAGCTGGAAGCTCGAAGGTCAAGATCAGCTGTTACTCAATAAAAAGAATCTGGAGCCCAACACCTACACCATTCACTTCACCAACAATGGTGAGGGTGCCGACCTCTATATGACAGATGAAAAGGGCCAATTTACCGTGCTGTCGCGCTGCGATTAAGCCCGGCAAGAGTTTGTGATTTACTAGAGGTGATTTACTGATCCAGGCTGCCGAATACACGCCTCATCAAGCGCGTACTGCGCGACGCTGGCAGGCTGCGGATTATAGCCTCTTCCTCTGCCATCAACAGGAACAGACCATCGAGCGCTTGTTCGGTCACATAATCATCCAGCTCCGGATCGACATCGAACACCAGTGGCAAGGCATTATAGCGTTTGACAATATCGGCGTAGTAATGCGCAGCACTGGTCTCGATGAGGGCCTCGCTGACAATCGGACGGAACTGCTCGTATAACTCATCACGGGACCCATCGATCAGGTAGCGGGTGGCCGCGTCCTGCGCACCATTTAACAGGTCAAATGCGTCGTCGATATTCATCGACGTAATCGCCTTGATAAAAACCGGTTTAGCGCGCCCGGCGGCCCGTTCGGCTGCACGATTCAGTTGCAACACCGAGCGATCAATCTCGACACCAAAACCCAGCTTGCGCAAGGTATTCTTGAGATTATCCGCGTCTTCGGGTAGTTCGATCTTCAACTGTGGATTGGCATAATAACCGTCGATTCGACCAGCGCTGGCAGCACTGCGCACAATGCCTCTGGAAAGAGAGTCTTTCAGTGCCTGGGTGACCTCTGCTTCGGTCAGGGGCGCATAGCCCGTTTCCTGCGGCATTTTGCCGGAACAGCCAGGCAACATCAGCAGCGGCAGAAGAAACAGGAAAGCCCTCATCTTATTCCTTCGAGATATCGAATAATTTCGCCCAGGCTCTCAACTCGAACATCGGTGTAGCGAGACCAGTCGACATCACCACGCGTGTCAAGATGCACGGTAGCCACCCCGGCCCCCCGGCCGGCTTCAAGATCATACAGATAGTCGCCGACCATGACGGTATCGTCCGCCTCTGCCTGCCACATACCGAGTAGCTGGTTGATACCGTCGGGCGATGGCTTGGGAATGCAGGAATCTCTGTCCAGGATATAGTCCTGCGCGAAATAATGTTCAATGCCACATGCCTCCAGGGTGTGTTTTACCACCGGCATCGTGTTGCGCGTCAGGATTGCGAGCCTGCAATCCCGCTCAAACAGGCACTGCAGCAACTCACTAACGCCCAGCATGATCGAAGCCTTGCCCGCGTAATACATCTCGAGCTCGTTGAGCATTTCCCACAAAGGTTCCGCTTCGGTCTCTGGCAGGGCATGCAGGGCTTCCAGTATTGGTACGTCGGGTGCCAGCCCGAGTTCTCGACGCATATGATCAAAATCATGCGCACTGACGGTCAGGGTACCATCCATATCAAAAATCCAGTGGCGGCGTCGCTGTAAAAAGTCCGACTCGGCCACTGCCCTATCGATGTCTTGGGGATTAGGTAATTTCATTGTAGTATCACGCCTTCTCAATTTAGCACAGGTAACAACGATGGCAATCCAGGCAGGCGATAAAGTACCCTCAGTTAATCTGCAACACATGGGTGCAGACGGTGTAGAAACAATAAGCAGCGATGATTTATTTGCTGGCAAAAAGGTAGTGCTGTTTGCGTTACCGGGTGCATTCACTCCCACCTGCTCTGCTGCTCACCTTCCCGGCTATGTGGTAGCTTCCGACGACCTGCTAGCCAAAGGCGTTGATCGCATCGTCTGCCTGTCAGTCAATGACGCATTTGTCATGGACGCCTGGGGCAAGCAACACAACGCCGACGATCGGGTGATGATGATTGCCGATGGTAGCGGTCACTTTACCACCGCAGTCGGACTCGAACTGGATCTCGATGCCGCCGGATTAGGCCTGCGCTCGCAACGTTATGCCATGGTTGTTAACGATGGTGTGGTCGAAGTGCTTAATGTTGAAGCGCCCCAGGCATTCGAAGTCAGCGACGCGCAAACTATTCTTTCCAGCCTGTAATGTCCAGCGACAAGTCAGATTCAAAGTCAGATTCAGCATCAGTAACGGCTGATGATTTTGTTCAGGAAGCCTACCATCTCGAGAACACTCACGAGATGGTCGACTTTTATCGTAAATGGGCAGCCGATTACGATCGGCAGATGCTCGACCAGCGCGGTTATACAGCACCCAGCTCCATAGCCGCAATACTCAGCGAGCAGTTGCCCGATACTCAGGCTAGCGTTCTCGACGTTGGCTGCGGCACCGGTCTGACCTGTCGTTTACTGGCGGAGCGTGGTTTCAGCCAGCTCGACGGAATCGATCTATCTCAGGAGATGATCGACGTTGCGCGTGAGCGTGGTATTTACCGAAATCTACTGCAGGGCGATGTCAATGAACCACTACAGATTGAAACCGCCAGTTACGATGGTGTAGTCTCGTCAGGCACCTTCACCCACGGCCATGTGGGCCCTGCGCCCCTGGACGAAATCTTCCGCGTGCTGAAGCCCGGCGGGGTTCTGGCCTGTACGGTACACCAGGATCTGTGGCAGAGCATGGGATTCGAAGATCGCTTCGCAGCGCTGGTCGATGAGGGCATTGCCAGTTTGGTCAGCCTTGAGCTGGGTAGCTACTATCGCGATAAGCCGGTCGAAGGCTGGTTTTGCGTATACCGCAAGGTTTAGCTGATCCCAGCAACCGCACTATTTTAGTGCGCTACAATGGATTTTCTCGCCTGGCTCGCATCGTCCAGCACGAGGAAGTGCGCAAGCATCGTGGTGACGTAACAACCCGTAGGCAAACTTAGCTCAAGCCGCAGCAATGCTGCCGCCGAATCGTAATCGTAACTGAAAGCTTCCGCCGCCACCCGCAACGGACGCATCTGCAAGCGGCTGTCATTGCGTTGCAGGCAATCGGTAATCTCGGCGTTCTCGGCAAAAACGCGCTGTTCAATTTGCGCCGCATCGCCAGACATCAAACTGCGGCCCGATCCGTACAGGCTGGCACACACAGAAACATCCTGCTGCCGATGGCGTTCCAGCAGAGCGTCATCCAGCTCGTCGGCAAAGATCGAATGACTGCCACGCAACATAAAAACATCACCGGCTAAAGGTGTCTCCCAGTGTCCAAGTTCGATACGGCTGTTCAGAATCCGGTTGAACAGATAGCTGCGCAGTGACGATAACAACATGCTTTTGCGAGTGCGCGAAAGCTTGCGCGTGCCGAGCTGCGCCAGCGCCTGCTCAACATTATCCTGCTTGCGACCGAAGCGTTGGTGTCCAAAATAATTAGCAAAACCCTGTTTCTGGACCCTGTCGAGCTGCTGTTGGGTTTTTTCAGACAGCTCGTGAACTTCGCGCAGGCAAAGGCTGAAACGGTTGAACTTATGCGTTCCGGGCCGCAGCTTCTTATGATGGCGTAGTTGGCGTAAAACCCGATAACCTTCGCCTGAAGGCAGCTCAAAGGGCGCCTCTTTGCCGGGCAGATGCAGGCTCAACCACTGGCGGGTCAGTGCGTGCTTGTCCTTCTGTCCACTGTAGCCGAAGTCTCTTTCTGGCAGCCCATGATCTTTGGCCATTCGCGTAATCAATTCCATCGTACCGAGGCCGCTCTTCTCGACCCAGAGGAAAAGATGCTCGCCTTCGCCGACAGGTTCAAAACCGAGTACTTCTTCGACTTCGAAGTCGGCAGCAGAGGATTTCAGAACAGCGCGGGTCTCCGGCTCACCGTAGGGATAGGTCAATACCGTTTGCATCAGTTGCGTGCCTTTTCAGCCACACGATTACGCAGATAGTTGATTGTTATATCACCGGCAGCGACCGTGAGTTGTTGCTCAACCGCCTGCGAGGCCAGGCGCAGCAACGAACGTGCATCCGGCAGCAGAGCTTCGTCTAGGGGCATTTGCTTAACAGGGTGTAACCCGGCAAGCCATCCATGCCCTGCTCCAGACTCGACAGCGCTATCGTAATTGACTGCATCAGCGGCAGTTAGCCGTTCGCTGCCGCTCAAACAAGCGCAACCTCGCTGATCACGGCGGTACAGGGCCCAATAAATCTCCTGCATGCGAGCATCCAGCGCAACCAGCACACTGTTGTGGGGATAACGATCGAAACTGGTTTGCGCCAGCACGGCCAGCGTCGACACTGGAATAAGCGGAATATTGAGCCCGACACCGATGCCCTGCGCCTGGGCAGCAGCGATGCGTATTCCGGTAAACGCACCGGGGCCATTGGAGAAAGCACAATGCGACAACATTGACTTCTCCAGCGCGGCTTGTGACAGCACTCGTCGCATCATTTCCGGCAGCAGACGGTTATGCCCGCGCGGTGCAATTTCAAATTCACCGAACACCTTTCCGTCTTCGCGCAGCAGCGCAACGGAGCAGGCTTCGGTAGCGCTGTCGATGGCAAGAATATTCACGCGCCTATGATAAAGACGCGCCTTGTCACTGGCTAGCAAAAAACGGGCTATTCGCTATGTTTTGGGCCATGTCCAGGGAACCAAACCTGGCACTATTCTAGCTGACGATCCCTCTTTTACTATTCTTGATGAAATTCACAAACACCTCGACTTCCGCGAATTCAGCACAGAGCGGCTCGAGCTTCTTGTATACATCCTGTTTTGGTTCTCTGGATTTTAATAGTTCACGAAAAGATTTGTGCAGAGCACGTATCAATTCCGGTGAAAAACCTTTTCTTCTAAGACCTTCCTTGTTGATTCCGATCACTCTGGAACGATCTCCGGCAGCGGTCGAAAATGGAGGTATATCAGAGGTAATGAGGGATCCCATGCCACAAAACGCACCTGTTCCTATCTGGGCAAACTGATGTACCAGGGAAAATCCTCCCAGGATAGCATGGTCACCGACTACGACATGTCCGGCGAGCGAGGCGCCGTTGGCAAAGACACAGTGATCACCCACGATGCAGTCATGCGCCACATGGGTAGAGGCCATAAAAAGATTACCATTGCCAATGATCGTCCTGCCCAGACCAGTGACGGTGCCACGGCTGATGGTGACATACTCGCGGATAACATTCTCATCGCCAATTTCCAGCGTGGTTGGTTCGCCCGCATATTTTTTGTCCTGCGGTTCTTCACCAACTGATGCAAACTGAAAGATACGGTTGCCGCGACCGATTCTGGAAGGCCCCATAATGACCGCATGCGGGCCGATCACCGTGCCTGCGCCGATTTCCACCTGCGGGCCGATAATGCTGTAGGGTCCGACTTCGACATCATCTGCAAGTTGCGCAGTGGGATCGATGATGGCGGTCGCATGAATCATCAATCCCGTTCCTGCTCGGAACACATCATTTGTGCCTCGGCGACTAATTCATCATCCACCAGTGCTTTGCAATCGAACATTCCAATGCCGCGCGTGTTGCGCTTCAGGGAGACCTGCAACGTCAACTGATCCCCGGGCAGTACCTGCCCTCGAAACCGCGCCTTATCGATGCCCACCAGAATATAGAGCCTGGATTCACTCGGATCGATCAAACCCGAAAAAGCGAGCAGACCGGTCGCCTGGGCCATGGCTTCGAGAATCAAAACACCGGGCATAATGGGTTTGCCAGGAAAATGTCCCTGGAAAAATGGTTCATTAATGGTGACATTTTTTATCGCCGACAAACTAACCCCGGGCTCGACCTCGGTGACTCGATCGACCAGCAGGAAGGGGTAGCGATGCGGCAACAACTTCATGATCTTTTCTACATCAAAATTCAAAGTGGATCCCCATTTGTTAAACGTTAAATGCCATCACCCCTGCGGGCTCGACTTGTCAGGCTTCGCCAGCGCAAGTTTATCAAGAGCTTTGTAACGTGCACTGACGCGACGCCATTTCGAGTTAGAAAGCAACGGTGTACCCGAGGAAAAAACACCGGGTTGACGGATATTCTTGGTTACCAACGACATTGCCGTAATCGTAACATGATCGGCGATGGTCAGATGTCCAACCACCCCGACGCCACCGGAAATTTTACAGTAGCGGCCGATAACAGTGCTACCTGCAATGCCGACACAGGCGGCGATAGCCGTGTGGGCACCAATACGGACGTTATGCGCCACCTGGATCTGGTTATCGAGTTTACAGCCCTGCTCGATAATCGTATTGTCGAGGGCCCCGCGATCGACCGTTGTGTTCGCACCAATTTCAACATAATCCGCAATCACGACACTGCCAAGTTGTGGAATCTTGTGCCACCTGTCCGCGTGCATCACCAGTCCGAAGCCGTCGGCTCCGATTACCACACCCGAGTGCAAGATGCAGCGATTCCCAATTCTCACCGAGTGCGCCAGGGTAACCCGACTATGCAAACGACAATGCATACCAATGGATGCACCCCGCTCGATGATACATCCTGCGCCGATCACACTGTCTGCGCCGATTTCAACATCGTCTTCAATAATGGCACCGGCACCAATGCTAACACCCTCCGCGAGACGGGTATCCGGTGCTACCTGTGCCGATGGGTGGATTCCACCTGCAACCTCCACTGCTCCGCATCCGAGCGCCGCCATCGCCTGCACAAAGCTGTACTGTGGATTCTCCGATATCAGCAGATTCCTGCCGTCGACTTCTGCGGCCAGGTTGAGCGGTACAATGACGGCACTGCAATCACTGTCCATAATTTCGACAATATTCTTTTCCCCTAACGCAAAGCACAGGTCGCCAGGCTGGGCCGATGACGGCGAAGCGACACTTCTAATCAGGGTGTCGGCATCCCCGCGAAACTCGCATTGCAGAGCGTGGGCCAGTTGTTGCAGAGTGAGATTCATAATCGCTAGATGCCAGGGCTTTTGCGGAAGCAAAGCTGCTGAGTTAAGCGCTACTGGCCAGCTTCGCCACTGTCGGGGAGCTGCTTCAGCATTTCAATAGTTTGCGGGGTAATATCAATTTGGTCGGAAACATAACTGACGCCTTCGGTAAGAATCAAGTCGAACTCACCCGAATCACCCTGCATTTTAAGTACGTTGGAGATCACCTTTTGCAACTCGCGAATCTCTTCGTTACGACGCAAATTTTGATCCTCTCGGAACTCCTGTTCGAGAAACTTGAGTTGGCTGATTTTGAGCCTGATCTCACGTTCAAACTTGCGCCGTTGTGTTGAACCTGAGGCACTGTCCGATTTCAGCATGTCTTCAAGCGCCAGAATTTCGCCACGTTTTTCCTTGAGCTGAGCTTCTCTGGGGCCGAATTCAGCCTTCAGGCGTTCTTCTACTTTACGCGCCTGTGGCGCCTCTTTGAGCACTCTCGCGGTATTGACGAAACCGATCTTGAAACTGCCGTCCTGGGCGATGGCCGAAAAGCTACAGACCAGCAACCACACTGGGAAAAACAGTAATGACAATGGACGTATCAATCTATTTAATCTATTCACTGTAATCTCTAAAAAGTGGCTCCAAGCGAGAACTGGAAATTCTCGAGATCGTCATCCGACTCATCGTTCAGCGGGAAAGCATAGCTGAACTCGATCGGACCGACAAATGAGAACCATTTGGCGGACACACCCGTCGATTGGCGCATTTCGGCCGCGTCAAAGTCATCGACATCTGCAAATACGTTACCGACGTCGAAGTATACCCCAACCCTGAACGTTTCTGCACTACCAAGCGCTTCGATCGGGAACAACACTTCCGCCGAGCTAATCACCTGAAAATCGCCACCCGATGGGTCGTTCTCGCTATCTCGCGGGCCGAGGCTGTTGGATTCATAACCCCTGACCGAACGCACGCCACCGGCATAATACTTTTCAAAAATCGGCAATTCTTCCAAATCCCCATAACCGTCGCCGTAGCCAACCCTGCCTTTCAACGAAAATGTAAACATTTCGCTTAATGCATAAGCGGTTTGGTGCCGATACCTGATTTTGTAGAACTCAAGGTCACCGCCATGGACCTCGAGACCGATGCTGTTGAGAGATCCGGAAGAGGCAAAGGTCCTGCGATTGCGTGAATCCTGGGCAAAACCGATGGAAGAGAAAATCGTATCGTAGTCCTCACCGTCGATTTCAGAATTCGGGGTCGAATCATCGTATTTGTCGCTAGTATCGCGGACGAAGTCGTACACTTCCTGGGAGGAGCCAGAGGTGGTCTTCAGATCATTGCGCACCACGCCGATTTCGAGCCGTAATCGATTGTATTCGGACAGCGGTATACCGTAATCGACAGAAAATTGGGCCTGATCAATTTTGTAATTACTGGTATTGTTTTCGCTGGAATCGGTTTCAATGATACTGAGGGTAAATCCGCGGCTGACACCTTCCGGTGTGTAATAAGGGTTCTGATAAGATAGCGAATATTGCCTGGCTACGTCCGAGTTGTTGAACTGGAATTCAAGCTTGTTGCCGGTGCCGAATATGTTCTCGTGAGCAAAGCCGAGTTGCAGCGTAATTCCCTGCACCTGTGAAAAGCCGAGTCCGATCGACAAATTGCCTGAGAAGCGCTCGGTGACCTGAATTTTGAGGTCGACCTCGTCCACCGAATTAGCGACCTTCTCCACACCGACATTTACCGATCCGATATAATTCAGGCGTTGCAAACGAACCTTGGAGCGATCAACCTTCGAAACCTGATACATCGCCCCTTCAAGCTGACGCATCTCGCGTCGTAACACATTGTCCTTGGTTTTTTCATTGCCACTGAAATGGACATATCTGACACGCACCTTGTTTCCAGGTACCAGCAAAAGACGCAAGGCGACCGTTTTATTTGCTTCATCAAGATCGGGCACCATACGTACCTCAGCGAAAGCGTAGGCGTCCTCGCCCAGGCGTTTCTGCATTGCAGTGATAACCTTGTTGACTTCCTTACGCGAAAAGATCTCACCTTCGCGGAAGGTTATCAGTTGATTCAACTCTTCAACCGGCACTACCATTTCACCGCCGACTTCGATCTTGCTTACCCTGAACTGATCGCCTTCAGTCATATTGATAGATATGCTGATATCCTTACGATCCGGGCTAATAGTAACCTGCTGCGAATTAACCCTGAACTGTATGAAACCCCGATCCAGATAGTAGGATTTAAGCGTTTCGAGGTCGGCAGCGAGCTTGGAGCTCGAATACTCGTCATCCGGAAACATCCCGTCACTGCTCGACTCCAGCTGAAACAGATCGAGCAGATCATCTTCCTCAAAATTGCGGTTACCAATGATATTGATCGAAGTGATCTTCGCTGAAATCCCTTCCGAAATATCAATATCGATGGCAACCCGGTCATCGTCCAGCTTGCGCCATTTTGCCTCGATACGCGCCGCATATTTCCCTAACGAGTAGTACACCTGCTGTAATTCAAGCTCGAGCTTTTCCAGCTTATTTTGATCGAAGATCAGGCCCTTGGACATGCCGAGCCCCTCCATTGCCTGCTCCAGCGATTCGTCTTCGATGTCGTTATTACCTTCAAAATTTACCTCGGCAATCGAGGGGCGCTCCACGACTCTGATTACCAGTACGTTATCGCGTCGCAGCAACTCGATGTCATCGAAGAATCCGGTACCGTAAAGCTCGCGTATGATTTCCGGGCTTCGCTCGACATCAAGAGATTCGCCAACATTTACCGGCAGGTAGCTGAGCACTGTTCCCACGGCAATTTTCTTGATACCGTCGATTTCGATACTTTCAACAACAAAGCTCTCGCCCTGGGCAAGACAGGACACGAACAACAGCAGCAGAGCACTGATCCGGAGGGAAATTCTCAAGACTAGCTGACCAGACGCAACAGGTCGTTGTACATAGCGATCGACATCAGGCAGAACAGCAGCATGATGCCGATCTTTTGGCCAATTATTTCGATCGTTTCCGATACCGGACTACCTTTAACCATTTCAATCAGGTAATAAAAAAGGTGACCGCCATCCAGCATTGGCACCGGCAGCAGGTTCAATACACCCAGGCTGATACTGATGATCGCAAGGAAGCCGAGAAAAGGTTCGATGCCGATACGCGCCGATACGCCCGCATAATGTGCGATGGTAATCGGGCCGCTCAGGTT
>JAIBDO010000257.1 GCA_024686195.1 Gammaproteobacteria bacterium | reverse complement strand
GAGTGCCCTGTGTCGGGCGTTGTGATTTTGCGCCGGTTGCTATCGTTGGTCAGTACACGGTTGAGAGCGCCGATGTCGCTGCGGTGAAAACGGCCGTTGATAACGGCAATACGGTACAACCAGACTCCGAGGACACGATTTATCTCGACGGGTATCGTGCCGCCGGTGGATATACCCTGCTTGAGAAAATTATCTCCGGCGAAACCAGCGCCGACGACATTATGACAGCTCTCGACAATAGTTCGCTGCGCGGTCTCGGTGGTGCCGGGTTTCCCGTTGGCCGCAAGTGGGGCATCCTGCGTAACCAGGCCGCGCCCCGACTGATGGCGGTTAATACCGACGAGGGCGAGCCAGGCACGTTTAAGGACCGGCTTTACATGCTGAGTGATCCTCACCGCTTTATTGAGGGCATGTTGATCGCCGCGCGAGTGGTCGGAATTGAGCGCTGCTACATCTATGTGCGAGACGAGTATCCATCCATTATCAAAACTTTGCACAGGGCGCTCGCCGAGCTTGATGCGCTCAATTTCGATCTACCCGAAATCCAGATTCGCCGGGGCGCGGGTGCTTACATATGCGGAGAAGAATCTGCCATGATCGAGTCGATCGAAGGCAAGCGTGGCATGCCGCGCTTGCGTCCTCCTTACGTGGCGGAGGTCGGGTTGTTCGGGCGGCCGACCCTGGAGCATAACTGTGAGACGCTGTTCTGGGTTCGAGACGTTGTCGAGAAGGGACCGGAGTGGTTCGATTCACAGGGCCGCAACGGACGCAAGGGTTTGCGTAGCTTTTCGGTTTCCGGTCGGGTCAACAAGCCAGGTGTGCATCTTGCGCCGGCGGGTATCACCATTCGTGAATTAATCGAAGAATATTGTGGTGGCATGCTCGATGGACACCGATTTTATGGCTATTTTCCTGGCGGTGCCTCGGGTGGAATCCTGCCGGCCTCACTTGGCGATATTCCGCTTGATTTTGACACCTTGCAGGAATACGGCTGTTTTATCGGTTCTGCAGCCGTCGTGGTGCTATCAGAGCAGGATAGCGCCAAACAGGCGGCACTCAATTCGCTCAGGTTTTTTGCGCACGAGTCCTGTGGCCAGTGCACGCCATGCCGCGTTGGTTGTGAGAAGGCCGTCAGCATCATGGAAACCGGCAACTGGGATATCGATCAATTGAACGATCTGTCGACCGTCATGGTCGACGCCTCGATCTGTGGCCTTGGTCAGGCAGCGCCTAATCCCATCCTGTCGGTAATCAAGTATTTTCCGCATGAGCTCGGCATAGAGGACAATCAATCGTGAATACCTCTGAAGGCGCGCTTTTTGCGCGATTGCTTCGTCAGCCCCGTGACGGTATGCCGCCCACTCGAATCCTCACGTATTCGCATATACGCTGCGGTTCTGCGCGCGCTGCCCCGATGCGTCGGACCGCCTCGCACTCACACAAAAATCACACCTTCAGAGGCATTCAGTAATGGCTGCGAATCCAGAAACCATCTTCGAAACCATCGAATTCACGCTGAACGGCGCCTCGGTCGAAGCGCTGCCCGGTGAGACTATCCTGCAGGCGGCCGAGCGCACCGGCACCGAAATTCCACACCTGTGTTACACCGAAGGTTTGCGTGCTGACGGCAATTGCCGCGCCTGTGTTGTCGAGGTTGATGGTGAACGCGTACTGGCGCCCAGCTGCTGCCGCAATCCGACGCCGGGTATGGTGGTTAACTCGGATAATGAACGCGCGCAAAAGTCACAGAAGCTGGTGCTCGAATTGTTGCTGTCGGATATGCCGGAGAAGTCTTATACGCTCGACAACGAGCTGACTTACTGGGCCGATAAACTCGAAGTCGGTAAGCCGAGATTTATACCCCGCCATCAACCGAAGTCCGATCTGTCGCACCCGGCGATCGCGGTTAATCTGGATGCCTGCATCCAGTGCACGCGTTGTTTGCGCGCCTGTCGCGAAACCCAGGTCAACGATGTTATCGGTCTTGCCCAGCGTGGACATTATGCTGAAATCGTATTCGATATCGGTGATCCGATGGGTGAGTCCACCTGCGTGGCCTGTGGTGAATGCGTTGCTGCCTGCCCGACCGGGGCGCTGAGCAATGCAACCGGCGCGCACCAGATCAAGGCCGATCGTGAAGTTGATTCGGTCTGCCCTTATTGTGGTGTTGGTTGCCTGCTGACTTACCATGTCAAAGACGACAAGATCCTGCGTGTCGAGGGCCGAGAAGGGCCTGCTAACTTCAGTCGCTTATGTGTCAAGGGTCGCTACGGATTTGATTATCTCAATCATCCACAGCGCCTGCAGAAGCCGCTGATTCGCAAGGAAGGTATCCCCAAGGGGATGAACGAGTTTTTCGATCCGAGCGATCCTTCAAAGATGTTTCGCGAAGCCAGCTGGGAAGAGGCGATGGCACTCGCTATCGGTGGCCTGAAGGAAATCAAGGATGATCTTGGTGGTGCCGGCCTGGCCGGTTTTGGTTCGGCCAAGGGTTCCAACGAAGAGGCTTATTTGTTCCAGAAACTGGTGCGCACCGGTTTTGGCACCAACAATGTCGATCACTGTACCCGTCTGTGCCATGCTTCCAGCGTTGCAGCACTGCTCGAAGGAATTGGTTCCGGTGCGGTGTCAAACCAGGTTGAAGACGTCCAGCATGCCGAGGTTTTCCTCGTCATCGGTTCCAACCCGACCACCAATCATCCGGTCGCGGCAACCTTCATGAAGAATGCCATCCGGGACGGCAAGAAGCTGATCTTGCTGGATCCGCGCAAGACCGATATCGCACGCCATGCGACCCATTTTCTGCAGTTCAATGCGTCCACCGACGTGTCGCTGCTGAATTCGATTTTGCATGCCATCATCGATGAAGGCCTGACCGACGAAAAGTTTATCGCCGAACGCACCACGGACTACGAAGAATTGAAGGCCAATGTCGCCGATTTCAGCCCTGAGAAAATGGCGGCGAAAACCGGTATTGATGCTGAGACAGTGCGTGAGGTCGCACGATTGTTCGCGACCTCGAAGGGTTCCATGATTTTCTGGGGTATGGGCATATCACAGCATATTCACGGCACCGATAACTCGCGCTGCCTGATAGCGCTGTCGATGATTACCGGCCAGGTAGGCCGACCGGGAACCGGTCTGCATCCGTTACGCGGGCAGAATAACGTGCAGGGTGCCTCTGATGCCGGCCTCATACCGATGATGTTTCCCGACTACCGTCGGGTAGACAATCCCGAGGCCAATGAGTTTTTCAGCAAATACTGGAATGCCGAGCTCGACAACAAGGCGGGACTTACCGTGGTCGAAATCATGCACAGCATTCTCGAAGGTAATATCCGCGGGATGTACATCATGGGAGAAAACCCGGCGATGTCCGATCCTAATCTGAACCACGCAAGGGATGCTTTGGCAGCGCTTGATCACCTGGTGCTGCAGGATATGTTCCTGACTGAAACTGCGGCGTTTGCCGATGTGGTGTTGCCGGCTTCCGGCTGGGCTGAAAAAGATGGCACGGTATCCAATACTGATCGACGCGTGCAGCTGGGCAAGGCCGCCGTGCCAATGCCGGGTGAGGCGCGCCAGGATCTGTGGATTATTCGTGACATCGGCAAGGGTCTCGGACTCGACTGGAATTACACGCATGTCTCCGAGGTCTATGATGAAATGCGCCTCGCCATGCCGAGCATTAACGGCATTACCTGGGATCGACTGGTG
>JAIBDO010000059.1 GCA_024686195.1 Gammaproteobacteria bacterium | reverse complement strand
TCTTAAATGTCTGAATCAGCGCCCGGTGGTGAGATTACCCTGCTGGCTCCGATGGGCCATCCCTGGCCCGATCCCGCGGCTATCCTGCCGCTAGTCGCCTGCAGGATAATCTCACCCCCGGGCTCTCACGTTATCCGTTAGTTTTAGTGCGACCGTCAGGTCAATTGATTGATTTACTGGTTGCGATGCGCATTTGGTGCACTGTCCTTCAATTGGTCCGTCTCGAATGGCCTTACATAAGCAACTACCCCCGCGATATTCGTTCTGATCGGGAGAGGTCGAATGACTGGGGGACGTTTTTGCGAAGTAAACCGCAGGCGGCGCAGCCGCCGAGGCATTCGCAATAACGTCCCCCAGTCATTCAAGCGTAATCTGACTCTGTTGATGTATCCGTGTTTTGCTATGCACCGGGCACAGTTTTGGCCTGGGTAACTGTCAATTCGGTCTGTCTCTTAAATGTCTGAATCAGCGCCCGGTGGTGAGATTACCCTGCTGGCTCCGATGGGCCATCCCTGGCCCGGTCCCGCGGCTATCCTGCCGCTAGTCGCCTGCAGGGTAATCTCACCCCCGTGCTATCGCGTTATCCGTTAGTTTTAGTGCGACCGTCAGGTCAATTGATTGATTTACTGGTTGCGATGCGCATTTGGTGCACTGTCCTTCAATTGGTCCGTCTCGAATGGCCTGGCATAAGCAACTACCCCCGCGATATTCGTTCTGATCGGGAGAGGTCGAATGACTGGGGGACGTTTTTGCGAAGTAAACCGCAGGCGGCGCAGCCGCCGAGGCATTCGCAATAACGTCTCCCAGTCATTCAAGCGTAGTCTGACTCTTGATGCATCCGTGTTTTGCTATGCACCGGGCAGAGTTTTGGCTTAAGGATGTAACAGTGTGGCCTTGTCTACCCTGTCGAAATTGGCGATTCCTTCAAGCCTGTAGGCGTGCCAGCGACAGGCGCTGAAGCCAGGTTCAGTGGGTGTCTCTGTCCTGGCGGGCAGCATGGTTTCGACGCGGTCGAGCAGCATGACCAGGCGTTCGAATGATTTATCAAAATCGGAAATCAGACTTCCAACCGTCGGTATTTGATGCGATGCGGTTGGTCCGCATCCTGGCCAAGACGCTGCTTGCGATGGCTTTCATATTCAGAGTAGTTACCTTCATAGGTATAGACTTCGCTGTTACCTTCAAAGGCGATGATGTGGGTGGCGATACGATCGAGAAACCAGCGATCGTGCGAAATGACGACGACGCAACCGGGGAAATCGAGGATGGCTTCTTCGAGCGCGCGCAGCGTTTCGACATCAAGATCGTTGGTCGGTTCGTCGAGCAGCAGCAGGTTGCCGCCGCTCTTCAACAGTTTGGCGAGGTGCAGGCGATTGCGCTCACCGCCGGACAGATCCTTGACGAACTTCTGCTGGGCGGCACCGCGGAAATTGAAGCGTGACACGTAGGCCCGCGAGGGCACTTCGTAATTGTCGACAACAATGTTGTCTAGACCATCTGACAGTTCTTCCCACACGGTCTTGCTGCCGTCAAGATCATCGCGTGATTGATCGACGTAGGCGATCTTCACGGTCTCGCCGATTTTTATCGAACCTTCATCGAGCGTGTCCTCGCCCACCATGATGCGAAATAAGGTGGTTTTACCCGCGCCGTTGGGACCGATAATGCCGACTATGCCGCCGCGCGGTAATTTGAACTCGAGATCCTGGTAAAGTAATTTTTCGCCGTAAGACTTTTTGCCGCCTTCAATTTCGACGACTACATCACCGAGTCGCGGGCCCGGCGGAATGTAAAGCTCGCGGGTTTCAGAGCGTTTCTGATATTCCTGCGAGGTTAGTTCTTCGAAACGTTTCAGGCGCGCCTTGCTCTTCGATTGGCGTCCCTTGGGATTGGATTGCACCCATTCGAGCTCGGCCTGCATCGATTTCTGGCGAGCTTTTTCGGAGCGCTCCTCATGTGCGAGGCGCTGAGATTTCTGCTCCAGCCAGGAAGAGTAATTGCCTTCCCAGGGTATGCCGTGGCCGCGGTCGAGTTCGAGTATCCAGCCGGCGACATTGTCGAGGAAATAGCGATCGTGGGTGACGGCGACCACGGTGCCGGGGAAATCCTTGAGAAATCGTTCCAGCCAGGCCACTGACTCGGCGTCAAGATGGTTGGTGGGTTCGTCCAGGATCAGCATGTCCGGATTCGACAGTAGCAGGCGGCATAGGGCGACCCGGCGTTTCTCACCACCTGACAGATGCGCGACCGCGGCATCCCAGGGAGGCAGGCGCAGCGCATCTGCCGCGACATCAAGCTTGCGCTCGAGGTCCCAGGCGCCGGCAGCGTCGATCTTTTCCTGAACGTCTGCCTGCTCGACCAGCAGGTCGTTCATTTCGTCATCGGACATGGGTTCGGCAAACTTCATGTTGATGGCGTTGAATTGGTCGAGTAAGGCCTTGGTTTCGGCAACGCCGAGTTCGACGTTACCGCGCACATCGAGCTGGTCATCAAGCTCAGGTTCCTGCGCCAGATAGCCGATTTTGATACCGGTCTGGGGACGGGCTTCACCCGTATGCTCGGTATCGATGCCGGCCATGATGCGCAGCAGCGTTGATTTACCGGCGCCGTTATAGCCAAGCACACCGATCTTCGCGCCGGGGAAAAAATTCAACGAAATGTTTTTCAGTATCTCGGTCTGCGGGGGCACCACTTTGCCAACGCCGCTCATGGTGTAGATGTATTGCGCCATGCAGCCTTCCAGCTCGGGAAAAGGCGTATTCTAACAGTGCCTGCGCAGTTATAAATAGCCCCGTTTTCCTTCACTTCGACCGTTCAACTGAAATTCACTCTTGCACTCATCTGCTGCGGTCTGACGTTGCTCAATAAAATGCTTTTTAATACAGCTAGTTCGGCTATCATATTGAGGATAAAAATTAACATTAGTCGCACCGTTCTGCGAGCAGTCCACAGGTAAACGATTATGAGCATGAAGAAGATGCAGCAACAAAGTTATCTTCACGGAAGTAACGCTGCATTCATTGAAGAACTTTATTCAAGGTATCTGGTGGACGAAAACAGCGTCGACGAGAATTGGCGTGACTGGTTTGCCGGGCTCGGCGAGGGTGAAATTGCGGCTGACCAGGATCATCTGCAAATTCAGGCGCAAATGAGAACCGCGGTGATGAGCAAGCGACGCGCCAGCGTCGCCAGTGGCACGGTATCGAACGAGCACGAGAGCAAGCAGGTCAAAGTGTTGCAGCTGATCAATGCCTACCGCGTGAAAGGGCATCAGAAAGCGCGACTGGACCCGCTGGGGCTCGCTGAAATACCGGATATCCCGGAAATGACGCTGGCCGGAAACGAGCTCAGCGAGGCCGACCTCGATATCGAATTCAAGACCGGGTCGCTGTTTGGTGTTGATGAAGCGCCTTTACGCGAGATTATCGCACGTCTTGAAAAGACCTATTGCGGCGCCGTTGGTCTCGAATACATGCACATCGAAGACCGTTCGCAAAAACGCTGGATCCAGGTGGAGATCGAAACTTCGTTGTCGACACCTGACTTCCGCGAAGGTCGCCGCAACCGTATTCTGGATCGCATCATTGCGGCCGAGAACCTGGAAAAATATCTGCATACGCGCTACATCGGGCAGAAGCGATTCTCGCTGGAAGGTGGTGAATCGCTGATTCCGATTCTCGACCGGGTGGTGCAGCAGTCGGGTGTCACCAACACCCACGAAGTCGTTATCGGCATGGCGCACCGCGGACGACTCAACGTCCTGACTAACCTGTTCGGCAAGATGCCGAGCGACCTGTTCGACGAATTCGAAGGAAACGTCGACATGGATGAGCGCTACAACTACGACGTCAAGTATCACCAGGGTTTCTCATCTGACATCTATACCGACTCCGGTCCCATGCATCTGGCGCTCGCCTTCAATCCGTCGCATCTCGAGATTGTCGATCCGGTAGTGGAAGGTTCAGTGCGTGCGCGTCAACGGCGATTTTCAGATCGCACCACGGCCGATGTTTTGCCGGTGCTGATTCATGGAGACTCTGCCTTTGCCGGCCAGGGAGTGGTCATGGAAACTTTCAATATGTGCAAAACCCGAGGCTATAAGACCGGGGGCACGATCCACATCATCGTCAATAACCAGATCGGTTTTACCACCAGTAACCCGCGTGATATGCGTTCGTCGTTCTACTGTACCGAGGTTGCGCGCATTGTGCAGGCTCCCATCTTTCATGTGAATGGCGACGATCCGGAAGCCTGTGTAATGATCGCCGAGATCGCGGTCAAATTCCGCGAGACCTTCAATCAGGATGTCGTTATCGACATGGTCTGTTATCGCCGTTACGGCCACAACGAGGCCGATGAACCAGCCGTCACTCAGCCGCTGATGTACGCGGCAGTTCGCAAGCATCCGCGGGTGGTCGAGGTGCATGCCCGACGCCTGATCGAGGAGGGTTTCACCACCCAGGAAAAAGTCGATGAAATGATCGCTGATTATCGTCGGGCACTGGAAGAGGGTGGCGCTGTGGCACTCAACGTGATTTCCGGACTCGAACGGGTAACCGCACGTGACTGGGCAGGTTTGCAGGACGGTGACGTCAACATTACACCGGGTACAGCGGTTAGTGTGAAAAAGGTTCAGCAACTGGGACAGCAGATATTAAACCTGCCCGAGGGTTACAAGTTGCACCCCAGGGTCGCCAAAATCATGGAAAACCGGCAGAAAATGCTCGATGGTGAGCTGTCGGGTGACTGGGGCTTTGCCGAAAACCTGGCTTATGCCACGCTGTTGGACGATGGCTATAACATCCGGCTTTCAGGTCAGGATAGCGAGCGAGGCACCTTTTTTCATCGCCATGCCGCACTGCATGATCAAAATACCGGTCAGATTTACAAGCCGTTAAAGCACCTTTCCGAGAGTCAACCGCGCTTCGAAGTGATCAACTCGTTTCTCTCTGAAGAAGCGGTGCTGGGCTTCGAATACGGTTACTCATCGACCGACCCGAAGACCCTGGTTATCTGGGAGGCGCAGTTCGGTGACTTTGCCAATGGCGCCCAGGTCGTGATCGATCAGTTCATCAGTTCCGGTGAAATGAAGTGGGGCAGGCTGAGCGGCCTGGTCATGATGTTACCCCACGGTTATGAAGGGCAGGGTCCGGAACATTCATCGGCGCGTATTGAGCGCTACCTGGAGCTTTGTGCACAGCACAATATGCGAGTGGTGCAACCGACGCTGCCCGCGCAGATTTTTCACCTGCTGCGCAGCCAGATGATGTGTAACTTCCGCAAACCGCTGATCATTATGACCCCCAAGAGCCTGTTGCGCCATGAGCTCGCCGTTTCCACGTTGGCGTCATATAGTGATGGTGAATTCCAGAAGGTCATTCCCGAAATAGACGATGTCGATGCCGCAGCGGTAACCCGCCTGATTCTATGCAGTGGGAAAATTTATTACAAACTCTATGAAACCCGCAAAACTGAATACGATCACAGCACGGCGATTGTCCGTGTCGAACAACTGTATCCGTTCCCCAAGCAAGATTTGAACGAGATCAAGGCTCGCTACCCGGCGCTGAAAAATGTGGTCTGGTGTCAGGATGAGCCGCGTAATCAGGGTATGTTTCGCGAATTCAAGAGTCGGATTAATGAAACATTCACGCCGATACAGGTACAATATTCCGGTCGCATTTCGGCGGCATCGCCGGCCGTCGGGTATATGGCGCTGCATCTCAAGCAGGAAGCCAAGCTGGTCAAGGATGCCTTCGAAGCTGAATACTCGGATAGACTCGAATAAACTGATGAAAACAGAAATCACTGGAGCAGACAATGCAGGTTGAAATCAAGGTACCTCAATTACCTGAATCCGTTACCGAAGGAACCCTTGGGGACTGGCACAAGCAGGTAGGGGACAGTGTTGATGTTGACGAAAATATCGTCGATCTTGAAACCGATAAGGTAGTCCTTGAGATCGTCGCGAGCAAAGCCGGTGTTATCGAGTCGATTGAGTTTGCGACCGGCGACACGGTTAAAAGCGGCGATTTGCTTGGCCTGATCAACACCGAAGCGGTCGCTGCCGCACCGGTTGCTGCCGAGACGGAAGAGAGCGCAAGTGCCGGCAAGGCCGGTCCTGCGGTGCGCAAGATGCTCAATGAAAATGATCTCAGTGTTGATGATGTGCAGGGAAGCGGTAAGAAAGGCGCTATCCAGAAAGCAGACGTAGAACAGCATTTGCAGCAGCAAGCGGCACCCGTCGCGGCCGCCGCCACAGCGCCGTCGTCAGCGCCGTCGCCCGCTATGCCGACACCGGCGGCCGCGCCAATTCCGACCGGTGGTCGCAACGACCGGCGAGTGCCGATGAGCCGCTTACGCGCCAAGATTGCAGAGCGCCTCAAGGAGGCACAGAACACCGCGGCCATGTTGACCACCTTTAACGAGGTCAACCTCAAGCCGTTAATGGATACGCGTGCGGCCTATCGCGATGCCTTTGAAAAAGCACATGGCGTAAAACTGGGAATGATGTCCTTTTTTACCGCCGCTTCGGTAGAAGCGCTGAAACGATTCCCGGCAGTAAACGCCTCGGTCGACGGCAAAGATATCGTCTATCACGATTATTTTGATATTGGCATAGCCGTCAGTTCCGAACGTGGGCTGGTGGTTCCGATTCTGCGTGATGCCGATCAGATGAGTTATGCCGAGATCGAACAATCCATTCGCAACATGGGTATGCGCGCGCGCGACGGCAAACTCGGTATCGAGGAATTAACCGGTGGTACTTTCAGTATCACCAATGGTGGTATTTTCGGTTCGATGTTGTCGACCCCAATATTGAATCCTCCGCAATCGGCAATTCTCGGCATGCACTCGATTCAGCAGCGTGCGGTCGTTATCGATGGAGACATCGTCGCACGGCCAATGATGTATCTCGCGCTTTCTTATGATCATCGGATTGTTGATGGCAAGGAAGCGGTTCAGTTCCTGGTAACGATCAAGAATGTTCTGGAAGATCCAGCGCGCTTGTTGCTGGGTGTCTGAAGAAAGGCTGGTGAGTTTGCGGTAAAGCCGGGCAGGCTTTACAGCGGTTTCATGAAACTGGTCTGGATTTTTTTCGCATCGCTTGTATCTGAGCCGCTGATCGATATCTCACCCGACTCGAATTGCTGAGCGAGCTTTGTCGCGTCGACCTCGCTCACGCGTTTGCCGTCACGATCGACAAAAATGAATAACATCGAATCCTCTGCTTTCCAGGCCAGCTTGGCCAGCTTGTGATCCGCACCCTCTTTGATTTTGACCCAGTCGCCAACGTTAAGGGCCTGCACCTGGTTGATTTTCTTCGGCGCTTCGGGCTTAGCTGACTTGAAGGCTGTCAGCATATCGTCAGGAATTTGAAAAACGCCTGTCTGCATCATTTCATCGAACTCAGTGCTGTCTTCTTCAGGGGCAAAGGACTGGGCTGATAGGGAGCGTGTCTTGCGTTTGGCTTCGATAATGCTGCGCGCGGTTTGCTCCGCCACGTTTTGTTGTTCGAGTTTGAGAAAGTCCCGCAGTGATTGCTGTAATGATTCCGCAAGCTTGAGACTGCGCATGGCGCGGTGCAAGGAATGTGCGACTACCGGCAGTACTTCGAGCAACTCGGCTTGCTCCTCTGCGCTTGCTTTCGGGATCAGCGACCAGACCTGCTTCTGTATCATCGTAATCGTCTTGTGCCAAGGGTCGGAATCCATGCCATGCTGCAGGGCGATCTGTACCAGCAGGGGTAACCAGACTTTTTCAAACAGAATCATGGGTGTTGCCTGAATTCGCAACGGCTGAGTGATCTCGGCCAGGCGCTCCTTGACCAGTGGCAATACCTTGCGCGTGGCCTCGAGCTTACGCTGGCGTCGAATGCTGTTTTCATTCTCCTTTACATAGCTCAGATAACCGTCGAGCATTTCGCTGTAATGCTCAACCGTGATGAATTGCTGCGCTGTCATGTTATCGATGTGCTCACGAATGAAGCGGACGCCGGAAAACTCCGCATGGCCATTCTTAATGATTTCAACCTCATTGCTGATAATGCCATCGAGCAGGCGTCGCGCCGGATTGCTCGAACGGCGCAGAAATCCGTCTTCCTGGATCGCGGTAATAAACACGTAGGCCTGCAATCGCGACAGTTGCTGTTTAACCGGTAAAGGCAGGTCTTCATCTTCAAAGATCAACTTGAAAATCAGGTTGAGCTGATCGATTTGTTCGTCATAATCATTCAAGTCGAAACTGGCGAAGCGTTTTTTCAGATCCGGGAAATGATTGTGGAATCGGCTAGCCGAGGTGCGCGACTTCTCCTTGAACCGCTGTAGCAACATCAATAAGCAGGCGCTTTGATTCAATGTCAGCGTTGGCGGTGGCCGCGATTCACTCAGGCCCTCGGGATTGCGCAACTGAATGCAGGCAGTCGGCATCTCCGGCAGCATGCCATTATCGAGTAATAGCTGATCGACACGCCGGTATAGCGGACCAAGTGTATCGATGAAACGGTCTGCAAAAAGCTGGTACAGCGCCAATTTGTCAGCAACTTCGAGGTTAAGGCTATCGGTTGCATAGCGATATGCTGCGCACAGCTGTTTGACCTGTAACGGGTTTTCATAGCGATTGGCGCGCGCTCGTCTGATGCAGGCCTGCAGTCGCTTGACAATGCAGTTATCGAATGCCTTGAAGGCGTCTCTGTAGCGGGCAGTTATCTGTTCAAGCGCTTCAGATTCGTTGTTGGTATTGCTATCGGATAACTCGGCTTGCTCGCGCTTTTTCGAGCTGTCATCCGCTGTCTGCGCGCCATCAGCGGCCTTGAAATCAGCAAAATTCCGGTTGAGCTGGAAGGCAAAGGTTGAGCAGATAATACGCTGCTTGTGCTTGATCAGTTTGACCAGGCGCGCACCATCGCCATCTGACAGACTCCAGTCGCGATAGTCGGCGGCACTTTCGATCATGCGCACCAGCATTTCGGTGGTCAGTTTCCTGCTGACGGTGGCCACTTCAGCATAGGCGTCGTGACCTGCTGTGGTGTCAGATTGTTTCACTGATTTGGAATCGCTCATACAAGGCGGGTTTACATGTAGATTAGAGTGCTTAATATAGGGTAATTCAGGGTTTAATTCCTGCGACAATTTTCATAAAAAATCGTTTTTCAACAGTTTTCCGACAGATGGCGTAAGATCGCCTCCCAGTGGTAGCCAAACTAATACAGATGCAAAAATTCAAGTTATTTGTCACCGGCCACAAGGGCTTTGAAACCCTGTTGTTCCGTGAGTTGCGGACCTTGCTCGGGGATTCCGAAGCGATTCTCGAGAAGCGCTACGGTGGTGTCGAAATCGCCGCCGGGCTTGATGTGATCTACCGCTTGTGTCTGCATTCGAGGCTCGCCAACCGTGTGTTTTGTGAACTGGCCCGGGCGCGGGTTGAAGATGAATCCCAGTTGTACCAGGCGGTTTCGGCGATTGACTGGTCGCAGCATCTGGATACCGAGGGCAGTCTTGCGGTTTCCGCTACGCTGTCGGGTTCGAAGCTCACGCATAGCCATTTTGTCGCGCTGCGGGTCAAGGATGCCATTGTCGACCAGTTCCGGGAACGCAGCGGCAGTCGGCCGTCGGTCGAAAAGAATCAACCCGATATCCAGGTTCACGTCAATATTCACCAGGACCAGGCCAACATCAGTCTCGATCTATCGGGTGACAGTCTGCATCGTCGTGGTTACCGGCTCGAACACACCGGTGCGCCGCTGAAGGAACACCTGGCTGCAGCGCTGTTGATACAGGCGGGCTGGAATGATGAAGGCGGTGAAACGCGCCGCCTGGTTGATCCGATGTGCGGGTCGGGCACCTTCGTGATCGAAGCGGCGATGATGGCTGCCAACATGGCGCCAGGAATGCAGCGTAGCTATTTCGGCTTCAGTAACTGGCGTCAACACCAGGTTCTGCTTTGGCAGGAGTGTTTGCAACAGGCGCGCGCGGCGGTCGTTGAAGATCCTGACGTCGAAATATTTGCCAGCGACTACGACACCGCTGCCCTGCAAATTGCAGCCTCCAACGCGGCTCGCGCGGGCGTTGAACAATTGATTCAGTTTTCGCATCAACAGGTCGGAGAGCTCGAATTACCCGCGCCATCGAGCGTAACAGCAGACGATAATGCGCCGCAAACCCTGGTAATTTGTAACCCGCCTTACGGGCAGCGTTTACAGGCAGAGCAGGGGTTGGCCGAACTCTATGGTGATCTGGGTGCGGCGCTCAGGCGCCTGGCACCGGCGCGCCTGGCCATTATTTCAGCTAATCCGGACATGCTTCACCGGCTACAGCTGAATCGGCTGGAGCGCAAGGATGTGCGCAATGGGCCTATCGAATGCCTGTTCGCCCAATATGCTACGGTTGCCGCCGGGGACACCACCGCTGTGGCCGCGAAAAGCACAGAAGTGGATTCGTCGGTATCTCTGCTCGACGAGTCGATAGCCGTTCCTCTGCGCAATCGACTGCACAAGAATGCGAAACACCTGCAACGTTGGGCGCGGCGCGGTAACGTGAGTTGCTACCGGGTTTATGACGCGGATCTACCCGAGTTTTCCTTTTCTCTGGATCGTTATCAAAGCGAGATCGACCCGGGCAGGGAATGGCTGCACTTACAGGAATATCAGGCACCTGCAAGCATTGATGCGGAACTCGCCGCACACCGCATCGAAGTCGCCCGGCAGGTGGTAAGTGAGGTTTTCTCCATTCCGCCTGATCGTCTATTCTGCAAGACTCGCAGCCGACAGCGTGGCGCCGGTCAGTATCAAAAGCAGGATGACCGTGGTGAGTTCTTTCAGGTGCGTGAGGGCGAGGCATCATTCCTCATCAATCTGAGCGATTATCTTGACTCGGGTCTGTTCCTGGATCATCGCATCACGCGCGACATGGTTTATCGACAGGCGCAGGGCAAACGGGTCCTCAACCTGTTCTGCTATACGGCGACGGTTGGCGTACTCGCGGCTCTCGGTGGCGCGGATTCGGTTGTCAATGTCGACCTTTCAACCAGCTACCTGAAATGGGCAAGTGAGAACCATAAGATTAACGGGCTGGATGATGAACAGCGCTACAGTATGTTGCGCGCCGACATCGTCGCACTGTTACAGCAGCCATCCCGGCATGGGCTGCAGCGCGATTTTGATTTAATCTTTCTCGATCCACCTTCGTTTTCCAACTCCAGCAAAATGCAGCAGACGCTGGATGTCCAGCGCGATCATGCGACGCTGATAACGGATGCAATGGGTCTGCTGACGGCGGATGGTTTGTTGATGTTTTCGACCAATCGACGTGGCTTCAAGCTGGCCCCTGAACTGGAGAGTCTGTTTTCCATTCGTGATATCACCCACGCGACGGTCAGCGAAGACTTCAAGCGCCATCCAAAGCTCCATCTCTGCTGGGAAATCAGGCACCTGGCCGGGCAGCAGTAATGGCGGCGGATAGCTGCGATTACCGTCAGATATTTTTGCAGGATACAGCTTTGCTGGATGTGCGTGCCCCGGTGGAATTCGATAAGGGCGCTTTTCCGCATTCCACCAACATCCCCTTACTGGATGACCAGCAACGCGAGGATATCGGCAAGCGTTACAAGAATGCCGGGCAGGATGAAGCCATTCGGCTGGGGCTTAAACTTGCGACCGACGACATTCGCGCGCAGCGGCTCGCTGCCTGGCGGACCTATTGTGAGAGGCATCCCGGTGGTTTTCTATATTGCTTTCGCGGTGGCTTACGTTCGCGCACCACACAGCAATGGTTGAGCCAGGAGGGCGTTGACTACCCGTTGATCGAGGGCGGATTCAAAGCCATGCGTCGCTTCCTTATCGATGAGCTCGAAGTCTCGGTGCGCAATTTGCGCCTGGTCTGTGTCTCCGGACTGACCGGTGTGGGCAAAACAAGGGTGTTGAAGAAAACCCGGCATCATATCGACCTGGAGGGGCTTGCCAATCATCGTGGCTCAGCCTTCGGGGGTGATGCCAGTGATCTTCAACCTGCCGTAATCGACTGGGAAAACCGGGTTTCAATCGAGCTGCTGAAGCATCGGCACGAATTTCCGGGACGAGCCTTACTGGTCGAGGATGAGGGCCGCCGCATCGGTCGAATCGGGGTGCCGGACTGCCTCTATGAGCTGATGCTGAAAGCCCCGCGAGCCATAGTGACGGTTGACACCGAGACCCGTATCAAGCTGATCAGTGAAGACTATATTCTGTTCAACTGGCCCGAGTTTCAGCAGGTTTATGGTGCGACAGCTGATGCGGAATTCAGCCGTTTCGTGCTGGATAACCTGATGCGGATTCAAAAGCGTCTGGGGGGTGATCGTTACCAGCAGGTGCGTAGTAGTTTTGAAGCCGGATTGCGTGACCTGTTCGCGCGTGGAGATGTCAGTGCGTTTTTTCCCGGCATTCAAATTTTGCTCGAACAGTATTACGATCCCATGTACCGTTACCAGATTGAGCGCAAGAAACCTGAGATTCTGTTCGAGGGCCCTGAAAACGAGTTTCTGCAATGGGCACAAGTCTACTGCGCTGACTGAACTTATCGAACGGAACAACGTCTTAAGCGAGCAACCATCTTGGATTTTCCAGCATGAAAAAAATAATTGTAGTAGCGGGCTTGCTTGTTATCGTTCTGCTGTTTTTTGTCTTTGATCTGGGGCAGTACCTGACGCTTGATTACATCAAGTCGCAGCAGCAGGTGATCGATCAGTACTATGCTGAAAATCGGGTCCTTACGCTGGTTGGTTATTTTGTCCTGTACGTCGTCATTACCGGCGCATCATTACCCGGTGCGACGGTACTAACACTCGCGGGTGGCGCCATATTCGGGTTGTTTACCGGCCTGTTACTGATTTCATTTGCCAGCACGATAGGAGCCTCGATTGCCTTTCTGGTGTCGCGCTACCTGTTCCGTGAATCGGTTCAATCCCGTTTTGGCATCTCGCTCAAATCGATTAACGATGGCATCGACCGGGATGGCCCGTTCTATCTGTTTGCACTGCGCCTGGTGCCGGCCTTCCCATTTTTCGTGATCAACCTGGTGATGGGTTTGACGCGCTTGCGCCTGTGGACTTTTTTCTGGGTCAGCCAGGTCGGTATGCTTGCCGGCACCGCGGTTTACGTCAATGCCGGTACGCAACTCGCGCAAATTGAATCCGCCAGCGGTATCTTCAGTACCGGCATCATTCTGTCTTTCGTATTGCTCGCGATGTTGCCATTTATTGCGAAGAAGGCGATCGCATTGTTGGCTG
>JAIBDO010000231.1 GCA_024686195.1 Gammaproteobacteria bacterium | reverse complement strand
TGCCAAAATCCAAAGCGGCTGACCGTGGCTCATCTGAACCACCGGCTGCGCGGCCAAGGATCCGACGACGACGAAACGTTCGTCCGCGAACTTTGCGACCGGCTCGGCGTCAAGTGCGGTCTCCAGTTTAAGCGGGAATTTTGATAAAAACGTCACCGTCTTCGAGCTTCACCGGCCAGGTCTTCAAATCCACGCACACCGGTGCGCTTAGCGCCTTGCCCGTGCGCACATCGAAACGCCCCTGGTGCAACGGGCATTCGATCACGCAATCGATGACGATACCATTTTCCAGGTGTTCATCCTCGTGGGTGCACATGCCGTCGCTAGCAAAAAAGCCATCCGCGGTGTTGTAGATACAAAAGGTTTTGTCGCCATGATCGAAGCGGATCAAATCCTCTTCGTCGATGTCATTCGTCGCGCACGCGCGAATCCATTTATCGCTCATCGTCTTATTCCAGATACGAGGGGTCGTTGCGCTCGAGCAAGCGGCATTCGGCCTCCCACAGCATTTGAGCCTGTGGCAGAACTCGGTCTCCCTCAGGTCTGCTAAATTGCCCGAGCAAATCCAGTACCGCGGGATCAGCGGTTTTCATTTTGGCACCCGAGGCCATGACATCGACCTGTACCTTGCACGCGTTTTCCAGCGTGTACAGCAGGTAAAAGGCCTCGGCAATGCTGCGCCCGGCCGATAACAGGCCATGGTTAAACATGATCATCAGCCACTTGCCGGGCGCCATGTCGGCACCGAGGCGTTCGCATTCTTCGGGATTCTCTGCATCGGCATAGCCGTACTCGTGGTAAGCGACGAGGTCTATGATTTCGCCCGACTGCTGTGACAGCGGCAGTAAACCCTCCTGCATGCACGATACCGCGATGCCTGCGCGGGTATGGCTGTGCAATACCGCGTTGACTTCGGGGCGGGCCTTCAGCACGGCGCTGTGGATCTCGTGGCCGGCGTCGTTGTAGGGTATCTCGCCATCGATGACGTTGCCGTCGAAGTCGACCTTGATCAGGTTCGAGGCTTTGATCTCGGGAAACAGCAAACCGTAGGGGTTGATCAGATACTGCTCGGGCTGCCCCGGCACGCGCGCGCTCAGGTGAGTGAAAATCGAGTCGGTCCAGCCGAACTTGACGAACAGTCGATAGCAGGCAGCGAGATCATAGCGAACCTGCCACTCCTGGTCGGTTATGTTGTGCGTGTTTTGGGACATTACGTGAGCCATGAGTTGTCTCCTCTCTCAGTGATGCAAGGGCTGGCGTTTATCGAGCGCTTCGCGCAGCTTCTCCAGCTCGTCGCTCGGCATCGAAATCGATGTTGCCGCATCGGGGAAGCTGCCGCTCTCAACGGCTGCTTTGAAGCAGTCCAGGGCGCGTTTGCGTTCGTCATTCAATTGCTTGCGAATCGAGAGCAAGTCGCCGAAAGCCCTGGAGTGGCGAGGTGGGTCAGGGTTGTCGCCGCAGATGTCTTCCATGAACAGGTACATCATATCGGCCGCTATGCCGGCCCCGATTGAGTGTGTGATCAGTGATGTATGCTTGCTGATTTCAGCTAAAGCTTCGCTGGCCATACACTCGACCTCCACCCAGCAGGCCCCGGCTTCTTCGTATCGGCGGCACTCATCGAGAACGTGCATGGCTTCGTCGGCGGTTTTGCCGATGGCGCGCAGGCCGCCAACCTGAGTGGATCGGCGCGGTATCAGACCCACGTGGCCCATCACCGACATACCTTCATCGGCCAGCATTTGGACAACCTTGAAACCACGCGGTGTGTACACCATATCGGCGCCGGCATTCATCACGCGCACCGCGGCGCGCAATATGTCATCGGGCGTTTCGTAGTCGGTCATCGCCAGCGCGCCAACAATAAATGTGTTGGGCGCACCGGCGCGCACTTCCATAATCGCGGCGTCCCAGATGCTGAGCACATCGATGCCCGCCGCTTCAGCCGCTTCGGCTTCCTCGCGCGTGGTAGCGTCGACCATGGTCATTTTTCGCACGCCCTTGAGTGCGATGATGTCGGCAACGGTGAGGTTGCGTTTGGCGGGAAACCCGCCGTAGGTATAAATACTTTTTAGGCTCATTTCATGCTCCGTACCGAGACTTTTTCGAAACCGCCTTCGGAGATCATGTGTGGCGCCTGGCGAATGCTCCAGGCCTTTGTGTTGCGCCCCAACGTGCGACGTATTGCGACCGACAGGGCTTCGAGATTGGTACGCCAAAAACCGGAGTCGGGTTCGGGCAACTGGTCTTTAACAGCCGTATGCAAGTCCGGCAGCGAATAGAAAGGCACCTGCGGGTAGAGGTGATGCTCGACGTGGTTTTCCATGTTCAGGTAAAGAAAAGACGCCAGGCGGTTGGTGCGAAATGAACGCGTGCTGTCGATGATCGAAGCTTCATTTTCGCCCATTTCAACATGTTGAATCAGTCCGAAGGCTGCCACGGTGATGCGGCCGAGGAACAGCGGGATCACCAGGTACCACAGCAACCAGTCGGCGCCAGCCACAATGGCAATGCCAATAGCCATGTAAATCCCGAGGAAAACACAGGCATTGCGGCGGATGCGCGGGAACTCATCGTTCGGGATCACCCATTTCATGACATCGGTATAACGGCCTCGTACCAGGCGCAGCAGGGTAATAATGTGAAAGTGGGTCAGTGCCCAGCCCGACATTTCGAGCAGCCAGACGCGCAGCGTGACCGGGGTATCGAAAGGCATCTGGCTGTCTTTGTCGACGTGCCAGGTGTAGGTATGGTGGTTGGTGTGGGTATAGCGCCGGTGCAGGGGTTCTTCCATATAGATCAACGAAGTGATCCAGAACACCAGTTCATTCAGCCAGCGTGTCCTGAAGGCGGTGCCATGAGCGCTCTCGTGACTCATCGCGTAGCTCGGCAGCGAGATCACCGTGCCGTAAACGAACAGCGCGGGCCATAGCCACAGGCTTCCGATCGAAAGGTGCACCAGGTAGCCCGTTGCCAACAGGCTTACAGCCCACTTTGCCAGAAATTCGAGCCCCGGACGGTCACTGCGTTTGCACAGTATCTTGATGGTTTTGCGTTCGAGGGTGACCCCGCTCGAGGCCGCATTTGTCGCGGAAAATGCTTCGCTCATGTACTTGATCCTGTGTCTGTTACCGTAGCCAGTCAGCTTATTGATCACCGCCGCTGACCTAAGATCAACGATCTAGAGGTAATTCTGATGATATTGTGGTAAAAATCTAATCAAAGTTATTGTTCACAATGAAAGATATAATTTATGTCTAATCTCGATACGCAACTCAAAACCTTCCTACAGGTTGCCCAACTTGGCAGTTTCCGCCGTGCCGCGGAGGAATTGTTCGTCACCCAGGCTGCCGTCACCAGTCGCATCAAGGGGCTGGAGGAGTGGCTCGGTTTTGAGGTGTTCCTGCGCCACCGACGCGGTGCTGATCTGACCGTTCAGGGCGAGCGCTTCATCGACTATGCACGCAATGCGCTCGATATTATTGAGCATGGTCGGGAAGAGGCACGGCATGCCAGGAGTTTTCGCGCGCATTATCGATTTATGAGCCAGTACCTTTTGCTGGAAGGTTTTTCACTCGACTGGGTTGACTGGATGAAGCAGGCGGTGCCGGACGTATCGATCAGCCTTGATTGCAGTCATTCCAAGGAGGCAGCCAAGGAGATGAGTGGTGGTTTACTCGATCTTGCGGTGGGCTACCAGTATCGTAACGCCAAAGGAGTCGTGTTCGAAACTCTGTTCAATGAGCGCTTGATACTGGTGACCAGCTGCGCTCGGCAAGCTGATTGGCGCGACAACTATATCCCGATTGGTTGGGACGCCGAATTCGATGATGAACAGCGGCGTTTTATCGGTGAGCTGGAGAGTGGCTATCGTCTGCGAACGCCATTTATCGATACCGCCAGGGCGCTGATTTTGCGTGAACCGGGGAGCGCTTACGTGGTTGAACGCAGCGCCGTGCCATTGATCGAGCAAGGTTTGTTAAGCCGCGTCGATGATGCACCGGTGTTTGTGCGTCCCGCCCATGTTATTTATCCGGCGAATCCATCACAGCCCGACATCCATGCGGTAGCCTTACAGGGGCTGCGCGAAGTTGCCGAGAATTTCCAGGAATAGTCGGTCCGATAGCAGTAAACTGGCGCCGATTTTTATCGCTGGTATTTTCCTGCACCTCATCGAGGATTAACGTGTTGCACGAGTTACACCATTGAACACCAGGGCTATACGCGTCGATCGGGCAGGTCTGGGCATTTCAATTACGGTTATCGGTGGTTTGTGTTTCGCCATTCAGGATGCCGGTATCAAGTGGCTATCCGCCGAGGTCGCAGTATTACAGATATTGTTTTTGCGCAGCCTGTTCGGGCTGCTGTTTCTGGGCGCCAGCACTGGTTTTTCCGGTGAAAGAATCTCGCTGAAAGTAAGTCGTCCCTGGCTACTCGTCCTGCGCACCGGCATCAATATCCTGTCGTGGATACTGTTTTTTACCAGCCTCAAATACCTTCCGCTGGCTACGGCAGTCGCTTTATTCTTTTCCTTCCCGTTATTCCTGGCCATTATCTCGGTGCCCCTGCTTGGCGAAACCGTGGGTATGCGCAGAATTCTGGCGATCGTGGTCGGCTTTGTCGGTGTGCTGTTGATTACCAATCCAGGTGAAGGCCTTTCGATGCCAGCCTTGATGATGTTGGGCGCGGCGCTCGGCTGGTCTATCGTTGCCAGCCTGACGCGAATTCTGGGTGAAAGCGAAAACACCACGACCCTGTTGTTTTATACCCTTCTCGGGTTTGCCGTGCTGTTGGTCATCCCGCAGTACTGGTTGTGGCAGGC
>JAIBDO010000145.1 GCA_024686195.1 Gammaproteobacteria bacterium | reverse complement strand
GAGTGAATGATCCAGACGATCCTTGCACAGACGCAAGCTGGGCAATCCGGTCAGCGCATCGTGGTTGGCGAGAAAATCAAGCTCAGCGGCAATTTTCTTACGCTCACTGATCTCATCTTCGAGCTGTCCGACAGTTTCCGCCAGCTTACGCGTGCGACTTTTCACCATTGACTCCAGCGAGTCGCGGGCCTCGCGCAGATTCTTCTCGGTATGATACTGCTTGGTAATATCCTGTACCACACCGATAGATTGAATAATCTCGCCACCGGCAGAACGCAATGCAGTGCCATGCTCACGAATCCAGCGCACCTCACCATCGGTACGATGGATACGGTACTCGACATTAATTGCTTTGCCGGTGCGCCGATGACGCTCGTAGATATCCGCCAGCATCGCATAATCATCAGGATGCACGTCTTCCATGTCATCGCCTCGCGATTTCACCATGCTCGAGTATTCTTCCACACTCACCCCGTGAATCTTGGCGAATCCCTCGCTTAGATAGACGTAGGATTCGGTCTTCAAATCAAAGATGAAGTGACCAATATCGGTGATCGATTCGACCTGCCGCGCCATCGCTTCGCGATTTTCCAGCGCCTTCTGGTAAACCTTGCGGTCGGTTATATCCTGCAATAGGCGAAACGCGGCGATTGCATCGCCCGAATTTCCAAACTCCACCGTGCCGGTTTCATACACATGGCGCACAACGCCATCAGTACGCATGATGCGATACTCGATTTCATGCGAGCCCGACTCACGTTGCGACTGGTAAGAACGGGTGTATCTTGCTCGGTCTTCGGGGTGTATCTGCTGTAATAACTTGTTCCAGTTAGCCTGCGCCGCCAGCACTTCGCTCATGCTCAAATTGAATATCCTGGCATAACCCTCGGAGCAGCTTGTGATGCAGTCGTTATCGTAATCCCATTCACAATGACCGATATTGGCTAGCTGCTCGGCCACGTCCAGCAATTTTTCGCGATGACGCAGCGCTTCCAGCTCCAGATTAAGCACAGTCGTGTCTTCATTCGATTTCTGATTGACGGGCACGCGGATAGTTCCTGTTTCAGTTTTTCTTGAACGCTGTTAACTGTAGCTTATAAACAGGCAGAATTTTCTCGACCGACATATTGAACAGGTTTGCGTATTTCTCGGAACAGGATACCAGCCGATCACGCTCGCGACTCCACTCGTAATGACCAATTCTGGCGACGCGCTCGGTCCCATCATGAAGAGCAATACGACGCATTAATTGCTCCAGTTTTGACTGGAGCTCGTCACGGCTCAGGTCGGAAAATTCCGAGCAAGGCGTGGATTGCATCTGCGCTGTAACCAGCGACTGGATCGGCGGCATATAACTGTGTCTATCAGGCGGTTATTGGCTTTTCGACCCAGTATAGGTGTGATCACCGGGATTGCCATTCGACAAGACTGCCAGGTGACCATCCAGGTGATAAAATTCATCGTCTGCTGCATAATTGCGGCCTGAATCGAATTGAGTAACCAGGGACATGAGTAGACCGGCATCCAGTATTTCCAGAAGCGAACTACCAATTGAACCATTGCGCGCCTTGCTGGGTGATCGCGTCAGCACCAATTCCTCGATTCTCGAGCAACACGGACACGGTGAATCCTGGCATCCGCTGCAGGCACCCGACGCGGTCTGCTTTGCACAAAGTACGGAAGAAGTTGCCAGCATTGTCCGCCTGTGTGCCGCGAATCGCACACCGGTAATTGCCTTTGGTACCGGCACTTCACTGGAAGGACAGGTGCAGGCGGTCGAAGGTGGCGTGTGCATCGACCTGAGCCAGATGAACCGGGTCATCGAGGTCAACAACGAAGACCTCGACTGTCGGGTACAGGCGGGCGTAACCCGACTTGAACTCAACCATTATCTGCGTGAAACCGGTTTGTTTTTCCCAGTCGATCCCGGCGCCAATACCTCGATCGGCGGCATGACGGCTACCCGCGCCTCGGGAACCAACGCGGTACGCTATGGCACCATGCGCGAAAATGTGCTCGGATTAACCGTGGTAAGCGCAAGCGGTGAAATCATAAAAACCGGGACCCGCGCGCGAAAATCATCCGCGGGCTACGACCTCACCCACCTGTTTGTCGGCTCCGAAGGAACCCTCGGCGTCATTACCGAGATTAGCTTACGCCTCTACGGCATCACCGAAGCGATCTCGGCGGCTATCGTCAATTTCCCGGACGTGCGCTCTGCTGCCGAGGCAACCATTCAGACCATTCAGCTGGGCATTCCAGTCGCGCGTATTGAAATCCTCGACAGCGCCTACATGAAAGCGATTAACGCCTACAGCAAAACCAGCTATCCGGAACGCGACACGCTGTTTCTCGAATTTCACGGCACTACCGCCGGAGTCGCCGAGCAGGTAGAAATGTTCGATGAGATTTCACGCGAATTCGGCGCTGGCGGATTCCAATGGGCCGCGCAGGAAAGCGATCGTCAACAGCTCTGGCGCGCACGCCACGACGCCTACTACGCCGGACTCGCGGTATACCCGGGTTATCGCGGCTACGTCACCGATGTTTGCGTGCCGATTTCACGTCTCGCGGATTGCATCGCCGAAACCCAGGCGGATATCGCCGCCTCCGGAATGTTCGCGCCGATCATCGGCCACGTCGGCGATGGTAATTTTCACGCCACCATCTTCATTGATCCTGACGACGATGCGATGTTCGCCAAAGCTCTGGAACTGGATAAACGCATGGTTGAACGCGCACAGTCGATGGGGGGCACCTGCACCGGTGAACACGGCATTGGCATCGGCAAACTCAAACACATGCGCAACGAACACGGCGATGGCGCCATCGCTGCTATGCAGGCCATCAAGGCAGCGCTCGACCCGCATAACATCATGAACCCGGGCAAGGTTGTCGACTGCTGATATCGCTGTTATTCGATCGACTGTTACTCGATCGCCAGATCGAATACGTGCTGTCGAAGCTGTGGGTAAAACTCGAGAAATCCATCCCGAATCGATTCATGGTTGCGTTCAAGGTCTTCGATCGCATTATCAAAATCATTGGCAAAGCGGATACGGGCCGCGACCCGATCCAGCGACTCTGCAATCGAATCAACATCGCGATAAGAGCCGAACCAGTCGAAATCTATCATGCGCCGGGTAACGCGACGCATGTCCTGCCCCGGCATCAGGGTCTGACCCGCCGCCATGCGCCGGTAAAATTCCACGATCAGTTCATCGAGTTCACGTTGCTCAAACAGCTCCCAGTGAGTCAGCAGCAGGTGATCAAAATAGATATCGAGCGCAATGCCGGCAAAGCGACGGCGGCGGCGACTAAAACCGAGTTTCATTTCCAGCACCAGTGGATGGCTATCGGTATAGCGATCAACCGCACGGTGATTGATCAAACCGGCACGCACCGCCACCGGCAGACTGTCGGCATCGACACCACGGGCAAAGTCGCCGAGCAGGTTGCCGACGGCCGATTCCACCGTTGGCTGGGATAATACGAGATGTGCAAAATGATTCATTTCTATGTTTCTGAACGCTGTTCCTGAATGATGTTTCGCACCCTGCCTGAATTGGCTTGCTATCTATCGATATCAAGATAATAGCCCTTTCGTTAACAATAATCCGGAGGCTCATCCAAATGGCCCTTACTCAGGCACAAGCCCATAACATTCCTTCTGGTCCGGATAAGGCGAATGTTTGGGAGACTATTCGCGAAGTAAACCGCAGGCGGCAAAGCCGCCGAGGCATTCGCGAATAGCCTCCCAAACATCCGACCGCACTCAGACTAAGCATGCATCAGTATTTTGGCTTAAGTAACTGCCATTGGGGTCTCATCCCTGTATTTCGACCACTGCACGCGAAAGATGTCCAGCCACTCAAAGCCGTCAGGGCCAGGCTTGCAAGGACGACACTATGATTCACAATAATTTGGTTGTCCAACCAGAATGACTGCTGTTTAATTGCAGGTCTACCCTGCTGGAGGCCGTATGACCATAGCAACTATCGACACCCGCTCAACAACAGCGGAAACGGATCCGCATTACGAGGATCGTATCAATCTCGCCGCGGTGTTTCGCATGGCAGCAAGGCTCAACCTGCACGAATCGGTCGCCAATCATTTCAGCTATGCGGTATCCGATGATGGTGGCCAGTTTCTGATCAATCCCTTCGGGCGCCATTTCTCAACGCTGCGCGCCAGTGAATTGCTGTTACTGGATGCACACGATGATGACAGCATCGATGCAGCCAATCGACCCGACCCGACGGCCTGGGCGATTCACAGTGCCATGCATCGCAACGCGCCACAGGCACGCTGCGTGCTGCACGCACACTCGAAGTATGCCACCGTACTGGCGTCGATCGAGGCCGAGGGCCTCGCGCCAATCGATCAGAATACGATGCGTTTTTTCAATCGTGTCTCCATCGATGACGGCTTTGATGGCATGGGACTCGATGACGAAGCCGAACGCCTGAGCAAGACTCTCGGCAACAACACTATTCTGCTCATGGGAAATCACGGCGTGATGGCGGTAGGTGAAACCATCGGCAAAGCCTTCGACGAACTCTACTATTTCGAACGCGCCTGTGAAACCTACATCACCGCATTAATGACCGGTATACCGCTGCGTATCGTCAGCGATGCTGTTGCCGAAAAAACCGCACAACAATGGCAGGATTACATTCACCGGGTTGGCCTGGGCGAGGCATTTCTCAGTGAAATTCGCGTCATTCTCGACCGCGAAGAACCCGATTATCGTCTGTAACGTAATCAGCTCACATTGCCCATAGGAAACGGTGTGGCGAAGCGGCGTGGCCAGCAGCAAGAACGTGATCGGCAGATGCGCTAAGGTCAGTCGCTGAGTTCTCGTCGACTATCCTGCAATCCGGCATTACCGGGGTCGAGTTTGAGCGCATTCTCTATCGCGTCCAGCGATGCTTCGCGTCGGCCGAGTTGGGCCAATGCATAGGCAAGATTATTCCACAGCTCGGCTTTTTCAGGGTCGATGACAAGTCCGGCACGATAGGCTGACTCCGCACCCGCGTAATCACCGAGCGCATAAGATGTATTACCGAAACCACTGTGGGCGAGAGAACTGTCCGGCCAACGTTGCACGGCGGTTGCATAAGCCTCGCGCGCACTGGCCAGCCGCCCAACCTGCTCTATACCGATCACCGCCGCAAGATAGGCATCAACACCAACCGTTGCAGGAATTGAATCCGTGCCAACCACCACCAGCGCCCAGTGATCGGCGCGTTGCCAGGTTTTCTCAAACAGCGCAAAGCTTCGCGTAATGCGTCTATTGGTTCCGGATCGCAAAATCATATGACCTTGCTCAAGGTCATAACCAATCAGAATTTCATAATGCCATAGAGGGTAGGCCTCGATTGCGAGGTTCTGCAATACAAATACCGGATTGCCGGCAGCAAGCTCGTGCAGCAAAGATTCAATCTGACCATCCAGTTCCACCGGCAACAAATCAAATTGCCTTGTGGCAGCCACAATCTCGACTTGAAGGCTTCCTTGCAGTTCAGGCACATAAACCAGACGGGCGATATCATCTGGCTCCACCGTAATGCCACGGTAATTGATGATAGCCGCGAGCGCGGCCGGGCCGCAGTGATATTCCTGTTGCGGGAAAAATGGTACATCGCTCAGCTCCGTAACCGCAGGCAGATCAGGTAGGTGATCGAGTAACAAACGCGTCTGGGGTGAGCTGGCGCAGGCACCCAGAGCAAACAACAGGAACCACGTGCACGCCAGACGGCGTACACGCAATTTCGTCATGGAGAAGGTGTTGGGACCCTGTCCATCGAGATCATCGTTCAGGAATGACGTCAATATATCCGGTGATTTCGAGCGTGGCAAAAATTACCAGGGCGATCACTAAAATACCCGAACCACCGGCAGGCGCCTCATCGATACGCTGGTAGATCATCGAGATTTCGGCATCGGTCAGCGCCGCCACACGAGCAGTGGCATCAGCCTTCTCCACTCCTCCCTGCAGCAGTTGTGCTTCAATCCAGCTGCGCTGTCCATTCATGTCCGGGGACTCCTGCACTACCAGGATTTGCTGCAACTGTGCCGTCGCTACCATACCCGCCTGTGCTGGCATGCCAAAAGTCAACGCCGCAAGAGCAACCGGTATGCTGAGCAACAGATTTGATATCTTCATCATATATTCTCCAGATTGGTTATAACTCGATTCAATCGAACCACCGAAGTATAGTTCATAAGCTGTCGCACACATCTGTGCGAGAGTTACCTCAGGCGAGTTTGGCCCCATTGGGGACATCGCTATCGGGCCGCGCAAGCACCACCGCACCGTCTTCGCGGTGAAAGCCGGTTACCAGGCATTCCGAACGCACCGGGCCAATCTGTTTGGGTGGGAAATTGACGACAGCGATAATCTGCCGACCTACCAGTTCTTCGCGACTATAAATATCGGTGATCTGTGCGCTGGACTTGCGCAGGCCGATATCGGCACCAAAATCGATACGCAGTTTGTAGGCCGGCTTGCGCGCCTCGGGAAAATCCTCTACCTCGACGATGGTACCAACGCGAAGCTCCACTTTTTCAAAGTCATTCCAGTCTATGTTTTGCAATCCATGATCCTCAGGAAAATTCTTCACGCAACGCCTGGCTGTGTTCTCCCAGGGCAGGCACTTTAGGTCGACTATCGCTTTTGTTGTCGCGTATCGCCGCTACTGCTACTACTTCAGCAGGACCACTGGGCGTATCAACGGCGGTTCGGCGCAATTGTGGATGACGGGCAAGGCCGGCCATATCGTTCAGACGGCCATAGGCAATTGCCGCCTGCTGCAGGCGTTCGATGGCTTCGTCCTGGTCAAGTTCGGCAAAAGCAGCAGCAATCAATGTATCGACATAAACGCGATTCTGCACTCGCACTACGTTCGACTCAAGGCGAGGATCCGCGGCAAGCGCCGCATCACCCAGCACCTGCTCGCAAAATCTGGCCCATTCACGCTCATTTTGAATCGCCAGAACCACGTCCAGCTTATCGCGACAACGGTAAGCGCCATAGGGTGAAATGGTGGCATGATTGATGCCGACTCGCGGCTGTATTTTTCCAGCGTAATCGTAATGCAATAGCGGTACTGCCAGCCACTCCGCCATACCGTCAAATAGCGACACCTTGACGATGGCTCCAGCACCACTTGATTCTCGTTCGATCAATGCTTCGAGAATGGCGGCATAGGCCTGTTGTCCGCAATTGATGTCACAGGCTGACACGCCGATGCGCCCGGGTGCATCGGGAGTACCCGTTATCGATGCCATACCCGATTCACATTGCACCAGCAGATCATAGGCTTTCATGTGGCTATAGTCACCGCTGTCGCCATAGCCGGAAATATCGCAACACACCAGCCGCGGGTAGCGCGCACGCAAGGCTTCGCTACCGAGCCCGGCACGGCCGGCGGCACCAGGTGCCAGGTTTTGAATAAACACGTCGGCCTGCGCCAGTATCTGATGTAACAACTCAGCATCGGCATCCGCTTTGATGTCGAGGACCAGGGACTCTTTTCCCTGGTTGAGCCACACGAAGTAGG
>JAIBDO010000021.1 GCA_024686195.1 Gammaproteobacteria bacterium | reverse complement strand
TGCCAGTAACGGGGGTCGAAATGTTCATCCTCAAACTGCCAGGCAAGACCCGGTTTCTGGCGGATCTGACACTTCCCTGACGCTGATTGCCCAGATGTTGATTGCGATGTCATGCTAACCGAACTCGGCCAGCGTAACCTGTGCCTGGCGGGCATGATTAGCTAACATCGTTGCATCCACGGACAGGGCATCGACACTGACCCGGGTGATGCTGGAGGCGCGAATGTTTGAATCGGCCGTGATGATCTTGTGATAATGCGGGGTGTATCCGATCCATTGAGCGGAATCAGGGTTGATCTGCTGTTCCCACAGTACCTCCACCTCACTGCCGATGTGGCGCGCCAGCTCGCGCTGCTTGAGCTCGGCCGCCAGTGCGTGCATCTCCCGGCTGCGCGCCTTTTTAATCGCGCCGTTCAACTGTTCCGGCAGCCGCGCAGCCTTGGTGCCTGCGCGTGCCGAAAATGGGAAGATATGCATGTGTCCGAAACCGACACTGGCAACGAAATCCATGCTTTGACGCCATTCATCTTCCGTCTCACCCGGAAATCCGGTAATCAGGTCTGTGGTCACATTAAACAACGGAACTGCGCTGCGTGCCTGTTCAACAAGACGCGCAAACTCAGCCGTCTTGCAGCGTCTTGCCATGCGCCGCAACACGCTATCGCAACCACTCTGGATCGGCAGATGCATGTGCGGCAACAAACGCGGGTTTTCGAATAGCTCGAAAAAATTCGACTCCAGATCCCAGGGTTCAACCGAAGCCAGGCGAATACGCGGCATATCGGTGTGCGCGAGAATCTGTTGCAGCAAGCGGAAAAGACTGGAATCAATATCACTGCCATAGCCGCCGACGTGGACGCCGGTTAACGCCACCTCCTGGATTCCCTGCTGATGCAGACGATTGATTTCCGCGAGAATATCCGCCTCACTGCGGCTGCGTTCATCACCTCGCGCTATGGTCACTATGCAGTAAGTACAGCGGTAGCGGCAACCGTCCTGGATCTTGACGAAACCGCGATGCCGACCACGCACCAACAATGCGTTAGGCGACTCGACAACCACTCCGGAAACGCTAGCGCCATCCTCACCGACCAGTTGCAGGGTCTGTTCGACCAGTTGCTCCTTATCCTGGTTATCGACCACCAGGTCGACGCCCAGGCTGGATTTTACCGCCTGCGGATTAAGACTGGCATGACAACCGGTGACCACCAGGCTAGCCGTCGGGTTACGCCGCTGCAGCCGCGCGATTTGCTGACGGGATTTACGATCAGCCTGTGCGGTCACCGCGCAGGAGTTGAACACCACGACATCGGCCTCCTCCGCGTCGGCAGTGACCTGGTGCCCGCGTTGCATGAATTGATTGGCCCAGGTTTCCAGCTCGGCTTCGTTCAGCCGGCATCCGAGCGCCTGGAAATTGATGTACATGTTGATCGCCGTGGCAAAATTTGGCGGATTCTAACAAGAAATCAGGAGCTACCGCGGATTTTTTACTACTCCAGCAGTTGCAGACGCTTTTCGCGCGCCTTGGAAATGGTCGTGGGGTCTGCATCACTCGAAACCAACACCTGATCGTAGAGACGGATAGACTGTCGAGTGTTGCCATTCAACTGGTGGAACTCGGCCTCTGCCATCAATTGTAAGGCCGGCTTTCCCAGCGATTTATAGATTTCAGACAGAGCAAAATAAACCTCCTGCTCTAGCGGATACTCAATTTCCAGACGCCTTGCGATATCGAGCGCAGCCTGCGAATGGCCTGTGCGTTTCAGCAGGCGTAACAACCCCATCGACAATACGTAATCGCCCGGAAAAATATCCAGCAGGCGACGATACACCTCTTCGGCGTCTTCATCTCGACCCAGATTTTCGAGATTTTCTGCATAGGCTACGCCGTACCAGACATTCTCGTTGTTGGCGAGATACAGAGTCTCGAGCATTGTGTCGGCCTGTTGATAGGCGCGCGCCTTGATGGCTGCCAGTGCTCGCAGGTATTGGCTTCCCTGGTTCGCCATCTGGGAGCTGCTGACATAAACAAGGTAATCCTTGAATAGCGCATAATGATCGACCTGATCCCCGCTTCCGGGTTTATTCCTGACCCGGGCAATAGCTTCGGCAACACGGTTGCTGCCGATCGGGTGCGTGCGCAGGTACTCGATATCACCGAATTCGCTACTGCCGGCTAGCCTTGTCATGATGGTGAAAAACTCGACCATTCCATTGGTGTCGAAGTTCGCATCATGCATCAACTCAATGCCGATGCGATCTGCCTCATATTCATTCTCACGCGTAAAGTTGACCATGGCCTGCTGACCCGCCGCAACACCGCCAAACAATACCGCCGAGCCTGCCTGTGAATCGACAGTCCCGAGCAACAGGCCTGCGAGCATGGTCAGGATGGTGGCAGTATTCACTTCGCCACTCTTCTTCATCTGGTCGATTCCATGCATCAACCGCACGTGGGCAATTTCATGGGCCATTACCGAGGCCAGTTGGTGCTGGGTTTGTGCCTCGGCTATCAAACCGCGATTGACACCGATGAACCCGCCGGGCAGGGCAAACGCGTTCACCGAATCATCGCGCATGATGAAAAAACGGTAATCTCGCAAGCGCATATCAAGCCCGGCCAGCAACCGATGACCGAGGTCATTGATGTAGCGATCCAGTATCGGATTGGTTTCGACCAGCCCCACGGCGAGTATTCTGTCGTATACCGATGCCCCAAGACGCGTCTCACGCGCGATGTTGAATGCCGAATTTTCACCCAGGCTTGGAAGTTCCGATGTGGCCGGGACCATACCGGTGACCAAAGCCAGCACCAGGGCAACTGCCGGGCGCATCCATCGACGCAGGTGGCAGGATTGGCAGAATCGGAGCAGCATGTACGAAGGTTCGATTGGCATTACAACTATATTAGAATAGTATCGACCCGTCAGTACAGTCTTCGTTCCTTGCGCCCGGAATAAATGTCTAAAATAAAGGAAATAAGCGTTGCCGACCTGGCTCGCATGTTAGCTAATCAAGAGCACTTCGAACTGGTCGATATTCGTACGCCGGTAGAAATTGAGCGCGGCGTGCTGCCCAATGCGAAATCGCTATCCATGCACCTTGTGCCCCTGAAACTCAGGTTTTTCTCGGACTCACCCAGACAGATCGTGATCTACTGTCGCACCGGCAGTCGCTCTGCTCAGGTCTGCCGGTTTTTGAACGCGCAGGGTATCAATAACGTCATCAGTCTGCGCGGCGGTGCTGTTCGTTGGGGTGGGGAAGGCCACCTGATGGACAGAGAACCGCAGGAAATCATCGATTGAGCGCACTCACTTGCGTTTTCATAGACGCTGACATATAACAGAAGACAGCCTCAACTACCCGATAACAGCAGGAGATTTCCGATGACTGATTTCGACCATGAACTGGATGCGTCCGGACTCAATTGTCCGCTGCCGATACTACGTGCCAAAAAAACACTGGCCGACATGCAACATGGTAAGGTGCTGAGAATCATTTCCACCGACCAGGGTTCTGTCAAAGATTTCGAGGCGTTCTCCAAACAAACCCATAATCCGCTGTTATCGTCTAGCGAACAGGATGGTAAATTTATATTTTTTATCCAGAAAGCCTGAATGATCGACTAAGGTCAAATTCATCAACAGCACACCGTCGAGCCGTATTATAATCAGCATTTATGGCATTTCGTGCGCGGCAAGCCGGAAATTGCCGGTTTATTGAGATTATCCTGACTAATTTCAAGCCGCTACTAGTGCATTTGTAATTTAACCATAATAAAATTTAGGGTTCGGTGCGGGTAGACGCGCCGTCTGGTTTTTAGTGTGTGTAAACAGGATATCAGGGGTTAGCGTGGAATTATCGGGTTCTGAAATAATCATTCAGTTTTTGAAGGACGAGGGTGTCAAGCATCTGTTCGGTTACCCGGGTGGTGCCGTACTGCATATCTATGACGCATTACAAAAACAGGATGACGTGATGCACATACTGGTGCGCCACGAACAGGGGGCAACCCACGCGGCAGACGGTTATGCCCGCGCGACCGGCAAACCGGGTGTTTGCCTGGTCACGTCCGGACCGGGAGCAACAAACGCGGTAACCGGAATCGCGACCGCGTATATGGATTCGATTCCGCTGGTGGTCTTAACCGGCCAGGTGCCAAGCCACGCTATCGGCAGCGATGCCTTTCAGGAAGTGGATGCGGTTGGCGTCACCCGACCCTGTGTCAAGCATAACTTCCTTGTCAAGGATCTGACCAAGTTGGCCGAAACCCTCAAAAAGGCTTTCTATGTCGCGACCACCGGTCGTCCCGGGCCAGTCGTTGTCGACATCCCCAAGGACATTACCGCGCCGCACATCAAGATTCCCTATGTCTATCCCAAGAAGATCGAGATGCGCTCGTATAATCCCACGTCAAAGGGACACCCGCGCCAAATCAAGCGCGCGGTCGATCTCCTGCTGTCGGCCAAGCGACCGATCATTTACTCGGGAGGCGGCATCATCATGGGAGAGGCCTCCGCGGAATTGCGCCAGTTTGTGCGCAAGCTCGGCTACCCCATCACGCAAACCCTGATGGGTCTCGGTGCTTTTCCCGGCACCGACCCCCAGTTCATCGGCATGCTGGGTATGCACGGCACCTACGAAGCTAATATGGCGATGCACGAATGCGATGTATTGCTTTGCATCGGCGCGCGCTTCGATGACCGGATTACCGGTGTTATCAGCAAGTTCTGCCCCTATGCCCAGGTTATTCACGTCGATGTTGACCCAGCTTCGATATCCAAAACCATTATTGCCGACGTGCCAATCGTGGGTGGAGCCAAACAGGTTCTGACCGAAATGATCAAGGTGCTCGACAAGACCGAGAAAGAAGTCGATAGCAATGCACTTGAAGCCTGGTGGAAAACGATTGCTGCCTGGCAATCCCAGGACAGCTTTGCCTATGACAAGAACAGCGACTTGATTCAGCCCCAGGCTGCCGTCGAAGAACTTTACCGGGTCACCAATGGCGATGCCTATATCACTTCCGATGTCGGTCAGCACCAGATGTTTGCGGCCCAGTTCTATCCCTTTGACGAGCCGCGTCGCTGGATCAACTCCGGCGGCCTCGGCACCATGGGTTTCGGGCTGCCCGCGGCGATGGGCGTCAAACTGGCCTTCCCCGATAAAGATGTGGCCTGCATTACCGGCGAAGGCAGCATACAGATGTGCATTCAGGAGCTGTCGACCTGCCTGCAGTACGATACCCCGGTAAAGATCATCAACCTCAATAATCGCTACCTTGGCATGGTGCGTCAGTGGCAGGAGTTTTTCTACGAGAAACGCTATTCCCACGTTTACATGGATTCGTTACCCGATTTTGTCAAACTGGCTGAAGCCTATGGCCACGTTGGCATACAGGTTGATAAGCCGGGTGATTTACACGACGCCATGAAAGAAGCCTTCAAACTCAAGGACCGCACTGTGTTCCTCGACATCATTACCGACCGGGAAGCCAATGTGTACCCGATGATTTCGGCGGGCAAGGCGCATAATGAAATGGATATTTCACCATTACAGCAACAGAAGCAGGCCTCACTGAAGGCCGAAGGGGAACTGGTCTAATGCGACACATCGTCTCCCTGCTGGTCGAAAACGAGTCCGGTGCACTGTCCCGTATATCAGGGTTGTTCTCGGCACGCGGCTATAACATCGAATCACTGACGGTAGCCACTACCGAAGACCCTACCCTGTCACGCATGACCATCATCACCACGGGTTCAGATCGAATCATCGAACAGATCACCAAACAGCTGAACAAGCTGGTCGATGTGGTCAAGTTGCAGGATGTTACCGAGGGTAACTTCATCGAACGCGAGATAATGTTTGTCAAGGTCAAGGCCGAGGGCGAATCACAGCGGGCGGAAGTTCATCGTCTTTCCGAGATCTTTCGTGCGCGCATCATCGACGTCACCGACACCACTTTCTGCATCGAGTTGACGGGATCGGGCGACAAGCTCGAAGCCTATATTCGGGCGATGCATGAAAACAATATTATCGAAGTGGTGCGTTCCGGATCGATGGCGATACTGCGCGGCGAGAAAGCGCTGACGCTTTGACCTCCATTTATAGATTCCAGTTGACCTGTTTTTTTTAAATACTGGCCCACGCTTCACGAGGCAGCTATGAATATTTATTACGACAAGGATTGTGATTTATCCATTATTCATGGCAAAAAAGTAACCATCGTCGGTGATGGCTCGCAGGGACATGCACATGCCAGTAATCTTAAAGATTCAGGTGTCGATGTCACCGTGGCTCTGCGCGCCGGTTCTGCCTCGACGGCCAGGGCTGAATCCGCAGGTTTGACCGTTAAGAATGTCGCAGACCAGTCGGTCAGCGTGCTAAACGGCTGGTTTTTTAATTGAAGTAGCAACGGCGCAGTAACGGTCGATATTGATGGAAGATGCGAATGGACGATAGCAATCCGAAAGAAACGCGCAAGAATATGCCGCGAGGTATATTCCTGTTGCCCAATCTGTTTACCACCGGTGCGCTCTTCTCCGGGTTCTACGCCATCATCGCGGCAATGAACGGCCGCTTTGAAATCGCAGCCGCGGCGATTTTTATTGCCTTTCTGCTGGACGGACTGGATGGTCGGGTGGCGCGTCTGACCAACACACAGTCGGCATTCGGTGCTGAATTCGACAGCCTTTCCGACATGGTTTCTTTCGGCGTCGCGCCAGCACTGATCGTTTACATGTGGTCGTTGGTATACCTGCGCGATGTATCTAACTTCATGGGTAAACTGGGCTGGCTCGCAGCATTCATCTACGCCACCGCTACTGCGCTGCGCCTGGCACGCTTCAATACCCAGGTAGGCACTGCCGACAAGCGTTATTTTCAGGGACTGGCGAGCCCGGCGGCGGCGGCCGTGGTCATGGGCTCTGTCTGGTTCTGCGAAATCTACGACATCCGTGGCGTAGATGTGACCTACGGCGCGCTGGTGCTAACCCTTGTCGCCGGCCTGCTGATGGTGTCGAACTTTTCCTATTACAGTTTCAAGGATCTTGATCTGCGTGAAAAAGTCCCCTTCGTTGCGCTTCTCGCTGCCGTGCTGGTGTTTGTATTTCTATCGTTGGGGCCCGCCACCGTACTGTTTGCATTTTTCTTCCTTTACATGATGTCGGGGCCGGTCGTTTCACTGTTCCGCTGGAATCGCAAACGCATGCGCCTGGCCGAATCCGGGCGGGGATCGACACCCGAATCCTGAGGTTTTTTTGCTTGGCAAGCCTGGTGGACTTGGCTATATTTCCGCCTGAGCGGTCCTGCCTCTGCAACGCTTGGTTTACGACGACGGCCACTCCTTCGACTCGCTGCCCGAATCAGGAACGCAACTCCTGTGGCACATTCCACCGTCGCGAAGAAGGCGCACAAACACCTGACGAGAGCCTTAGGTAAATCACAGCAGATTCTGCCAGAGTCCAGAAACACGAGACAACGATGAACAAAGAGAAACTGATCATTTTCGACACTACATTGCGCGACGGGGAGCAAAGCCCGGGGGCGTCGATGACCCGTGATGAAAAAGTCCGTATCGCACGTGCGCTGGAATTGATGAAAGTCGACATCATCGAAGCTGGTTTTCCGATTGCCAGCGATGGTGACTTCGAATCAGTCAGGGCCGTCGCCAAAATCGTCAAAGACAGTACCGTTTGCGCACTGGCACGCGCCAAGCAGGTAGACATCGACCGCGCCGGTGAAGCAATCCGCCCTGCGACTTCCGGTCGTATCCATACTTTCCTCGCAACCTCTCCGATTCACATGCAGCAGAAATTGCGCATGTCACCGGATCAGGTAGTCGAAGCCGCAGTAGCGGCGGTGCGCATGGCACGCCAATACACCGATAACATCGAGTTTTCGCCCGAAGATGCAGGTCGCTCAGAACCCGATTTTCTATGTCGCGTGATTGAAGCGGTGATCGCGGAAGGTGCGACTACCATTAATATTCCTGATACGGTCGGTTACAACCTGCCCCACCAGTTCGGTAATCTCATCCGCGATTTGATCGAGCGCATCCCGAATTCGGACAAGGCCGTCTTCTCCGTGCATTGCCACAATGACCTTGGCCTCGCGGTCGGCAACTCGCTGTCGGCAGTACTAAATGGTGCGCGCCAGGTCGAGTGCACGATTAACGGTCTCGGTGAACGTGCGGGCAACGCATCGCTTGAAGAAATTGTCATGGCCGTGCGCACTCGCCAGGATGTCTTCGATTGTGATAGCGGCCTCGACACCACGCAGATCATGAATTGCTCCAAGCTGGTATCGGGGATAACCGGTTTCAGCGTGCAACCCAACAAGGCAATCGTCGGCGCAAACGCCTTTGCGCACGAATCCGGCATCCACCAGGATGGTGTGCTGAAATCACGCGAGACCTACGAAATAATGCGCGCCCAGGACGTCGGCTGGAGCACCAACAAACTGGTTCTCGGCAAGCATTCGGGACGCAACGCTTTTAAATCGCGCATGTCGGAATTGAATTTCCAGTTTGATTCGGAAGAAGAGTTGAACGAAGTATTCGCAGGTTTCAAGACTCTTGCAGACAAGAAGCACGATATCTTCGACGAGGATTTACTGGCTTTGGTTAACGAAGCCACCTTCGACAGTGAAAATGAGACCATCAAACTGGTCAGCCTGCGGGTATGTTGTGAAACCGGTGAGGTGCCGAGCGCTAGCTTGACGCTCAATATTGACGGCAAGGAGCAACAGGCAGTGGCTAGTGGTGACGGTCCGGTCGACGCCTGCTTCAAGGCAATCGAAAAGCTCACTTCTGTCGGAGTCGAATTGCAACTCTATTCGGTCAATGCCATCACTACCGGCACGGACTCGCAGGGTGAAGTCACGGTCAGGGTCGAAAAAGATGGTCGCGTGGTCAACGGCCAGGGTGCGGATACCGACATTGTTATCGCTTCCGCCAAGTCCTACCTCAATGCTCTGAATAAGGTGATCAATAGTGACGGTCGCACTCATCCACAACTCGGAAACCTATAAAGCTCGATGCTAACTACCCGGCAACAGCATTGTTTACAGGGCATCGGTGTTCGACTCTGGCGTAATCGCAGCGCCAGCGATACACCACCGGTATCAATACCGACCCACGAATCTGTTATCGACGAGGCGTTAGATAGCAGAATAACTGCCGCGTCGCCGGCACCGATCGACGATTACGATCGAGCTCCTCCACCTATTCCGGCGGCCGTCCCGGAAGAGATTCCAACGCCCGTAGCGCGTCGGGAAATTATCATTCCGACACTCGACAGCTGGGGTACGATTGACTCTGCGATCGAGCAATGCAACGCCTGTGAACTGTCACAAAACTGTACCCAGAAGGTTCCAGGTGTCGGTAATCGTCAAGCGAGTCTGATGATTGTCGGCGAGGGTCCCGGTCAAGACGAAGACATTCGTGGTGAACCCTTTGTCGGCCGCTCGGGGAAACTGCTTGATCGTATGCTACAAGCCATCGGCATAGCACGTGAAGATGTTTTCATTACCAATATCGTCAAGTGCCGCCCACCCAATAATCGTGATCCCAAAGTAGACGAGGCAAAGCAGTGCCGGGTTTACCTGGATGCCCAGATCAAACAGATCGCGCCAAAGGTTATTCTTTCGGTGGGCCGCGTCTCGGCTCACAATCTACTCGGAAGCAACCTGCCGGTGGGCAAGTTAATTCAACAGATGCACCAACTGCCGGATACCGAAATACCCGTGAAAGTTACCTATCATCCTGCCTATCTGCTACGCAGCCCGGCCGCCAAGGCCATCGCCTGGCAGGACATGAAACTGCTGCATCGTTTGTTGCAATGAGCGAAACAGGACTACAGTTTCGCAGCATGACGCTGAACGACCTCGAGCAGGTCATGAAAGTTGAACTCGAGGTATATGAATTCCCCTGGACTGAGCGCATATTCAGCGATTGCATACGCGTGGGATATTACTGCTGGATTGGCATGCAGCAACAAACCACGATCGGTCATGCGGTTATCAGTGTCGTCGGTGATGAAAGCCACATGCTTAACCTGTCTATTGCAGGGGCCCATCAACGCAAGGGCTACGGTCGCCAGTTCGTCGAATTCCTGGTCAACGAGGCACGCAAGCATCAGGCGCAAACCATGCTGCTCGAAGTGAGACCCAGCAATGTCGTGGCCATTAATTGCTATAATGGCGCGGGGTTTAACGAAATTGGTTGCCGTAAAGATTATTACCCGGCAGTCGGTGGGCGCGAAGATGCGCTATTGCTGGCAAAGCATATATCCCCGCCGACGGATACGCCCTTCACCAGCCAATCTTCATAACAGGTACTCCCAGATAATGTCAGACATTGACGAAATGCGCCGGCGCCGCACCTTTGCGATTATTTCGCATCCGGACGCAGGTAAGACCACGGTCACCGAGAAACTGTTGCTGTTCGGCAAGGCGATTCAAATGGCCGGTACGGTAAAAAGTCGCAAGGCGTCCCGGCACGCCACCTCCGACTGGATGGAACTGGAGAAGCAACGTGGCATTTCAGTCACCTCGTCGGTCATGCAGTTCCCCTATCGCGACTGCATCATCAACTTGCTCGATACCCCCGGGCATGAAGATTTTTCGGAAGACACTTACCGCACCCTGACCGCGGTGGATTCCGCGCTGATGGTCATCGATTGCGCCAAAGGCGTCGAGGAACGCACCATCAAGTTAATGGATGTGTGCCGCCTGCGCGATACGCCGATCATTACTTTTATCAACAAACTCGATCGTGAGGGCCGCGATCCCATCGATCTGCTCGATGAGGTCGAATCGGTGCTTAAAATTCGCTGTGCACCCATTACCTGGCCTATCGGCATGGGAAAAAGCCTGAAGGGCGTGTTCCATCTGCTGAATGATTCGGTGCATCTGTTCTCGGCCAGTGGAGCCGACAAGATCAGTTCCGGTGACGTTATCCAGGGTCTCGACAACCCCAGGCTGGACGAATTACTGGGCCCTCTGGCCGATGAATTTCGCGAGGAAATCGAGTTGGTCAGAGGCGCGTCCGACGAGTTCGACCTCGATAGCTACCTCGCGGGTGAACTAAGTCCGGTCTTCTTTGGCTCAGCCATCAATAACTTCGGCATGGCCGAGTTACTGGATGCATTCAATGACTATGCCCCGGCACCAACGGCACGCCCCAGCAGAAGCCGCATGGTCGAGCCGGATGAGGACAAGCTGACCGGCTTCGTATTCAAGATCCAGGCCAACATGGATAAACAACACCGCGACCGTATTGCGTTCATGCGCATCTGTTCCGGCAAGTACCAGCGTGGCATGAAGGTCTTTCACGTACGCATCGGCAAGGATATGAAAATTCCCGAAGCCCTGACCTTCTTCGCCGCCGACCGTGACCATGTCGAAGAAGCCTATACCGGAGATATTATCGGCATCCACAATCACGGCACCATTCGTATCGGTGACAGCTTCAGTCAGGGTGAGCAACTCGCGTTCACCGGTGTGCCGAATTTTGCACCCGAGCTGTTTCGTCGAGCCCGTCTTAAAGACCCCCTTAAAATGAAGGCCCTGTTAAAAGGCCTGACGCAACTCTGTGAGGAAGGCGCAACCCAACTGTTCAGACCGCTTGCCAATAACGATCTGATCCTCGGTGCTGTCGGTGTCCTACAGTTCGACGTGGTCGCGCATCGACTGATGGATGAATATGGCGTTGATTGTCTGTTCGAGGCAGTCAACGTTAACACTGCGCGTTGGGTAACCAGCAAGGACAGCAGGAAGCTGGAAGAGTTTCAAGTCAAGCAGCGTACCAATCTGGCCCTCGACCACGCCGGCGACCTTGCCTATGTGGCGCCATCCCGGGTAAACCTGACCATGACACAGGAACGCTGGCCTGACATCGAATTTCTCGCCACTCGCGAACATGGTGATTATGAATCCGGTTAGGATTGCCGCGATTGCCCTTTCCAGCACGCTACTCACCCCGTTCATCGGTGGTTCGCAGGCGGTCGCCGATGGTGGTTTCGCTACCCGCGACCTCAATCCGATGTTACAACCCATTTATCTTCCCACGCTCGCCACTTTCAATCCGGATAATGGCTGGAAGATAGACCACAGTTTCTACGTTACCAATACCTTGCAGGACGAGTCGAAAGGCGACGAGAGCCTGTTGATCGACGTTGAAAACTATCGCTATGAACTGGGCTTGAGATACCGCCAGGATAAGTGGCTCGCCCGTATCGACCTGCCCTACATCAGAAATTCGGGTGGCGAGCTTGATAGTTCGATCGATAACTGGCACCAGTTCTTCGGCCTGCCGGAAGGTGATCGTGACGATTTCCCAAGTGACCAGATCGACCTGAAATACGCTCGCGATGGTACGCTGGAGTACGATCAGGACAGTTCCAGCAGCGGAATTGGCGATATCGCGCTCGCCATCGGATACCAGGCAAACACGCAGTTTGCCTGGTTTGCCGGAATCGAACTGCCGACCGGGAATGCCGACGACTACACCGGCAATGAAGCAATCGATACCGCGCTGTGGCTTACCTACCAGAACAAGGTTAATGCGAAGATGGGCAGCTTTGCCCTGCTGGGTGTCAGCTTTCCCGGTGATGACGGCAACCTCGAGGGCCTGATCGTCGATGAGATCTGGGTCGCTCAGCTGGGTCTGGACTATCGCTTTAAACCCACCATCGTGGGCACGCTGCAGTTCGACCTGCACTCGGAAAGCATCGAGGACAGCGAGTTAGATGCATTTGGTAATTCAATGCAGGTGCAACTCGGCCTTGGTTTCCTGCGCTTGATCGGCGAACAACGACTCGACCTGTTTTTTTCCGAAGACATCCTCGTCGGCACGGCGCCCGACATCAGTTTCGGCATGCGACTCAGCCGTTCCTATTAACCCGGCGACTAAGTATGCCGCCGGGTTAATGCTAACCGCTGCCGTCGATCAATTCGGTTACGATCTGCGGGTCGTTTTCCAGAGTGCGATGCACCGGGCAACGGTCGGCAATTTCCAGCAGACGTTGACGCTGCGCCGCATCAAGCTCTCCATGCAGCGTTATGCGCCGGGTTATGCGTTCGATGCGGTGATCGCAATCAACGCAATCCTCGGCATGAACGCGCTCGTGCAGCAGGCGCACTTCGACATCGTCAAGCGGCAGTTTTTTAAGATTGGCATACATGCGCAGCGTCATCGAGGTGCAGGCACCCAGTGACATCAACAGCAGATCGTAAGGTGACGGCCCGAGATCGGAACCGCCGTACTTCAGTGGTTCATCCGCGCGCAAAAAATGTTGGTTGCTGTACATGCCGCGCAGAAAACGATGATTCTGCTCGGTTATCAGCACCTCACCATCGAGTAGGTCGGCTTGCGGTTGCGCCTCTTTCACCTGTTCGGATTCAAGGTAGCGACTCGCCCAGGATGCGATCATGCTGGCTGCGTACTCAGCGTCTGCAGCCCTGCTCAACAAATGATCGGCGCCATCCAGCGAAATAAAGCTCCTGGGATGCTTTGCAGCCTGGTAAATTCGCGACGCTTCATTGATCGAGACGACCTGGTCGATGGGCGAATGCATGACCAGCAACGCGGCATCGAGCTGGCGAATTTCATCAGTACTCGAATAATTGTCAATATCATCGAGAAACTGCCGACGGATCGAGAACTCGCGCACACCCAATGTCACCACGGCTTCGCCCTCGCTCGCGATCGCCGCAGACTGTTCCTTGAACAGATGTTTGACGTGTTGCGCAGTCGCCGGTGCACCTATAGTGACCACGGCCCTTATCGAGTCCAGCTGCGATGCTGCCGCGAGCACCGCAGCACCACCGAGGCTGTGACCGATCAGAATCTGTGGCGCCTGGTACTGAATCTGCAGGGCCTGTGCTGCCTGCACCAGATCATCGATATTAGAAGAAAAGTTGCTGTTGGCAAAGTCACCATCGCTATTGCCGAGGCCGGTAAAATCGAAACGCAACACTGCGATGCCGCGTGCCGCCAGGGCGCGCGAAATGCGCGACGCGGCGGCGATATCCTTACCGCAGGTAAAACAGTGCGCGAACAACCCGAAACCCGTGATTCCGGTATCGTGTTCAGGCATTTCCAGCAGGCCTGCCAGCGACTCACCATTCGCGTTGTTGAATTCAAACTTAATCTTTTTCATTATTGATGCTCCAGAGAGGTATCATTCTGTGACCCAGGCTGTCACCACAGGTTCACATTGAAAAAACAGTTTAACCGAGTTATACGCTGGATCCTGTTTCTGTGGGTCAGGGTAGAGGTTTTCCCACAGCCGGATCCAGCCAATGGTATCGATCCACTGCAACCCGTCCTCTACGTGCTCGCTGACCGCGGACTGAGCGACCTGCTGGTGTTGAACGAGCTGACCAGTAATAACGGCATGCCCGACCCACTGGCCCGGGCCCCGACGGCTGCGTTACGACACTATCGTCTGGTTTACAGCGTCGCATCGCGCAACCCGCTCACCGACTGGATTAAACGACGTCGTAAACGCTCGCCGATGCTGAGCGATTTCATCACCGCCTGTGCCGACAACCCCGACCTGCAACTGCAGATCGTTCCAGTTTCGGTATTCTGGGGTCGGCCGTTGGCACGCTACAAACACTGGCTACAGGTCCTGTTCGCCGACACCTGGGCAATGGCCGGTCGCAGCCGTCGTTTCTTTACTATCCTGGTTCACGGGCGCAACACTCGACTTATTTTTTCACAACCACTCGATTTTCGCGATCTGCTCGAACAAAGCAATTTTGACGAACAGCGTGTGCAGGAGCAGCTGACAAACCTGCTCCGACAACAGCGCGAGGCAACCTTCGGCCCACAAATCACCAGTCACAAGCGGCTTGCACAAAAAGTGATCGCGGATGAACTGGTGCAGCAACAATTGGCTGCGGAGACCGATAGCGATACGCGGGCACAACGACGGGCACTGAAGTATTGTCGGGAGATCTTCGCGGACTCCACTCAACTGACCATCGAGATCATGCTGCGCCTGTTGCGCAACTTCTGGAATCGATTTTACCGCGGCATCCAGGTGCACAACGCTGACGCTGTGCGCGAGATAGCGCTGAGCCATCAACTCGTCTATGTACCCTGCCATCGCAGCCATGTCGACTATCTGCTGCTGTCCTATGTCATCTACAATGAAAACCTCGCGATACCCTATATCGCCGCCGGTGATAATCTCAACATTCCCTTCATCGGACGCATTTTGCGTGGAGGCGGCGCGTTTTTCATGCGTCGCAGTTTTCGTGACAACCGACTTTACAGCGCTATCATGCGCACTTATGTTTTGCAGCTGGTGAAGATGGGCGTACCGCTGGAGTACTTTGTCGAAGGCGGGCGCAGCCGCACCGGAAGAATGCTCAAGCCCCGCTTCGGCATGCTCGGCATGACGCTCGACGCCTATATCAACAGTCAGGTCCGACCGTTGGCTTTCATCCCGGTTTATATCGGCTATGAAAAACTGCTGGAAGGCAGCGCTTATCTCGGCGAACTCTATGGCGGCCAGAAAAAAAAGGAATCTACCGTCGGTGCACTCAGGGCGATCTTGCGGCTGAAGGGAAATTTCGGCAAGGTGACCGCGAGTTTCGGCAAGCCCATTATCGCCGCTGACCTGCTGCGTCGGCACTGTCCCGACTGGGAAAACCGGGCAGCCGAGATCACTCAAAAACCGGACTGGTATCTGAACAGCCTGCAATGCCTCGGTGCGGAAATCATGCAGGGCATCGGTCGAGCCTGCGTGGTTAATCCGGTCAATACCATCGCCACTGTTCTGCTTGCCACTCCCCGCCAGAGCATTGAGATCGAAGAATTGATCAACCAGGCAGAATTTCTTCACCGTTTGATTCGTGGCGCGGACTGTCTTGCCTCAATTCACATCGAGGGTAGTATTGATCAGGCGCAGATCGAGCGCATTGCCAGTCAGAAAATCGTTCACCTGCGCCAGCATGAACTTGGCGATATCGTGTACCTGAAGCCGGAAGATTCGGTATTGCTTAGCTATTACCGAAACAACAGCCTGCACAGCCTGGTGATTCCAGCATTGATTGCCTGCTGCTTTATCAATGTGCGTCGAGTTTCCCGCGCCAGCGTACAGCGCAAGATTGCCCTGCTCTACCCGTTCCTCAAATCAGAATTACAGCTGGAGTGGTGCGCCGAGACTCTCGAGACGATCGTCGATGAATTTATTGACTGCCTGATCAAAGAAGCCGTGCTGGAGTCACTGGGCAAAAACCTAAGGCGTCCGCGACGCAGTCACCTTGCCTTTATACAGCTCCTGCGACTCGCGCACATAGTGCAACCGATTCTGGAACGCTACTACATGACTTTCATTCTGCTGTGGCAAACATCCCCGGAGCCAATGGACGAGAGTCGGCTTGAGTATCGCTGCCACCTGCTGGCACAAAAGATCTCGATGATCTACGGCATTAACTCGCCTGACTTTTTCGATCGCCTGTTATTTCGCGATTTCATCGATACCATGGTCGACAGCGAGTATCTGCTGCGCGATGACAAGCAACAACTCCAGTTCGCCCCGGGATTCGACTATATCAGCCTTGATTTGCGCAACCTGCTGAGCACCGAAGTTCGCAGCAGTATCCTGTCTATCGTCAAGAATGCGGGTTAATAATCAGGGTCACAAATCAATGGCATCTGCCCAGGCCAAAACACCGGTGCACACGAAGTTCCACTACGGGCGGATGAATGACGACAATTCGCAAATGCCTCGGCGGCTTCGCCGCCTGCGGTTTACTTTGCGAATTGTCGTCATTCATCCGACCTCTCCCGACCACAAGGAAAGTTATGAGGTTGTGCTTAATTTAGCGGCATTAGGGCCAAATACCATCAATCTGCTGCTTGCCCTCACATAATTGAGCCTTGACGATATACATCCAGGCCTCCCCGTGGTGGGTCAGGATTTCAATTCGCTGGTAAAAATCCGGATACCATTCGAGCTCGTCGAGCAAGCGGAACTGGGCATCGTTGACATGATAAATTTCACCATGAATGGCGTGTTGACCGTCCACGCATACCGCGGGGTAGTCCTCGAAAACAAACATCGAGTAAATCGACTCAGTGCTGAACTGCCCGACAAACTCGGCATCCTGCAGGTAATGAAAATTCCGCTGCCCCCGTTTCAGAGTTCCGTAGACGAATACTCTATGCGGTGATCTGCTCATCTTCGAATTCATGGTTTCTCGATAAACTGGCGTATCTGGCGACGCTGCTTTTTATCGGGCCGTCCCGCAGTCTGCGGACGTTGCATCATAGCAAGCTTGCGTTTCTCCGCCTCGGCCTGGCGCCGCACGACACTGCTTGCGGTCTCACGATACATCAGCTGCGCTGCGCTTGCCGAACCCCTGCGGTCGTTTATGCCAGTAACGACGATTTCAAAAATTTCATAACCTCGCCGAACCTCGAAACAATCGTCAATCTTGACAGCACGCGAAGGTTTCAGCGCCTGGCCACGCGCATGAACTTTGCCCCCGTTAACCGCCGCGGTGGCAAGCGCTCGAGTCTTGAAGAAGCGTGCAGCCCACAACCACTTGTCGAGCCGGGTACTTTCTAACGACACGGAGGAAAAACCAGCAGCACGCGTTCAGGCATGGTGTTTACGAACGTATTTCATCACCCGGTCGGCCATCGAAAAACCGCTCAATACGGCGCCTTCAATCCGCGGGGCGGTACACCAGTCGCCACAGGCACCGATCCCCTTCGACTCATCGAACAACGAGTCTTCATTGATCGGATTGATTGGTAATGCATGTTTCCAGCAATGCACCGAAGCAGATGCCGGTTTATGAACGGCCAGATCAGTCGCTTCCCAGAAGGCATCCAGCAAGGCATTCATCACCCGTCCGCGAAAACTGGCGACGTATTGTTGCGACCACTCCGGTGTGGCATGCAAGACCCAGCAATCAGCGCCAGCTTGCTGTTCGCCATAGTGATAACGCGAGATCCAGGACAGCGGTGAATCGAGCACAAAGGCGGCATCGTAGGGAAGATTAAGAGGGCGCTCAAAAGCGAACATACCAGTCCAGCAAACGGTCATGTCGACATTATCGGCAGCCCGGCGGATATCCGCAACCGAGCGGCACAGTTCGACTGCCTCGTTCGCCGCCGTGGCTACGATCACGACATCGAACAAACCCTGGTAGTCACCCCGTTCATTGAAAAGACGCCAACCACCGGATTCCTGGCGCTCCAGTTCAACAATGTTTGTTGACGTCACCAGGTCACAGTGGCGGGCAAGATTTTCCACGATTTTTGACATGCGCGGAGCACCGACAAACCGCTGTGTCGACATATCGCTATTGGTGATATGCCCTCTCTGTAGTTCGACTATCCAGCCGTCCCAGGGTCGAACGATACCTTCGTTCTGCCAGGCCGAGACGATGTTCCAGAACAGTGGGTTATTGACGGTAAAATATTGCGCGCCATGATTGAATTCATAATCACCGGCCCGAAAACGACTGATACGACCGCCGGGAAAAACATCTTTCTCAAAAATACGCACATTATCGACCATCCCCTGCAACGCGGTACCGCAGGTAAGACCGGCCAGCCCGGCACCGATTATGGCGACTGAAGGCTTGTTTGACATGGTTCGTTAGAGAGCGGGGAAATCGTCAGCGTATTTCGAAATCCACTCACTGGCCGCTTCCTGAGCACTCAGTTCGCGGCCTTCGCTCAGCATGACTTCCCTGCGATAGTGCTCGATGTGACAAACCTGTTCGATCATACGCAGGCGGAACGCGTCGCGCGACTTTTCGAACTCGATACCGATTTCGAACTCGACACCGTTAGCGCATTTTTCACACCACACGACGTTACCGATCAAGGTATTGTCACGCTTCAGGATCGGGATGCAGACGCGCACCCGATCCAGGACTTCCAGCGGTTTTGCCGATACGAAGGCGAGGCCACCGAGTCCGACGTTGGTGATGGTCTGATCGAGTTCCTCGTCATCATCATCCACCCAGCTATTGGTAACCTGTATCGGCACATCCACCGGGTGGCGGATGAATTTTCGTATCGTCGTGTTATCGGGCAATGGCCACCAACATCTTGTTGAGTTTTGCAACAAAACCTGCCGGATCATCCAGTTGACCGCCTTCAGCCAGCAGCGCTTGATCAAATAATATAGCAGACCAATCGTCAAACTTCTTTTTCGACTTCTCGCCGTCGAGTTGCTTCACGATCGGATGATCCGGATTGATTTCAAGTATGGGCTTGGTAACCGGCATCTCATGCCCTGCTTCTTTGAGTATGCGTTGCATGTGCATCGCCATATCCTGCTCATTCAAAACGATGCAGGCCGGCGAATCCGTCAGGCGGTTGGTGACACGTACATCCTCGACCTTCTCGTCGAGCGATTTCTTCATACGTTTCAACAATTTCTCTGCCGATTTTGCTTTCTCTTCCAGCGCCTTCTCGGAAGCTTCATCATCACCCAGATCGAGCTGCCCCTTGGCGACCGACTGCAACTTCTTGCCATCGAATTCCTGCAGGTGTGATGTCAACCATTCGTCAACGCGATCCGATAGTAACAGAACCTCGATTCCTTTCTTGCGGAAAATCTCGAGATGCGGGCTACTCTTGGCAGCGGCGTGCGTGTCGGCGGCGATGTAATAGATTTTGTCCTGCCCTTCCTGCATACGACCGATGTAATCGTCGAGCGATACCGTCTGTTCGGCGACGTCAGTGAGGCTAGTAGCAAAACGCAGCAATTTTCCGATTTTGTCACGGTTGGCAAAATCTTCTGCGGGGCCTTCCTTCAAAACACGGCCGAATTCAGTCCAGAATTTTTGATATTTTTCCGGATCGTTCTTTGCCATCTTTTCCAGCATACCGAGTACTTTCTTGGTCGAACCGCTGCGAATGCTGTCGATAACCTTGCTGCCCTGCAGAATTTCACGCGATACGTTCAACGGCAAATCGTTCGAATCGATCAGGCCACGGACGAAACGCAGGTAACGCGGCATCAACTTTTCCGCGTCTTCCATAATGAATACGCGCTGCACGTAAAGCTTTATACCCTGGCTCGACTCGCGGTCGTATAGATCGTAGGGTGCACGCGAAGGAATGTAGAGTAACGAGGTATATTCATTGGTACCTTCGACACGGTTATGGCTCCAGTCGAGAGGATCTTCGAAATCGCGGGCAACGTGCTTGTAGAATTCGGTGTAATCTTCGTCCTTGAGCTCGGAGCGTTCGCGCGTCCACAAGGCCGAAGCCTGGTTCACTGTTTCCTCCTCGATGACGGTCTCGCCCTCACCCTCGCCCTCGTCGGATTCGGCTTCTACCTTCTTATCCATCAGCACCGGAAAGCCGATATGATCGGAATATTCGGTGATGATGGAGCGCAGTTTCCAGTCATTCAGGTACTCGTCTTCAGCCTCGCGCAACTGCAGGGTGATCTCGGTACCTCGGGTCGGCTTGTCGATGGATGCGATACTGTAGTCACCCTTACCCTTCGATATCCATTCGACACCCTGGTCAGTGCCTTCGCCCGCCTTGCGCGTACGCAATGTCACTTCGTCGGCAACAATAAACGATGAATAGAAGCCGACACCAAACTGGCCGATGAGGCGGGCGTCATTTTTTTCGTCGCCGGTCATTGAATCAAGGAACGAGCGGGTTCCTGACTTGGCGATGGTACCGATGTGATCGATGACTTCATCTCTAGTCATACCGACACCATTGTCGCTAATGGTAACCGTACGCTTCTCCGCGTCGTAAGCGACCTTGATCTTGAGTTCGGTGTCCTGCTCGTAAAGATCAGCATTTGAGATCGCATTGAAACGCAGGCGATCACAGGCATCTGAGGCATTTGAAATCAACTCGCGCAGGAAAATATCCTTGTTCGAGTAAAGCGAATGAATCATTAAATCGAGTAATTGATTGACTTCGGTTTCGAAGCCACGGGTCTCGGTGTTACTGGCGGTCGTCATCTCTTGTTCTCTCCACGGACAAAGGTGATTTTGCGGATCTATATGAGGATTTCGGTACGGTTTTTCAAGACCGACCGGCTGAATAGGTAATGTCGAACCTCGACGATCTACTGCAGGTTCTGATTCAGACCCTGGTTCAGCCACAGCTGCTGAATCTTGTGGCTTAAAACAGATCGTCGCGCCTGATCTTCGGTAACTCGCAGCAGGGCCTGATAAATCCGCCGCGCATCGTCCACCAGGCCCGCGAGTTGCAGACTTTCGGCGGCATTAAATCTGGCTGTCTGCGCCCAGGGATCCATCGAATCCGGCCCCGGCATCATCGCCGACTGCAAATAAAGCAGTGCGGCCTGATCATACTTTTCCAGGCCACGGTAAGAATCTCCGATCCAGTAAAGGATTTCGCGGCGTCGCTTGAGCTCGATATCGAGTCGCAACAAGTGTCCGAAATGATCAATCGCCTGCGCATGCAGGCCAACCGTTTGTATATCAAACAGTACCTGTAGAATGCGATCAGTCGCTTCCGGCTGCGGCTCAAGATACTCGGCAATCAGTTCCTGCAACACCAGGTTACCTTCATCGTAACGACCACCCAGAATCAGCACTCTCGAGCGACGCAACTGCCAGTCGAAACGACTGGTTCCCGGGGGTACCGTGTCCAGCCCCGACATCAACCTGGTCGCTTCCTCGATATCAGCTGACTTAAGCGCCAGATCCACCAGTTGGAAACGAATTCCTGCAGGAATATTGCGCGCGTTGGAAAAGGTTTGACTGTGATTGAACAGATTCTCCAACAACCGACGGTCTGCTTCATCCATTTCTTCAAAGGTATTCATGTATCCAGCAGCAGCGCGATTACTGACTTCATGGTCTTGCGAGCGCAGCATTAGCATCGCGAACAGCGCGCGCGACTTGACCGGCGTAGCGGAGCTGCCAGCGTTAGCGAGCTCAAGCCATTTTTCATCTGCGCCAAGTAACAGTTCAGACCGGTTACCCACCAGTTCGGCATATTCGACATAGGCATCCCATAGCTGATCAACCGATATCCGGAACAACTTGAGCGGTGATTCCTGTTCGCTGCGAAACAGTGATTCAAGCGCCACTACCCGGTCTGAAGGTGACATTTTTTGCGCCGCAAAAAAGCCAAGCCCCCACAGGCTACTGCGCTCAGCTTCGTCAACGTCAGCATCTTTGCTGCGTTTTGCCACCTGGCGCCAAAGTTCATCTTTATCGATTCGCTGTAGCCGAAAATCGGCCAGCATACTGGTCAACCTGGCCTGCCACTCTTCGCGTCCCTGCAACAGGCGAATCGCCTGCTCATATCGTTCTGATTCGATTAATACGCGTGCGCGCAGCAGCAGCCAGCTCAGATCCGTACTGTTGAAATCCTGATCGAAACG